>JAFYDI010000110.1 GCA_017544835.1 Lachnospiraceae bacterium | reverse complement strand
ATGGATATACAACTCTGCAAGCGGCAACCTTTTATACACTTACGAGCGTTTAACAGATAAGGATATCGATTTCTTTGAATCACTCCCTATCACCTTTAAGTACGAGTGCGTAGGCTATCCTGCAATCACCTGCTGTCACGGTTCGCCTGTCAATACCCGCGAGCTTATGCAATTAGACGGCGACAACACCCGCGAATGGCTTGAGAAAATTGACACCGATTACCTTTTAGCAGGTCACACCCATTATCAGGGGCAGCTCGACCATAACAATCGCCACTATTTCAACACAGGCGCCCTCGGCATAGCCATCAACAACCCGGGGCTCGCCCAGTGCCTTATCCTTCACGGATACGACTCAGCCGAAGTCGGCGGCGCCCGCTGGGAAGCAGAATTCTTAAGCCTTCCCTATGATGTAGACTATGTTGTCGACGCTTTATACACCAAGGGGCTCATGGAGAAAGGCCTATGGTTCATCTCCAACAACATCTTCACCCTCAAAACCGGCGAAGACTACACTCCTGAGCTTGTGAACACCGCCATCGACCTTCAGGCCAAGGCCACCGGCGCTTCCGTAATCTGGCCCCACATAGAAGAAAAGTACTTTGCCGAGGCTGCCGCAATCTTAGGGATCCCCGACTATAGACAGCGCTAACAACAAAGGCGACCGATATCGGCCGCCTTTTAATAATTCTATTTCAGCAAAAGAAGCTTCGCTTTCTCAACATCTTCCTTCGTAATACCCACATCATTATTGGGCCTGACCTGATGCGCTTCTATCTCGCTGTTATGAAGATCGAGGTCATCAAGTACCACCCAATTCCCGCATTCTCTGTGGTCTTGCAGCCAGCAAAGAATTTCATCGGCCTTTACCAGGCTGAATTTCCTGGTTCTTCGTATCTCTTCAGTCGTTAAATCAGGTGTGACACCCACGATTTCAACGCCTTCCCTCGCCATAGCATCAGCAAAGTACTTAGCTTCCGATCTTGTAGGATTCATAGTTTCATCAAACCAGAATCTCCAGCCCGAATGCAGAATTACTGTCGCGTCGGTTTCTTTTACCAACTGTGAAAAAAGCTTAACTGCCTCAATATCAACATATTTTCCGTCACTGATTTCAACCTGATGTTCGTCTTCCCAAAATCTAGAGTTTAGGACTCCGTCTATGTCAAGAAAAATAACTCTTTCAAACTTATCGCCCATATATTCCCTCGATTAAGCTAAATCTGCCAAAAACTCCTCAACGGCTCTATTGAACTCTTTCGGGTTCTTATTCGCCACAAAGTGATTACCCTTGATAATTGCGAGTTTAGAGTCCTGAATATTATCCGCTATTCCTCGAGTATGTGATTCTTTTATCATGTCATTGGTACCGCAGATTACCAGTGTGGGTGCGGTTATTTGAGCAAGTTCGGTCGGCTCGATATTCGGGTCGTTGACCATGAGTCCAAGCATCTCCGCATTCTTCTTGGCGTCAGGCGATTTATCGGCGAAGCGGCTTGCTATCTTATAGCCAAGTTCTATGGGAAGCTGCGTGGAGCGCTTTACACCCTTGGCATTAAGGTTGCCGCCGTTAAGAATAAGAGCCTTCACCATGCCGGGATATTTTATAGCAAACTTCATGGCAATATTGGCGCCATCGGAAAAGCCCAGAACAATAGCCTTGGAGAATCCATGATCCACCATGAAATCATGTAAATCTTCTGCAAACTGCGCTATAGTGAAAGGCGCCTCTCCCCGCGGTGACTTGCCGTGGCCCCTGGTATCAAGTGCCACTACATGATAGTTCTTGCCAAAGTACTCTATTTGATTGCAAAAGTAATCGCTGCTCTCACCGTTTCCGTGAAGAAGAATCAGCAATTCGCCGGTTCCTTTTTCCTGAAAGTACAATTCTATGTCCATCGTAACCCCCTGCATAAGATTTCTTCCGAAGCTCCCTGAACAGCGAATCCTGCAGCATGAAGCAGAAGCGCCGCAAAATCAGGGTGCCCATTAATTCCGGTAAAGGTCACCTCGCCGGTCACAATTCCAATCACTATGACAGCGCCAAGCATCACCACTGCTATCAGCACACCGACTAGTTATTTTGAGCCTCTTCCGTCAAAAGAAAATCATAAACATCACAATCGCAAATCCCGCAACAAATGCAAGCGCTCCCTTGTCGTTTTCTTTCTTGGACCCAAGTCCCGGGATCTCCTCAACCGTAGTATATATCAGCGCGCCGCCCGCAAGTGCCATCACATAAGGCAAAATGCTCGGGAACAGGAGCGCAACTATAACCGTAATAATACCGAGAAGCGGTATCGGCATGCCGGATACTACTCCCATAAAGAAAGCCTTGCCGGTATTGGTGCCACTCTCTCGAAGCGGGAATGATACAAAGAGTGCTTCGGGGATATTCTGAATAGCGATGGCTATAGCAAGCACAATCGCAGTTGATGTCGAAATCCACTCTGTCTCAAGAAAATGTCCCGCATAAATAGCGCCAAGCGCGATACCCTCGGGAATATGATGAATGACTTCCGTAAGCATTACCTTCATACCCGTATCCAGTCCGCACTTCGGGCCTTCCGTGTAATCCACATAAGCATGTGTGTGCGGTATAACGCTGTCGAGGATGTACTGAAGCAGCACACCGCCGCAGAAGCATACGACCACAAGGATTATACCGGTCTTAACATCTCCTGAAACGCCTTTAACCGCAGGCTCAATCATTCCCCACACAGCGATGGAAATCATGATTCCCGAAGTCAGTCCTACCAGCATCATCCTTAAATCTTTGGAAAGCTCATTCTTCTTGGCATATACCACTGCCGCGCCGAGAAGCGTTCCTATAAGCGGAATCAGCATTCCGAATATAGTATCCGAATCGGAAAGCGCCGAAGACCTGTCAAGGTGAGTTATCAGTGCTCGAAGACCTATAAATATAAGTATCGTACCGCCCATAATCTCGGAACCTGACTTATAACGGGTTCCGAATATGTGACCTATCTTAACGCCTATCATCGAAATGATGCATGTGATAATCGCTATCGTGATGACCGCAAAGATAACATTGGCAAATCCTTCCTCCGCAAAAACCTTAACGGGCACCGCCACAAACGTAATACCGACAGCCAAAGCATCAATACTGGTAGCCACGGCCATCATAAACATCGTCTTAACATCAAATTCCGGCTTCACCTCTTCCGGCGGAGCAAAAGCTTCTTTGATCATATTGCCACCTATAAGTGCCAGCAATATAAAAGCTACCCAAGGAGCCACCACGCTTATAAACTTTTCAAACCGTGACCCCACCAGATAGCCTATGAGCGGCATCAGTCCCTGAAAGCCTCCGAACCATACGCCGCATAACAAGTATTCTTTTGCAGTAATTTTCTTAACGGCAAGCCCCTTACAAATGGACACGGCAAAAGCATCCATAGAAAGTCCCACCGCCAAAAGCAGCAATTCAAACAATCCCATGTATATATACTCCTTGAAATCTGTCTCATACCTCTTTCAAACCATAATATCACAAATAACAAAAAAATAATTAAAAAGGTGTTGACTTTCTTAAACCAATGTTGTATTACTGTATTAAGTGAATAACACAGTAATACAGTAACACAGTTTCAAAGAAAGGAGAGTTTCTTATGTGGGACTTTACAGATGATAAGCCCATCTACTTACAGTTAACAGAGCAGATGTGCTTGCGAATCGCCAACGGCACCTACAAGCCCGGCGATAAGTTTCCTTCGGTAAGAGATATAGCTACCGAGGCGGGTGTTAACCCCAATACCGTGCAGCGTGCTTTTGCGGAGCTTGAGCGAAGCGGCATCGTGTGTGCGCAGAGAACCGCCGGACGCTTCATTACCGAAGACTGTGACATGATTTACAAATTACGTGAAAATTTGGCCAAAGAACATGCGGACAATTATTTAAAGAAAATGGCAAGTTTAGGCTACAGTCGCAATGAAGCGGCAGATTTTCTTTCGAAAGTAAAGGAGGAATTATGAGTATAATTGTTGAAGCTCGCGATTTGACCAAACATTACGGTTCAGACATCGCGGTAGACCACTTAGACCTTACTCTTGAAAAAGGTCAGATAATCGGCTTACTTGGCCCCAACGGAAGCGGCAAGACCACTTTCATTAAGATGATTAACGGATTACTTACACCCACATCGGGTATGATTTTGATTAACGGCGAAAAGCCCGGCGTCAACAGCAAGAAAGTTATTTCCTATCTTCCCGAGCGTTGCGCTCTTCCCGATTGGATGAGAATCAATGACCTTGTGAAAATGTACTGCGATTTCTTTGCAGACTTTAACAAGGACAAGGCAAGAACCATGCTTGCAGACCTTCACCTTGATGAAAAGAAGAACTACAAGACTCTTTCAAAGGGTAACAGGGAAAAGGTTCAGCTTATTCTCTGCATGGCTCGTGAAGCCGAGCTTTACTGCCTCGACGAGCCCATCGGCGGCGTCGATCCCGCAGCAAGAGATTACATCTTAAGAACAATACTTCAGAACTATAACGAGGAAGCTGCAGTGCTTATCTCCACTCACCTTATTCAGGATGTTGAAAGCACCCTCGACAGAGCCCTCTTCCTTAAAGAAGGTACCCTCGTACTTAATGACACCGTAGACAATATCAGAGAACAGCGCGGCAAATCCGTTGATGCTTTGTTCAGGGAGGTATTCGCATGTTAGGTAAATTGATTAAATATGACTTAAAGGCGTTATGCCGCTATGTGTTGCCGCTCTTTGCAGTATTAATCGGTTCCTCGATTGCATTAAGAATATGCCTTGAAATCTTCGGTTTCGAAGGTGCCGGCAATAACGTTTTTGTATCGATTATTGTTTTTGTGGTTGCTTTTGTATATGTTATCTCACTTTTGGGATGCGGATTTGCAGTATATATCATCATTTCGATTAACTACTACAAGTCGCTTATGTCCGACAGAGGGTACTTCTATCTCACACTCCCTGTTACACATGACATGCACCTTGTAAGCAAGCTTTTAAGCGGCGCGCTTGTAATAGTTTTGGCGGCGGTAGCGTTTATTTTATCCTTCCTGCCTTTATTTGTCGGCAATATTGCTTTACCCGATATTCTTAAATTCGTCGGCGATATCTGGGATTTAATCCGTACATATCTGCTTGATAAGAACGGTGTATTGATTATCATCCTTACCGTTTTGGTAGCGTTATTTGGTACTCAGATAGTTATTTACTTCTGCATTACCGTTGGTCAGCTCATTCCCAGACACAGAATTCTGGGAGCCTTCCTTGCATTAATCGGTCACACGATTCTTTCAAGAACTATCGCAGCAATCTTTACCGCAACCGGCTTCAAGTCTTTGGGAAATCTTTACACCATCGACATAATGGCAGCTACCTTCTCGGATATTATTCTCGCAACGATTAGCTATTACCTGATAATCTACGCAATCGAGTATGTGGTAACTCGCCTTGTTTTGAAGTATAAGCTCAATATCGAGTAGCTCATATAGTGTTTACAATCGGCGGGGCAGGTCTTGTCTATCTGCCCTGCCCTTTTTATGCCTAAAAAAGGGGATAATTCATGAAAAAAGCGTTAAAAATCATTGGTAAAGTATTACTTATATTTCTTTCAATAGTGTTGATGCTTCTTGCCTGCATTTTTATTTATAACAGAATAATGCTTAAAGGCGACCGAAGAATGATTGCAGGTCAGCAGATTTCTCAGATGGTGGATGTTGACGGCCGGAAAATGAGCATCTACGTAGCAGGAGAAGGCGACCACACACTTGTCTTTCTCGCAGGCTCCGGGGCTACAGCACCGATACTTGACTTTAAACCTTTTACAGAGCGGTTTTCCGCTGATTATCAAATCGTCATTACGGAAAAGTTCGGCTACGGCTTCAGTGATGAATACGACGGTTCAAGAGATGTGGAGACAAGAGTCAGACAGTACAGAAGTGCGCTGAAGGCAGCCGGCGTGCAGGCGCCGTATATTCTTTGTCCTCACTCTTATTCGGGACTTGAGTCCATCTACTGGGCTCAGCAATACCCTGAAGAAGTGGAAGCCATTATAGGTCTTGATATGGCTCTTCCGAGAGCATACGACTCCTTTGACGATGAGCTTGTTTCGAGTATTAAGTCAAGCAACACGTTCAAAAGAACACTTAACAAGCTCGGTATTGTGAGAGTACTTGTGGGAGGATTTCTTCCCAAGGACGAGCCCGCAGATGTACAGGCTTTGATTAAGTCCTTAATCTGCAGAAGCTATTGCAACAAAACCGTGTCCGCCGAATCCGAATACATCTTTTCGGACATTAAGGCCTTAGACAGTATGCCCATCCCCAATATCCCTACTCTTCTGATTGTCTCCGACGGAACCGTAGCAGAAGGCTGGATTGATATTCAAAAGGATTATGCGTCAAATCTGACAGATTCAACTACTGTCTTCTTAAACTGCGGCCACAGTGTTTACAATCTCGAACCCGAAAAATGTGAAAAGGCAATGCGAGAATTCATTGAACACTTGAAGTAATTGCTGTACAATAACCCTTGTACCAAGAAATCTTGGAATTCAGCCGATGCCACGCGTTCCAGGTGGCAATCCAAGTCGGTTGATATATGGTGGTTATGAAGACTCGTTCGAATTTTAAAAACTTTCTTTGGCTGATGCTCCACTGGCTCATTGCCGATGCGGTGGTGTTACTTGGATTTTTGATTCAGTTATCCTTCCCGAAGGACCCGGAGCCCGAGATTATGGGCTCGCTTTTAAACAATAAGATTTATTACCTTAACATTCCGCTTTACATTGTGGGCTGGGTAATCATTCTTGTGGGTTACTTCCTCGTATGGAAGCTTTGGCTTAGCGAGGACTGGAAGGGATTTAAAGGTCAGCCTGCGGGCTGGATTGTCGGCGGCATTGTGCTGTCACTTATCAATCACTTTATCCAGTTTATCCTGTTCTTCCTGGTAACTTACCTTCGCCTCCCTTGGGGCTATTACGGCGGACCTTACAAGTGGGTAGGACGAAGCATCCTTGTGGTATTGCTTATACTCCTTGTCATGCCGCTTTGGTTCTTTGTCCGTAAAAAGAAAGAAGCTTAGAAACAATAAACCCGGTGCACTCTGTTTAAAGTGTACCGGGCTTTTTTGTGTCTTTATGAGGCTTACAGCCACTTTTTCTTTTTAAAGAAGGTGATGCTTACTATTACAATCAGCACGCTTATGCCTATCACTACGGGATACGCCCACGGGCGCTCGAGTTCGGGCATGTATTTAAAGTTCATGCCGTACCAGCCTACGATAAGGGTAAGAGGCATGAAGATGGTCGCTACGATTGTAAGAACCGTGGAAATCTTGTTCTGTCTGACTTCAAGCTGCGTGTGATAAAGGTCTCGTACCTGCATTACGCGCTCACGCATGGAGTTGGCAAGGTCATTGAGGCGGTTGATTCTGTTGGCGAACATATCAAAGAAACGAAGGTTCTTCTGGTGGAAGAATCCGTTTTCATTCTCCATGAATTCCTGAATTAAGTCCATAAGCTGCTCGTAGTGAGTATGCATCTCAAGCACTTGTCCCCTGAAATCAAGAAGCGGCTCCATGACATCGTCAATCTCGCCTTTGAGGATTCCATCCTCCATCTCATCAAGCTGCTTATCAAGACACTCAAAGAACTTAAGGTCGTTCTCAACTATTCTTTCGAGGAAATCGTATATGAAGCGTTCAAGCGAAGGGTCGCGCCATTTTCTGGTGGCCTTAACCTTATCAATAATCGCCTGAGCAGTGCCGTCGTCATTGATGAAAGCTATACCTTTCTCGTCGAGAGCAAAAGAAAACTTATGATGCTCGCCGAATAAATTCTTCCTATCCGGTATCGAGAAGCATCCTGTGAGCGAGTCGTAATTGACCACAGCCTTGGTAAGACCGGGATGCTCGTACTCCACTTCCATATCGATACCCATATCAAAGAAGCTGTAATTTCGGTCGAATTCCTCGGCGGTAATAACCGCAACATAAGGAAACTCGCGCTTTGCACACTCTTCGAGGGTTGAATCCTGCAGGAAATCTTTAATTAAGTAATAAGACATAGGTGAATATCCCCTTATCTGATATCGTTCTGTCTCTTTATCTCAACAGTAATCTTTCGTAATAAAAAGCTTACGCAAATTGCCACGACAGCGATTACAAGGCAGGTATAGAATACAGGTCTGAGTAGCGTTGCGTATTCGTAAGGATCGAAGATTCCGTCTGTGTGAAGTTTAATCGAATACCAAATCCAGATGCCTGTGGATATTGCCGCAACCGCCCATAAGCAAATGCGTATGATAAAGAGAGTTTTAATCTGTTTCTTGGCTTTTTCCATGTGTAACCTCCGTAACCGTCCTCAAATATAGTCACATGAAAATTGTAACCCATTTGCCTGCTTTTTGAAAGAGTTGCCGTAAAATAAAGCGGACCGTTACGCCTTTCGGTTACGTAACGGTCCATCTATTCAAATCTCCACTTCTTTTCGAGCCTCTCTCTGTCTGGCTCTGCTTTTCTTCATGTGGGTATCAATGGCTGTCCCCACAGCCATGCCCGCGCAGACGCCAAGGCTCAGTCCGACCCCGGTGTTTCCGTATGCTCCGCCAATGGCGCAGCCGATAGCCATACCAAAACACATGTAAACCGCCACCCAGGGCTCGGATTTAACTTTAACATATCTCATGCCTTCGGCTGAGACGCCGTCAGGCTTGAATTCAAGTTTCTCCAGTACTTTCTTGGCCGCGTGGCAGTGGTCGGTTGCTGCGGCTTCAAGATAGAAAACTTCAGGACAATTAAATGCCCATCTTACCACTCTCCTCAGAGCCTCCGATGTGTATCCGTTTCCCTGATAAGCTTCGAACGTGTCGAATAAAACTTCCAAAGTGTTGTCTTCCTGCGGACCGCCGAAAGCGATAACTCCGATAAAATCGTCGCTGTCTCTTAAGCAGACCTTCCAGGGAGCGTACCAAATACGCTGACTCTGATCGTCAGCACATAACTTCTCCCTTTCGGAAATTCTGTCTCGTAACCATTCATTGTCGGCAGATGCTTTGTAGGAACAAATTTCTTCGGTGCTCATGGGCTGAATGTAAAGACGTTTCGTCTTTAATCTCGGTTCCCTGTCAATCATCTTATCTCCCCCCGATTATCCCATATGCTTCCAAGTATCATCCTCTTTCTCCACGATAAGAGTACCAAATTTTGCATTTGAGTTCCACAATGCTAACAAATACGTTATAATTTGTGCGAAAGGGAAGTGCGCGATATATGGAACAGACTAATGTTATTCCTAAACTTATAGATACGCCCGAGGGGCTTACGCTGGTGGCGGGCGCCCTGTCGCTTCGCGGGGATTTCGCCGCGATGAAGGATAGGCTTAAGCCCAACAACTTAAACGGCGAAATGCTGGTGCGAGCTGCGCGCGTTAAGTCGCCCGTGGGCGAGGCCTCTGTCGCGGTGGATGCCACCGCGGGTCTCGGCGAGGATTCGTTCCTCCTTGCTGCCGCAGGCTTTGAGGTATACCTCTTCGAGCGCAACGAAACCATCGCCGCATTGCTGCAGGACGCTCTGACGCGCGCTCTGGCGGACCCCGCCCTCGCGCCCGTAGCCTCGCGCCTGCACTTCACCCCCGGCGACAGCGTCGCCGGCCTTAAGGCTCTCTCCCTTCGCCCCGACGTAGTCTACCTAGACCCCATGTTCCCCACCCGTCAGAAATCCGGCCTCATCAAGAAGAAGTTCCAAATCCTTCAGCTTCTCGAGCGCCCCTGCGACGACGAGGAATCACTCTTACAGGCAGCTCTTGCGGCTAAGCCCTCCAAAATAGTAATAAAACGCCCCGCCAAAGCACCAATCCTCGGCGGGGTCAAACCATCATATTCAATTAAAGGCAATTCTATCCGATACGACTGCATCGTGCTTTAATACAACGCATAGCATATAGCCCGACTGATTCTTACGCTTTAAGCCTTGTACCGCACAAATGACAGAATTTATTCTTGGCCGGTAATACTGCTCCGCAATTCGGGCACACAACTGTGGCCTCCGCACCTTCTGTCTCCTCAGCCGCCTCTTTGCCGGCATTATCAACGGAAGCTTCAGCCGAACTGCTTACGGTTTCCTCCGACGCGTTAACCGTTTCCGCAACGTCCTCAGCAGTGGTCTCGGTACCCGAAGTCGCCGCAGTCTGTGTTCCGGCAGTGCTTGAAGCCACCAAATCCGCGCTCTTACCGTATATTATCCAGCCTAAAATGTCAGCTATTATCAGCACTACCAATCCTATTGTATTAGCGACACCCTCCTCTTCGTCGAGGCCCCTGAAAATTATGCCCAGAAGCGCGCGTCCAAAAGAAAATGCCACGCTTATAGCCACAAAAGCTATAATAATGCTCACAAAATCTCTTTGTGCAATCAAATCACGATTGTTTAAGTATCTTATGGCACACATTATTATGACTGTAAGCAAAAAGTAGACAATTGAATTTCCATGAACCGAACCCGCCGTAACAAGTGTCAGCACAATCATGGCATATTTAAACTGAGTTCTTTCATATGCGCTTAAAGTCAATTCTTCATTCATTCTTTTATCCTCTGTAATAGCAATTTAATCCGCTCACGCAGTAAGCGTCAGGTTTTATCATATGGGAAAGATATTCCGCCTTGGAACCCGCTTCCCCGACAACTTCAAGGTTTCTTTGAGTAGTCTCTATATCCTTTAATACGGAATCGTTTCTGTCGGCCCTTCCGACTATTTTCAGAGCCCTTACACCCGCGTGGTACAAATCGTACAAAGCGCAGTGTCCGCAGGCAATACCCGAAAAGAGCTTTTCATCAAACAGTTTAAGAGCCTCTCTCAGTCTTTCTTCATCAACAGCGCTATCCTCCGACATGCTCAAGTAACCTTTTCTCCTGCGCAAGTCGGTGCAAAGCCCGCCAAAGTGGTGGTCTATCAGGCAATTGCTGTCTGAATAAAGGCACCCGTTTCGCATGTAAAACGCCTCGATTTCAACATCCGGGAACGCATCATGCATAATCTTAATGTCATCTATCGAGCACTCTCTGGGAACAATCACCCGCTTAAAGCCTTTTCCAACGTAGTACCTTAATATGTCGGTATTGTAAATAGCCATCATGGTGCTGGCCACGGCATCTATACCCGCCGAAAGGGCTTTAGATACAAGCGTTGCATCGGAAAGAATCACACCCGTCACTCCGGCTTCCTTAAGCTCATAAAACCGCTCACCAAGAAACTCTATCTGGTCTTCCGAATAGACATTTGCATTAAATGTCACATAGCTGTCTTTGCCAAGCGAAGCAATAGTCCGTATAACGTCTTTGGCATTTTCGAAGCTGAATCTGTTAGCTCTGGTGCCAAAAGCAGACATTCTGTTTATGTCTGCGCTGTGCGTAAACCGCGTCGTCCATTCCGGGTCGAAGAACCCAAAATAGAACTGATCTGCGCCCGCCACAGCATAACGCTCCACATCGCGCTCATTGTTAAGCGGTACCAAAATCTTCATGTCAGCCTTCATAGTCACACCCCCATCCAATAACGGTGGTAATGGACCTAAGCCGTGTGACTCCGTGTACCGTCGCAGGTCTTGCAGCGCAGTAGCAGGTCTTGCCCGCCTTTATTATTATTCCGCCTTCAAGACTGTAAGTTACAGCGTTACCGACGCATTCCAGTTTACAAGGCTCATCCGGAAGAAACTTTCTGTCATCGGTTAACCCTGCTGCTGCAAAAGCACACATTCTGCCGGTTGTTAAGTAAGTCAAATCTTCATGCAGTCCAAGTACCATATCTTCCGGCATACCTTCAAAATCCATATCAAGTGCGGCCGCATCCGCTTCAATTCCCGCAAAAGCATAGTCCTTCAAAAGCTGATTATATACGGAAGAGTAGAAATTTATCCCATCCCCCGTTCTCGGAAAAGGTCCTCTCGAATCTCTTGTGTTCTTAAAAAACAATCTTCCGAGAAATATCTTAACGTCGTACTCGCGACTCACATAATCTAACATTCCCACATCATTGACTATCACTTCGTCAATAAATCCGCATGCAAGCGCCCGCCTGACTACATCCTTCGCTTTTTCAAGGTCCGGCTCTCTCACGATCGGTATAACAAAACTTACCTTGAGTGATTTAAGCGCTGCCCATTTTCCCAGTTCGTCAAAAGAAAACTTTTCATATCTCAGAAAATAGCATTCGCAGAAGTAAGAGCCTACAAATATTCTGTTGATACCTGTTCTTTTGCCAAGTTCCGCTTCCCACATGAGAGTATTGAATGCCGGAAAAACAGTATCGCAAAAGCTTAGTGCATTTTCTTTATCCATTATTCATAAGCTCCGCCGCGGCATTTCTTAACTCTGTAATCGCAGAAACCTTGTAAGACAGGCAGCCTCCCGTGCAGTGCATCGTCTTACGATTGTAGCAGTTGACACATTTCTTGTCGCAAACAGTGTTGAATTTATACGCATCAAACTCGTTCAAATAGTAGTGCCTGAGTTCCTCAATATTCCTGTAATCTCTTATGGACTCCTTCGAGCAGTCGGACATGCCGAAACAGCGAATGGCCGTAAGGTCGGGGGTAATGTCGATTACGGGATTGCACTCGACATTTAACATCTGCATATAAAGTTCATCCTTCTTATCAACATAGTACCCGGCAAACTCCGCTTTGTCGCTGTCATCCCACAGGCAAACAGGAAATTTGTTGCAGTCAAAACGAGGCTGAATACCATACTTAAGAAGTGTGTGAAAGAAAGCCTTCATCCTGGGCTTAATAGCAATAAAATCGTCCACCGCGCTTCTGTTCTTACCTTCCTCGCAATTCGGGACAGTTATTGACACTCGTACATGATCGTATTTGTATGTCAAAAGAAGCTTTACGATATAATCATACTCAAAATCCGCTTTGTACATGTTGATTCCGAGAGTGATACGGTCCTTCATGTGGCGATTCACTACCAGTTCATGAATGTTGGCACTCATTTTGGCGAATGCGGCATCGCCCATATCCGCGGGTGAATTGCAGTTGATAAGAAGTCTAACCTTCTCGGCTGCCAGTTCGTTGTAATATTTTTCCGCCAGTACGGCGTTGGTATAAATTGTAATGGATTTTACATTCCTGTTATCCAAAAGGTACGAAATACATTCCTTGAATTCGGGGTGTAAAAGAGGTTCTCCCCCTATTAATCCTATGTGTCCTTTGTTGTCGCCCAGAATGAATTCTGCGGCTTCTTTGAACATTTCAAAAGAAATACTGTCTTTATCGTGATTAACAAATTCGTTAGCAAAACAATATGGGCATTTAAGATTGCAAGCGTTTGTCATTACTATGTTCGCCATGAACATTAATCCCCTTAATAACTGTATGAACTGTAGTCGGAATAGCTGCTGTAGGAGCTGTAATCCGTGTAACTTGAATAGCTGTAATCGGTGTAACTGCTATAATCCGTATAGCTTGTGTATGAGCTGTAATCAGTATAGCTCGTATATGAGCTGTAATCAGTGTAGCTGGTGTAAGAAGACGAACTATAGTCTGTGTAGCTTCCGTAATACCTGTCTACGTCTCCGTAGGTAAATTCCGTGTCATGGTAATATGTTTCACCATAGAAGCTGTCCTTGCGGCTCGATGAATCGTCATATACCGAGCTGTCCGAACTATAACTGTAGGAATAATCGGTCGAGGGCGAGTATGATTCATATGTATCACTGTAGGTGTCAGTGTAGGTATCATCGCCAAAATCAAATGACGGACTATAGCCTGAGTCCGAAGAAACGCCTGAGCTATGGCTCTGAGGACGCCCTCCCTGATAACGATTATATCCACCGCCCATAGCTCCGCTTCCGTATCGTCTCGGGTCCGGTCTTCTCGGAGCGATACTTCTATAATGTCCGGGCGAAAGAAGCATATTAATAAACCTTATAAATTTAATCATGAATTTTGAAGAAAAAAGGTCATTCTGATTACTCATATCAACATTTATATCCCTTCAGGAAATTAGATTGTACGCTTAATCAAAAGCGCCAAAAACTATGCAATACCACCAGTCCATTATATCACCTATAAGCCCTCGTGATAACTAATTTGCCGTTAATATGTTCAATCGAAAATTTCTGAAAGCACACAAAAAGCCCCCACACCGCCACCGGTGCGAGGGCTCAATTATTGCTTATGAATATTACTGTTCCTTGGCTGCAAGCTGGCACTCGTGGAGCTTAAAGAAGTCTACACGGGGCTCTAAGAACTTAAACTCGTGATTAGTGGGGTCATCCATCAAATCGGTTAAGGTTGAAAAGATGTACTCCCAGTTGTAGATGCGCTCATCTACGTTTAAGTACTCGCGAATCTTCTCACATCCGCTGGGAGCGATAGGATGTAACAAAGCGGTAGCGACTCTGATACCGTAGAAAGAATCTGCAAGTACCTGAGCCTTAAGCTCTGTGTTAGCCTCAGCGTCCGCAACACGCATGTTGTTCACAAGTCTCTTGTTCATGTTACGAATAAGAGTGTCGAGCACGTATGTAATCTTGTGGAACTGATGGTCATACATGTTCTGCTCGTAAGTAAGGATAGCGTCCTTAGCCTCTGCAATAACATCTTCGGAAACAGCCACGTTAGGAAGCTTGCCGTCGAAGTCCTTCTGCAAGGTGTAGAAGCAGGTTCTGATAATCTTGTTAAATACGTTGGTAAGAAGGTTACCGTCCTTAAGTACGGGATCGGCACCGTTACGCTCTTCCTCGGGAAGATATACCTGAGGATCGAAGCTTACGCTCTTGTTGGCAAGACCTAAACTTAAGAAATGCATACGCATCTGCTCTGCCGTATAGAACTCAAGGAGGTCCTTGGCCATCGGAGGCTTGATGGAGCCTGAACTTGAAGCTTTCTTATTCATGAACAAAATGTGGTTGTTGGGTACAAGGAAGGTCTTCTTAAGTCCCAAGGTCTCCCACATAGCCTGCTGAGCAATACCGTAGAAAGAAATATTATCCTGTCCGATGAACTGATATACCATAGCGTCATCGTCATTCCAGAACTTCTTCCACTCATCCTTATCAGCGCCCTTGCTCTCAAGGTATGCTCTGGTAAAAGAAATCGGTGCCCAGAGTGACTCGGGCCATACCCAGAAGGTTAAGTCCTTAAGGCCTTCTTTCTCCGGGAAGGGAACACCCCACTCAATGTTACCGGAAAGTCTGAAAGGAACGAGAGTCTTACCGGTACGATAGTTAATGCTTAAGCCTTCAAGTACCTTGCGGGCAGCATCTCTGTCGTCAAGGTTCTTGAATACGAATGTATAGGAATTCTTATTATCGTCAATTACGTCATGCTCGGGGAACTTGGCGCGAAGTGCATCAAGGTCCTCAACAAACTTCTTCTGAACATATATATACGGAGGCTTTAAGAACTCTTCAATGGTGGTAAGCATGTACTTACGTGCATTGGAGTTAGCTCTGAGGTCGTCTACATATGCCTGAATCATGGGGATGCAATCCTCAAGCTTGTAATACCAGTTGGTAACATCCACAAGCTCGGGAGTAAGTCCAGAAAGAGTGCTGTGAGGGTCGATAAGCTCGGTAGGCATATACTGGTGACCAAGGTCACACTCGTCTGCGTAAGCCTTCTCGGACTGACAGCCCTGAATAGGGCACTTACCGATTACCTGACGACCGTTAAGCAAGCACTTAAACTTGGGGTCGTAGAACTGAGGAGAGCTTAATTTCTCAAGAGTTCCTTTCTCATAAAGTCCTTCGAATACCTCGCGGGAAACCTCTTTATGAATCTCGCCGGCGCGGCCCAAAGCGGAAGCTCCGAAGAGATTAAGGCTAATCTCGTACTTATCGAGTGTATCCTTCTGAGACTCGTGGTTCTTACGAACATAATCTTCTATTGTGCCGTCGAAAGTACCTGCTTCCTTGGCCTTACGGAAGCCCTCTAAGATAGGGGAACCGTAGCAGTCGGTACCTGACACGAAAATAACGTTCTCCTCGCCGATTCTGTCTCTTAAGAATCTGGCAAAAGTATCTGCGTGCACGAACACACCGCCGATATGACCGAAATGAAGTTCTTTGTTGCCGTAGGGCATGCCTCCGGTTACGACTGCGCGCTTGGGAAATACAGGGCGCATCTTAGGTTCTTTAACGTAATCCATAATCTAACCTCTTATTAAAAATCTACCCGCTATTATACTGCCGTGCTTCGTCACATGTCAACACGACAGAAGGTTACAAACTCACAATTTACAAGCCATAGAAGGCCTCGATGAATCGCGACGCTTCCGTAACTGGGTCACCCGTCATATCTATCCAGTGAATGTCTTTTCTCTTGCGAAACCACGTCATCTGTTCCTTGGCCAAATGCCTGATTTCCTTAAACAAAGTCTCGTAGAAAGCGTCAAAAGAAGCAAACTCGCCACGAAGGTACATTAAGATGTAGCGGTATTCCAGTCCCAGCTTATAAAGAAACTCGTCCGTTGCACCCGCCTCACGAAGCTTTACAACCTCATCAATCATGCCTTGGTCGAGTCTTCTGTCGAGACGCTCACGAATTCTCTCATACAAGACTTCGCGGGGCCACGTCACACCTATCACAAAAGTCTCATAACGCTTCTCCGACGGATTCTCCTCTTTGTCGCCGGCAAGCGCCTTCTCAACTGCGCGCTCCACGCGACGCTTATTCTTAAGGTCTACACGCTCCATAGCCGCCGGATTAAGCTCGCCTAACATCTCCACAAGTTCCTTAAGGGTCTTTTCTTCCACTTGCTTACGTATTTCAGGGTCCGGAGCGGATTCAGACAAGTTATAACCGTCCACAACTGAATTCACATATAGTCCGGTGCCGCCTACAAGAAATGCTTTCTTTTGCCGCGCGAGTATATCATCTATTGCTTCATAAGCCAGTCTCTGATAATCAGACAGCGAAAAAAAGTCGTTCGGCTCAGCCACATCAAGCAAATGGTGAGGCACACCCTTCATCTCCTCGGGCGTAACCTTGCCGGAGCCGAGATTAAGGCCCGTAAACACTTGTCTTGAGTCGGCGGACACTACTTCTGCGCCATATTTACGCGCAAGTTCAATTCCGAGGCCGCTTTTACCGGAGGCATTTGTCCCCGTTATTACCAAAAGTTTCTCCATAAATACATATCCTTATAAACAATCTTACCAAGATTTTATCGTTTTTCGTGTTTTTAGTAAAGTAAATATGGAATTGCGGGGATTTTCTGCTATAATAAAACCTTGTTATCGGTTAGGGGAGTAAGGAAGAAGGTCAGATGCCTTCGCGGGCCCGCCGCCGTAGATATGTTGCATAGGGATGCCTGCTTCGCCGCAGATTCAGGTACCATTACGGATCCATTGGCTTACGCCGAGAAGGATTCCCGAAGCGTATACATATGAGCCGGAAGACTTAGCCCCGCCCGTTTTGATACGAAAGTATTTGCGCGAGCACCACAATCCGACAGGACATTACGGAACCGACCACTAATAATATTTATTTTTCTTTTTGGAGGAACTAACATGAGAAAATCAGTTTTAAAGACAATAATCTCCATGCTCCTTATTGCGGCTATGGTCATGGTAATGGCTGGATGCGAGAAGAAGAACGCATCCGTATCAAGCGTTGCTGCTGAAGCTTCTGTTGAAGCATCTGTTGAAGCATCCGTTGAAGCATCTACCGAGGCTTCCGTAGAAGAAGCTACCGAAGCTTCCACCGAGGCATCTGTTGAAGAGCCCGCTGAAGAAGCTAAGAGCGCTTCTTTTAAGTTCGTTGTAGTTGATGCAGACGGCAACGAAACACCTTTTGAAATCACTACCGAAAAGGCTACCGTAGGTGAAGCTTTACTTGACGAAGGCTTAATCGAAGGTACCGACAGTGCTTACGGTCTCTACGTTACCAAGGTTAACGGTATCGAGGCTATTTACGAGAACGACGGCACTTACTGGGCATTCTACATTAACGGTGAATACGCTTCTACCGGTGTAGATTCCACTAACGTTGAAGACGGTGCCACCTACATGTTCAAGGTTGAGAAATAATCTTTGAATAAACACTTAAGTATCAGAGAAATGGTACTGTTCGCTTTCTTTGGCGCTTTGATGTTTACGTCCAAGCAGATTCTGGAGTTTCTTCCGAATGTGCATATGCTCGGAATGTTCACGATGCTTTTTGCGATAGTGTATAGGAGCAAGGGCATTATACCCGTAATCGTCTTTATACTTCTTGAAGGCGCTTACACGGGCTTTGGAATATGGTGGATACCTTACTGGTATCTGTGGCCTATTCTATTCCTTGTCGCTTTGGCGCTTCCGCGCAAGATGCCGCCCAAGATTGCGGTTCCCGTATATATGATAGTCTGTGCACTGCACGGACTCTGTTACGGAACACTTTATGCGCCTTTCCAGGCCATCGCCTTCGGGCTTTCTTTAAAAGGCACCCTCGCATGGATAGCCTCAGGCTTCCCCTGGGATTGCGTACACGCGGCAGGCAACTTCTGCTTCGGGGCACTTGTATACCCCTTAAGCCGCCTGCTTTTAAAGCTCGAAAACAGTGCCAATAACGGTTACTACTAAGACAAAGCTCGGATTTCCCGGGCTTTTCTTTTGCCCAAATTTCCCGATTTTAAGCCGTTTCCGGCCAATTTCCCCACCCTTAAGCAAAAAAATTAAAAAAAATTTTGAAATACCCCTTGACACATTATACTATGTGTCGTATAGTATGACGTGTCGAGAGGTATTACACGTCACAGTGTATTACGCAAGACAGTGTAAAAGGAACAACCGAATAAATACTACAAAATGGAGGTATCTATGGATTCACAATTCAGGCGCGGTATCCTTGAAGCCTGTGTGCTGGCAGTCTTGGAGCGCGGCGAATCGTACGGTTACCAGTTGGTTAAAGATATAAGCGAGTTTATTGAAATATCGGAATCAACACTGTACCCGATTCTTAAGCGACTTGAGCAGACAGAACTTTTGGAAGTTTTCAGTCAGGAACATAACGGCAGATTGAGAAAGTACTACCGCATTACTCCCGCCGGAACTCGTAAGATTGACGAGCTCCTTGATGAGTGGGCAGAGATTATTAAGGTTTATCAGTTTATTGTAAAGGAGAGACAAGAGAATCATGACTAAAGAGGAATTTCTTAGGACACTTAAAGCTGAGCTTGAGAAGCAAAGCATCAGCAACATAGAGAGCATGATTGAATATTATGACGAAATGATATGCGACCGCATGGAAGACGGCATGAGCGAAGAAGCAGCCGTTGAGTCCATGGACAGCATTCCCGAAATCGTACACGAAGCGGTTCTTGACAAGTCGGTTCCCGCACTTGTTAAGGAAAAAGTTAAAAAGAGCCGTGAGAACGCCGAGAAGAGTGGCTGGGGCTGGCTCTGGATTACACTTGCAATCATCGGATTTCCGATATGGCTTCCTTTGATTCTTACCGCAGTAATCCTTGCATTCACTTTTTTCCTCGTATTCTGGGTACTTGTGGCAACGCTTTTTATCATCCTTCTTGCTTTTGGCATCTCAGGAATTGCCTGTCTCATAAGCGTTGTACCCGCATTGCTGTACGTAAGCATTCCCACCGCAATCGCTTCTGTCGGCGCAGGCCTCGTGCTTATCGGACTTACGGTTCTTATCTGGAAGCCCTGTGTTGCATTTGTTAAGGGAGCGGGCGGTTTGTTCGGAGATATTATTTCTTCAATCAAAAGAAGAATTTTCGGTTAAAGGTTTAGTAGCAAAGGAGAATTTTAAATCATGAAAAAGAGTACTTTATTTTCACTTATTGCAGTGGGTGTCGGTATCATTCTTATCGGCCTCTCAATATTGCTTGTAGGCGGTAACTTCAGAAAGTTCGGTGCCAAAAAAGCAGGCGCCGGCCAGAATTATATCTATCATAAATACGAGTGCACCTCCGATATCACCGCACTCGATGTTAAGGAATTGTACGAAACGGCAGTTATCACTACCGGTAGCGTAGATAAGCCTGTAGTTGAATATTACGAATATGAGAACCATGACTACGTTGAAGTTAGCGAATCAAACGGAAAGCTCTCATACGAAAGAATAGAGAAAAAGACCGGCGCAAATATTCACTTCTGGTTCGAATTCGACATGAGCCAGGACACCAAAACCGTTATCACTCTTCCCAAAAACTTTGAAGGTCCCGTAGATGCCACATGTACAAGCGGAGCATTAAAAATCAGTAATCTAAAGAACAGCACCATTGTTGCAAAGACCTCCTCCGGTTCCGCTTCTGTTGAAAATATAGAAAAGTCCGGCTCCGTCAGCGTCAAAGCCACCAGCGGAAGCACCAAGGTTATAAATGTTAACTCAGACGGCAATGTAACGGTTGAGACCAACTCCGGTTTAGTCAAGGCCGAAGACATTAAATGCGCAGACCTTTACTGCCATGCTACTTCAGGCTCTGTAAAGGTAACCGATATCGAATGTGCCAATGCAGACATCGGATGTTCTTCAGGTTCCGTTCACAGTGAAAATGTTAAGTCCTCAGACGATATTAAGGCATCCACCACTTCCGGCAGCATTAAGCTCGAGACCTTAACCTGTAAGAATCTTTCCACCGAATCGGGTTCAGGCAGCACCAGATACAACGGAGCAACTGTTGACACCGTAAGTAGCCGTACTACTTCGGGCAGTATCCGCTTTGACAATCTTAAGATAAATAAATCCGGCGAATTTAAGTCATCTTCCGGCTCCATTTCCGGTAACATCGATGACAAGGAAAGTGATTTCTCCATCATCTCTTCCACCACTTCCGGGTCTTCCAATCTTAACAGCAGCCGTGAAGGCTCCAAAAACCTCGACGCTTCTACCACAAGCGGCATGATTCATATAGATTTTAACCACTAAGTAACAGGAGCCACCTCACATAGAGGTGGCTCCGATTTTATTCTTCAATATATTCAGCTATCGCTTCACAGAATTCGGGATATTCCTTGTTCATTCTAACAATCTTGCCGCTTTCGTCGAGGAAGCAGTGCTCGGTGTGGCCGGTACAGACTATCTGACCGTCGGCGTTTTTCATTTCGTAGCCTACGCAGAGCCTGATACCGTTAAAGGATTGAACGTACACTCTGATGCTTATTTCATCGGGGAAGGTAGTGCTGCGGCGGTACTTGCATTCGACGGCGGTTACTGGGGAGACGATTCCTTCTTTCTCCATGCGGTCGTAGGGCCAGCCTATGTTGTTAAGAAAATACCCGCGAGCCTCTTCCATCCAGCGGATGTAGTTGGAGTGGTGAGTGATGGACATCTTGTCTGTCTCATAATATTGAACTCTGTGTTTATAATCTTCCATAATTTCCTCTTCTCTACTGTTTTCGCAAGAATTACTATAGCAAAAGAAACAGCATAAATAAAGAGTTAATTCGCTTTTTCAAGCACGGCATCACGAAGAGTACAATACATGTACTCATCTTCCATGTAGGTATCAAAGTCGCCCACCACGGTGACGATATCGCCGCTTTCGGGATAATCGTCGGGGAACTTGTAGTCATCCGTGAGCACAAATTCGATGCCTTGCGCGCAGCAGGCAGTGGCATCCTGGATGATGCAGTAGAAGTAGCGGATTCCTGTGCTTTCGTCTACGAAGGTATTGTAGATGCCGTTCATTCTTATGGACTTGCCGATGTAGTCGTCGGGATAGACCATGATGTTGTACACTTCCGAGTAGACCATGGTCTTGGAAAGAGTGGTGAGGTCGAGGTCAACATCGGACGCGCTTGAAGCCGGTTCTGAAGCTGGTTCTGAAGCTAGTTCCGCTTCGGTTGTCGAAGTTTCCTCGGTTGTCTCAAGTTCTTCGCTTATAATCGGTTCCTCGGTTGAGGCGGTCTGCTCGATTATGTCGCTGACGGTCTTGGCGGTTGATGTGGCCGAGCGCGGCGCATCTGTGTTCCCGCAGGCTGCGAGCATCAGGGTACCCAGTATGATTGATACTATCGTCAATGTTTTCTTGGACATATTCTACCTCCCATTTATCAATGCACCAATCAGGCAACATGCGCCGAAAGCCACTACATCGACGGCAACGATTGTGGCGCCCACAGGGGGGCCCGCAAGGATTGCTATCAGAAGGCCTATGAAGGCACACACGACCGAAAATACGACTGAAAATAATGTTACTGCTTTAAAGCTTTTAAACAGTCTCATGGCGGATATTGCGGGGAATATCACGAGTGCCGAGATAAGAAGCGAGCCCACAAGGTTAAGAGCAAGCACTATGATAATCGCTATTACTACCGCAAGAAGCAGATTGTACATGTCGGCCTTAACGCCGGTTGCCTTAGAAAAGTTCTCGTCAAAGGTCACCGCAAATATCTTGTTGTAGAAGACTACAAAGATTACCACTACGAGGATTGACAGCACAGCGCATAGGATAACTTCGCCCTTGGTGAGCGTAAGTATCGATAGCGAGCCGAATAGCGTGCTGCACACGTCGCCCGAGAGGTTCGCTCCCGATGCGAAGATATTCATTATGAGATAGCCAAAAGCAAGGGCTCCCACGGAAATCATGGCTATGGCCGCATCGCCTTTAATCTTGGCATTGCGACCGGTTCTCAGAAGCAGGATTGCCGCGATGATGGTGATAGGGAGCACAAGCGTCATCTTGTTGGTAAGCTTCACTACCGAAGCGATGGACAGTGCGCCGAAGGCTACGTGTGAGAGGCCGTCACCGATAAAAGAATATCGCTTAAGTACCAGCGTTACTCCGAGGAGAGACGAGCAAAGCGCTATGAGGACGCCTACGATTATTGCATACCTTACGAAAGGATGCGCAAGATAATTAATTAATGTATCAAGCATTGATAACGCCTCCTTTCGCCATAAATCCGTTCTCTTCTTTCATGTATTCGGCCTTTGTGCCGTAGAAAACGCTGTGGCCCATGTGGAGCACATGGGTAGCGTAATTGAGTGCTTCGTTGACATCATGAGAAATCATGATTATCGCCGTGCCTTCGTGGTTTAGGTCGGCGATGAGCTTGTACATGTCCTCAGTGACCTTCGGGTCGAGGCCCGAGACGGGCTCGTCGAGGAGGAGGAGCCTCGAGGTGGCGCAGAGCGCGCGGGCCAGCAGCACGCGCTGCTGTTGCCCGCCGGAGAGTTCGCGGTAGCATCGCCTGCGTAGCTCTGCGATGCCCATCCGCTCCATATTCTCCCGCGCGCGCTCCCGCTCCGCTCGGCTGTAGAACGGGCGCAGCTTCGCTCCGCCCGCAAATCCCGACATCACCACTTCCGTTACGGATGCCGGGAAATCCCGCTGCACATCCGTCTGCTGCGGAAGATAGCCTATTTCATTGACCTTAAGTCCGTCGCCTCTTATGATGTCACCCGATATCGGCTTGATAAGCCCGAGAAGCGTCTTCATAAGCGTAGACTTTCCCGTGCCGTTTTCACCCACTATGCACAGGTAGTTGCCCTCTCCGACGCAGAAATTTAAGTTCTTCACAAGGGCCGTCTGGTCATATCCTATTGTCAAATCTTTAACCGTCATCAGTGACATTTTCTTTCTCCCAAACCTAAGTATTACTTAAGAGCTTCTTTTAACACTTCAAGATTGCTCTCCATAATCGATAAATAGCTTGCGCCGGCTTTAACGTCCGCCGCGGTGGTGGATTGCATGGAATCCATTGTAAGAATCGCCTGATTGCCCGCCTTGGTGTTCTCGGAAATGGTCTTGGCAATCTTCTGATTGTTGTTCTCTATCGTAAGGATGGCGTTAAGCGAAAGCTCATCGACCTTGCCTGCAAGGAACGTAACGGTTTCAAAGCTTGCTTCGCTCTCGGCGGAGCATCCTACAAATGCCGCATAATAGTTAAGAGCATAGTCATCAACGAGGTATCTGAAGGGAAATCTGTCTCCGAAGAGCACAGTGTCTTTACCCGCTTCGCCCACTGCCTTTTTGTATTCTTCGTCAAGGCTTGCAAGCTTTTCCTTGTAGGACTGTAAGTTCTTCTTGTATGCATCTGCGTTACCTCCGTCAATCTTCTCAAGATTGGCTTCCAAAGTATCGCAGATTACAGATGCGTTTCTGAGTGAAAGCCATACATGTTCGTCCATCTCTTCTTCGCCTTCTTCGTGTTCATGGTCATGCTCGTGCTCTTCGCCCTCTTCATGCTCATGATCGTCGCCGTCTTCGTGCTCATGGTCGTGGTCGTGCTCATCTTCGCCCTGCATACCTTCCACAACTTCCTCGGCCTTAACCTTGTCACCAAGCACCTCAAGAAGGTTAACTACTACCATGTCCTTATTAACGGCTTCCTTGAGTGCGTCTTCCACCCATTCATCGGACTCGCCGCCCACATACACGAACATATCGCACTCGGAAATCTTAATCATATCCGAAGCGGTAGGCTGGTAGCTGTGAAGGTCCACACCATTGTCAAGAAGCATGGTCACTTCCGCACCCGCAGGATTCTCGCCGAGTATATTCATAACCCAGTCATACTCAGGGAAAATCGTGGTAACGATACTAATCTTGCGACCAACCTCATCAGAGCTTCCCTTAACCTCGACAGACGCCCCTCTCTTGCCGCAACCCGCAACGCCAAGCATCATAAAAACAGCCGTAAAAAGGCATACCAAAATTCTTTTAATATTCATTTTCTTTCTCCATTCTGTAAGTTTAGATATAGTTACAGAGGGAGCTTCAATCGTTAATCCTGACTTTGGATAAAATGGGAGTACTAAATACGAGTTCCTTGGACACAGCCAAAGAACCAAGAAATGCCACCGATAAAGCGGCAGCAATAAAAGTAATAACCGGCAATAAATCGCCGAATCCTCTGATAATGCGCGCACACTCTTCAATACATGCGCAGATAGGGCACTCTTCGCCTCCGCACTCGTGATGAGCCTCAAAAGCTATAAATAAAAGCGCACACAAAAAAGAAAGCACCACAACCACCCCCAGCGCTCTTCTCAAGCCCTGAGCCGTTTTCTTATTAACTTCGCCGTTATACCAAGAAAACATTGTGTTCCTCCGTGATTATTTGTCCGCGCAGTCCTCACATATTCCGTACAAAACCGTGCGCATGCTGTTAAGCTTAAATCCATGCTCCTTAAGCAAGTGCTCGCCTATTTCCTCCAGTTCTTCGCAATGAAGGTGAATAAGCTTACCGCACTTTTCACACCTACAGTGGAAACAAGTCCCGCCTGCATGATGCGCGCCTTCACCCACATACTCAAAGCATGCAGGTGCGGTAGGGTCAAAAGAATACTTGTTAAGCACACCTTCATCCACAAGCCTTTCCAAATGTCTGTAAACAGTGGACTGGCCTATGGTCTCACCGTGCTTTTTAAAGTAATCGCACACATCCGCAGCACTTACATGCCTGCTGCCTGAAGTCTTGAAATACTGCATGAGTACTTCTCTTTGTTTGGTCTTGTACTGTGATTTTGAGTTCATAATTCCCCTTTAATTTGAAAACCATTCCCAATTTTAGCTTTGGCGCAATCAATTGTCAAGTAATTTGGGAACAATTTTCAATTTCTTCATAATATGTTAAAATTTCGACTATACAATGGTGAAAAGGAGAGTAGAATATGAAAGAAGAAAAAAACGTTCCGTCAATTCAGAGTTCCCTAAGGCACAACATCCTTAATATGCCCAAGGAAATCTACAAGGCAAGCGGTATCGTAATCAACGGTCGAAGACTTAAGTCCTTTGTATTCACCACCGACCTTGCCATCATTCGTAACTGCGATGCGGATGCGGTATTCGCGGTCTATCCCTTCACGCCTCAGCAGGCTATCAGCGATGCTATCATCAAATGTTCATACATACCCGTATTCTGCGGAGTCGGCGGCGGCACCACAAAGGGAGTGCGCACGCTAACTCTTGCCAAGGATGTAGAGGCGCAGGGCGCCATGGGTGTAGTTCTTAACGCGCCTGTTTCCAACGACAATCTTTTTGCCGTTGCCAAGGTCATCGACATCCCCGTTATCATAACCGTCACTTCAAGGGACACCAATATACAGGAGCGTCTTGATTTCGGCGCCTCAATCATTAATGTCGCCTGCGCTCAGGATACTCCCGAAGTTGTGGCGCACATCCGCGAGCACTTCCCTGGCATTCCGATAATCGCAAGCGGCGGCAAGACCGGTCGCTCGGTCAAGCGCACCATCGACGCCGGCGCCAACGCCATCACCTACACACCTCCGTCGACGGCAGATCTTTTCAAGTCTCTGATGGAGAAATACCGCGAAGATGAATAATTCTTTCAGCAGCAGTCTGGCAAAAGCCACATAAATATATGCCTGAGCAAGCTCGGCAGCCGTTTGGCTCATTACTATAACGCAAAAAAGACCCCATATGATATGGGGTCTTTCTGTGTATCACAATATTCTGACAGTCGGGTCAGCTCTCTGCCTTGTCGCAAAAACGATCGATTTTATCCGCCAATTCACTGAGTTTCTGCATCAATTGCATAAGAGAACGTTGAGATGCTTCGTTCTTATCATGTACATCATCATGTATTTTGCGTATTCTTTCTGCTTTGGGCCCAAGGTCGTCTTTCAGTGGCAGAACCACGTTCAGAAGCTCATGATCCGCTAACATAATCTGATTATAGATTTTTCCCATCTCTGCTGAAATCGTCCTTAAAGCTTTTGCACCATTTCTCGATACTTCAAGCCTAACCATACCATCCATCTTATAATCCCTCCGTCATTTTCTTAAGATACAGATAATCTTCCTGAAGTTCCTCGACCATTCCTGTCATTTTTACCTGATTTTCTCTCAATGCTTTGATTAATTCTGCCAACTGGGCCATACTCTTTTTACTGATATCATCGTTGCCCATAGAAATCTCGCAGGCAAATTTGGCCTCCTCCAAAGAATTGGCATTAAGTTTAAGCTTTTCTGCATACTCGGCTGTCGCGTTGATAACCCGAGTATACTTTTCAAGATCCATCATAATAATTTCCCCCTTTAATCAAAATAATCATCAATATCATTAAGTTCGCCATCATCTGAGGTGTTGGAAAAACTTATCCCCGGAAATGTATACGGTTTATACGTAGTACCGTCAACACCGTTTGTATACCTGAATAAATTCTCCTTCAGATTTATAATCGTTCTGGCTTCTTTGGCTCCCGCAAGCATGGAAGCATCATCTTTTGAAATTCCGGTCAGTATCTTATGTTTAAACAGGTCCGTACTGAATCTCATCTGAGACCACTCCGCGTAACCATTGCAGTGAAGCAGAAGGTGATATCCGTATCTCGAGCCGTTTTTAAGGATATAATCCAGCTCCTCTATGGGATCGACGTTCTCAGAATCTGTACCGTTCTCATTATTTTTGCCTTTTGAAAAATCCAAAACGACAGTCTTAAATATACCGGTTGCAAGCTGCGTTTCTAAATCCATGGCATTGGGATCTGAAAGAAACTCTTCATAACTGATTACATTGGCTCCCTCTTCAGCGGACTTCTCTTCTTCAGGCTCACTCTCTGCCTGCGCAGTTACGATTTTACTTACTCCTCTTACCTTCATCTCCATGATAACATTTGCAAAATCTAAAAGGGCAATGATAACATTGTCTTCTATGCCATCTTCTATCCGCTTTTTGTACTCATGGATATTGCGCGTAATATCATCATATTCCCTGATAATATTAATTGCAGGAGCCACATCAGACAATGTATTGGCTAAAAGGCTTCTGGAACCTGCCATAAATATCACGTTACCGCCCTGCATCTGCATTGATTTTCTAATCGCAAGCAGTGACGAGGCTATACAAAGAGCATTACTGCCCGGCGAGACAATCATTATATTGTCGGCGAATTCATTGTATAACTCTACCGGATACATGGGTGCCAGTCTCTTGGGACTTCCGACAAACAAGTGAACCGTCTTAAAACCGCCGCTATTTTGGACAATGTAATCATCAAATCGGTCATACTGCTCCGAAAAAGGCTCAAACACCGAGCCGTCCACCACAACAGAATGCTTGTAGACATAAGCAGAATCGTCGTTTGGATCATACCTGTTACTTTTCCTGTAGTAATCAATCATTTCATCGATTAAGGCTTCCTGAACAGAGTCGTCCTTGATATAGAGATTCTGCGCCAGCTTCAGGCAGTTGCCCTGTTCATCCGGCTTTTCTCTTACAAGCGAAAAGTATCGCTCAAGATTTTCCATCTTATATTTATCAGACTCGCTTCGGCTTCTTATATCCAGCGTACTGACTATCTCGTCATAATCCGTTTTCATGGCGACTCTTTGCTGAATCTGCTTTTTGGAAAACTCATTAAGTCCGCGGCTTCCGGATGTGAATCCCTGACTTGAGAAAATAAAATGCATGCCAAGCGCCGCACCCTTCGCAAGAAGCGTCTGCATCTTAATCGTGTAATCACCTTTTCCGTACTCTGCGGCATCGCATATGATGTTGGACATTACAGAAAATTCGTCGATTATGATAAACATAGCAGGCATATATTTTTCCGGAGGAATCTCATAAAGCTTCTCCCACTTTCCCATGAAGGCAGCCTGCCTCTTCTCCAATATATCCGTCAGTTTGTCTATGACATCATAGACAAGCTCCGGCGACTCATCCAGAATAAGGTATCTTATATGTGGAGCAAGATGCTTTATATATCTGCTAAACTCCGTCATCTTAAAGTCGATAAGCCATATTTCGATATCATCGGGATGCATCTTATTAAATAGCTCTGTCAAGATTACGTGGAGTAGTGTGGATTTACCGGCTCGGGATGAACCGCATATAAAGGTTGAAAAATTAGTTTGTTCGAAATTCAGTCTGCAAATCTCACCGTTTTCTGAAACTCCGTAGTTAACATCAGGAATAACCCTTTTGCCTTTGTGCAGGCTCTTGTCCGCTTTGGAATCAAAGTAACTGAAATACTCGTAAAACTGCTCCTTAGCCTCGGTCTTATAGCTTTCCTCTTCTTCCCCGTCTATATAGAATCCGCTTACTCTGGGCGTATAGCGTCCGCCGCCTTTGTTGTTGATACTCCAGATAGGACCATCTTCGGAGATTGCCACCTCATAGGTAAAAAAAGGCTTGATGTCAAAAATAGGGGTTGGCATCCTCTCAGCATCCGGACGAACACAATGGGTAAGTATAACACTTGTATTATAAGACTCGGAATTGGAACATATCCGGCGAATGTAGCTTATGGTATCAAAGCTGTAAGAATCCGGATAATCGTGACACACGATGACTCTTTTGGGAAGTGCGCTGCCCTTTCTTCCTGAATTGCAGGAATTAATAATCCTGACAAAAGTATTCTGCACTTCTTCCTCACTCTTTGGCATCTGATCGATTACAGTGTTGTCCTGCTCGATTATCCTTTCAAGGTACCTAAACCCGGACGATGAATACCTTATGGGGTCAATAACGGTAAACAGGCATTCTTCGTCTTTTCTGTGAACGTCTCTGATAATGTTCTGAAGATTTGCAAGAACATCCTGCTCATTTTTCTCGTATGAATAGAAAAAAACAAAAGGTCTGTCCATTGATACGAAAGCAGGAACTTTTAATGCCTGCTCCCCGCGGTCGTATATATCAGCCGGTATTCCAAGCTGCTCAAGGTCCAGTCCGAAAAGCGGGTACTTTACCAATGTAAATCCCGCACAGACTTTATTATCTTGTACCGCTTCTATGTTGTGATTATATTCGTCCAAAAGGGTGTAAAGCTGCTTGGCCTTGTCACCGCTTAATATCTCATGAATCTTATGTTCATTTTCTTTAAGTGCCTCTTCCAGCCGATGCGCTTCGGCATCATTCGTGCCTGCCGCAAGGCGGTTTTCTCTTTCTTGTACGAGGTACATCCTCTGAGCATCTGCCTCGGTATACAGCTTCTCAGCGTATGCTCTGCCGTCCATCGATGTTCTCATGCCAAGTGCCAGGTCAGAAAGTCTCTTTTCATTGTACGCCATAGGCACTGTTGCTTTGGCGCCCTCCCGACCAAGATAGCTGACAGCCATTTTAGTAAAAGAATTAAGCTTTTTAGAGGATATCTCGAATTGCGCTTCGTATAGTTCCGCGTCTTCCGAGACCCCTGCTGAGCGGCTTTCAGCAAGCCTGTCCTGCAAAGTACGATTCTTTTCACCCAATGATTTCAGTTCTGAAATCAACTGTTTATATAACTGCTCCATATATTACCTATTCGAAATATGCTTTATTCTTTGCCTTATAATCAACTGTAATTCTGTATCTCAATCCGTTCTCTGTATTTTCGGGAGTGGCAGAAGAATTAAATTCACACTCACCGCCGCTTAAATCCTCGGTATATTCCATGTTGCCGCGGAAAATCAGGCCGGTTGAGATAATATTGGCAAGAGCAGTCATAACCGGCAGTGTTACGTTATTTATGCGGCCGTTAAATGAATATACCAATTCGCCTTCTTCATCATATATTCCTTCGGGGGACAACGTGTTACTGTCACTTACTGATATTTCGCTTACCTTAAACTTATCGCGATCTGCCTTCTTAATCTTATCGTCAATCGCTGCCCACAAAAAATCGATGACAGCATTTGCCGTTGTGCTTCCATTGTAATATCTTGCGGCTTCTTCCACCGCGATATTATAGTTCTCGTTGTAAGAATTAATTCTGGAAGTAATATTTTTTTCAATGATACTAATTTCATTTTCGGCCTCTTCATCGCACTGGGCAAGTTTAGAGCGAAGCTCTTCCAAAAGAGCCTTTTCATCATCCGATACTTTTCTGTAAGCCTTTTTTAACTTACCGTTTTTACTCTTAAAGCCGCCGAATAAGTCACGTCCCTCAGACATAACTTTGGAAACAACAAAAACGATAGCGCCCGGGATAGCATAAACCCAGAAAGTAACCAATGCCCCTATTATACCGGCTGTAAGTGATGACAAAATAAAGACAACAGCAAATGATATAAAAAACAGACGTATCAGAAATTTTTTCTTTGATTCATCCGCAGCCTTATCGGATGCCTTGACACTGTACGGCTCTTCCTCCATCTGACGAATCTCGCCCTCCAGTTTATGCTTTTTGGAACTAAAGAGGCTCTCTATTCTGCTTCTTTCATTTGCCAGTTCCATTCTGAGATTATTTTCATTATCTTCCGGTAAAATCACAAATTCATCCATATTATTCCCATTCTCCTGCATTCACATTAGTATTCAATCGCCAGTTCAACCAAAGTCCGTATTATCTTGACTTCAGTTTTAATATTAAACGTACTGCCTGAATTATCTTTGATATATTTTTGTGTTGCCAAAGCCCAGGCGTAGATGTCTAAGGGCTTTTTGCTTGTCATATTTTCCTTACGATATATTCCGGAGGTAACGATGGAGTCCTTATAAAAATAAACAGAATAATGTCCCGAAACAGATTCTGCACCCATCAGTCCACTTCCTACCCCGACTGCTTCTGCGAAATCGCTTTTTATGTCTTTTAATATTTCAAGGCAGTCTTCTTTTTGCAGAAGGTCATCTGCATGTTCTGAGGCGACCGTTTCAAACCGCTCTCTGTAATCCTGTCTTAATTTTTCATACTTTTCATGGATATCAGCCACTCTGTTGTCTTTATCCGCCCTCAAAGTCTGTAGCTTAGCAGCCTGATTATCTTCCTGTCTTGATAACAGATTGCTGTCCGTGAAATACTTATTACCAATGTACTTGCCGACCCTCGCTCCAAAATAAGTCAACAACGGGCATCCTATTACAAGTACCGGAAGCCCGTAAAAAAAACTGCCTGAGGCTATAACAAAGATTATCGAGATAATGAATCCTATCCTTCCTCCGATTTTCTTCCATCTCTCACTGTTTTTATCAGTTATTTCCCAGTCGCCCTCAATAGCTTTTTCAATCCGATTCTCTTCCTCGATAATCCCGTAAAAACTGCCAATCTTACCGTTCTCAATACTTTTGATCTCCCGGTTCTCTTCGTCGTAAAATTCACTCATTTTACTGTCGGGAAACTTATCAAGATCAAATTCTTTTTCCTGCCCCATAACAGTTTTTAAGTACTCCTTCCTTATTATTCTTACAGATATCTTTACCTCTGCATCTGTTTAATAATTTCCTGATTGTAATTAATAAAATGTACCGGGCTCTTTTTTCTTTGCTTCTTTCTGTTCTAATTTGACTGCTGTCCCGATATAATTCACGGCAACATACTTCTCATTAGGCTTATCATCAACTGTAAAAATCTTAATTTCATTCCTTACGGAAACAACACCGTCGGCTCCCATCTTTTCAGCATTTTGCGTCATTACTTCGATTGCCCTGTCAGATGCTTTATCTATACAGTCTATCGGTACGGTTTCATCAATATGGCTCATGCGGAAACAAAGGCCTGCAGTGCCACGCACCAACCCCAATGCTTTCTCTATATCGCGTCCTTCAATTAAACCGCTGGTTACAACTATCATCCCGACCACCCTACAGCAATTTTATAAGCCAAAATCAGACCTACATTTTTATAATACTTACTTCGACTATCAACTACAATAGTCTATTTAAAAATATGCAAAAGAAAGGCAGAGAACTTTATCTTAAGTCCTCTGCCTTTGTCTATACGTTTACCTGTTTTAGAAGTTATAGAAAATCTGATACAGGTTTTCTTTGGTATCCGCTTCACCGGTTGCTTGGTAGCTAAAGTCGTTGGTCAGGCTGCCGTCAGGATTGTACCACTTCACAGACTTCAACTTTCCGTTGGAAAAATAATCAAAAGTGACATATCTCAGTAATGAACCGTCGGCATTGTAAAGGCTTCTTTTGAAACCCGTCGGAGGTTTTAAATTTTGGGAAATTTTTTAAAATATTTTTTCAAAGCATCAAAAAAGCCCGTAAATTCGACATTTACAGGCTATTTTTTTTGCAAAAGAAAATACTTTAATTATTTACTTTTATGTTAACAAAAATTATATATAATACTCATGTTGGCGTTTTTCCTATGGAAAAATGTCGGCGCAAATACAAGATTTCACAATATTAACCTTTAAAAGGAGATATCAACATGTATTGTAAAGAATGTGGCTCAATGATTCCGGACGACTCAAAGTTTTGTCCTACATGTGGAGCAAAATTCGAAGCTGCTCCCGCAGCTCCTTCAACACCCACGGGCCCTAAGAAGCCCTTCCCTATCAAGCTTGCAGTAATAGGCGGAGTTGCCCTTGCAGCACTTATAGCAATCATCTGCATTGCCAACAACATCAGCAGAACCATTAACCTTAATAAATTTGTCACCGTCGAAGCTGCCGGTTATGACGGCTACGGCACAGCCGCTGTCACAATTGACTGGGATGCCATCGATGAAAAGTACGGAGACAAGATAAAGCTTACTTCCAAAGGCAAAAAAGAAGCCAAGGATGAAGGTTACACGGAAATCATTAAGAAATACAGCGGAACCGAAATCCTTAAGCTTGCAGTAGACGTTAATTTGGATAAGAACAAAAAGCTCTCCAATGATGATGTCATCAACTACAAGTGGGACGTAGAAGACGATATTTCTGATTACCTGACCATTAAAGTTAAGTACAAAGATGGCGATTACAAGGTAACCGGTCTTGAAAAAGTTGCCAAGTTCGATCCATTCGCAGATGTAACCGTAACTTTTGACGGTGTATCACCCGATGGTTCGGCTAACATTATTTACGAAGGCTCAGATTTTTCATCTTGGGACTTTTCATGCGACAAGTCATACGGACTTAAGAACGGCGACACAGTTAAGGTTACCGTTAACGTATATGACTTAGCTTCATATGCAGAACAGTATGGCAAGCTTCCCGCAGATACTACCAAGGAGTACACCGTTTCGGGTCTGCCCGAATACGTTAAGTCCTTTGACAGTCTTACGGAAGATTTCTTAAATTATCATAAAAAGGAAATCGAAGATCAGATTTCTGCATATGCAGCCAGGAGTTACGATAACACATCCAGCCTTACAGACTTAAAATATGTCGGATACATTATGAATGTTGCCAAGGATGAGAATAACTCACGTTACAACAGACTTCATCTTATCTTCTCGGGCAATGTATCAAATACTGAAAACAAATTCCGTCCTGCAACCGTATACTTCCCGATACAGCTTAGCAATATTCTTGTCAGTGGCGGCGAAATAACCGCAGACAGAAGCAGCGACATTGAAGGCCACTCCAACCTTGATGGCAGCGGATACTCAACAAGAGGTTACGTCAACCCTTATACATGTTATGCTTCATTAACTGAAGAATACCGAGCAGACTATAACAATGTAAGCGGAGATGGTTTCGAAGTATACGCTGAAAGAAAGGACATTCTTTCATTTAACGATTTGAGTATAGATTTTAGAAATGCACAATATGTTTATGCAGGCGAGATAATAGATAATTACGCACGTTCCGACTGGGATTATAATTATTATGGCTATGAAGTATCAGATGTAAACGGCTTGGGCGAATACCTGTTAGTCGCCAAGAACCAAGGCTCTGATTTTTCGAAAAACAATAAGTACTACGTCGTAGTTAAAGCCACCATTTCAAGCAAATCCGGCAAATTTGACCCTAAACCTATTTATTATGTTATTTCATATGACGGACTGTACAAATTACCTACAGGAGAGATTCTCATAACAAATACTCAGGGTCTTAAATTGGGTAAAACTAACATTAACGGTTGGGGTTATTCTAAAGGTTTCACCGATCCTGCCGAAATGTACAAAGAAATTATCGCTTCCAATAAAGATCTTTACACCTATGAAATGACAGATGCTTTAAAAGCATTCGGAGAATAAGCCACTTAAACATAAATCGGCCGGGGCATTCGCCCCGGCCGTTTCTTTACACTTATCTGTTAACTTAACTTTGGAGGCTAACCTCTGCGGTTACCGTTCCTTCTGATGCTTCAGTATCAGTAACAGGTGCATTGTGAGGTGCTACCACGCTTACTACAGGAGCATCAAGATTGGTCTGAATATCGACTTTCTTGTTCTTGGCTATCGGAAGGTCCGAAACCTTTAATACATCGCCAAGCTTGAGAGTTGCACAATCCACTTCAATCTTGTCTACAAGGTTCTCGGGAGTTGCTTTGTAGGAAATTTCCGAAAGGAGCTGCTCTACGATACCGTCCTTGGCATTGTCTCTGTTATGAAGCACTATCTCTGCTACCGAGTGAACCTTTTCACCCTTTACAAGCGCCTGGAAATCCATTTCGTAAATCTCACGCTTCAAACCATCGTAATCAACTTCTTTAAGAAGCACATCATACTTCTTGCCGTCCAGTTCCAAATTTAACTGGCTTCCCTTGAAGCATTCTCTGTGAATTCTCTCGGCTTCCTTCTTCTCAATCTGAAGAAGAACGGTTTCCTTAATGTTCTTGCCGAAAAGTGTTCCCGTTACGAAGCCTTCTCTTCTTAATGCCTTTGCTTTCTTTTCCGTGTCTCTCTTTTGTACTTTCAAAGTAGTCATTTGTCTTTTCCTCCTATATACAAACTTGATAACAGGGAAATGAACGGAATGTCGATATTTGATTGGCGTTTCGTCTTTCTCGTTTCAAAAAAGTACCAAAACTTAATAAATAAAAATGGGGGAGGCGGTGGGCCTCCCCCGTCGGTTTATTATCCTTCAATGGCAATGTACTTGGCCGTATCAAGCGCCTTCTTATCCTTCTTGGGGATATCAAGCGTTAAGATACCGTGCTTGAAGCTTGCCTTTATATCCTCTTGTGTTATAGCGTCGCCTACGTAGAAACTACGCTTGCAGGAACCGCTGTAACGTTCCTTGCGGATATATTTACCTTTCTTTGCGTCTTCCTTTGAATCGGACTCGTTCTTGTCAAATCCTTTCTCGGCACTGACAATCAGGTAACCGTCGTTTAGTTCAACCTTAACGTCTTCTTTGGCAAAGCCGGGAAGATCGATAAGCATCTCGTAACCGTGGTCGGTTTCCTTGATATCTGTATTCATCACATTCTTAGCTCTGTGACCATACAGTTTCTTTTCCAAGTTTTTGAATTCCCGATCGTCGAACCAATCGTCATCAACAAAACGGTCAAACAAATCAAAGTCATCATGAAAAATAGCAGGCATCAACATAAGTCATCCTTCCTTTCTGTCTTATAATACCAACTTTTGTCTTAATAACTTTGAACCCGGAATGTTTGGAAGTTTTCACTTCCTTTCTTTGTTCAACTTCGTTATAGCACCAAGATTAGCACTCGTCAAGAGAGAGTGCTAAAGTTTTTTATAAAAGATTTATTAAGCAAAGATGAACAGAGAATAAAGCCAAAAAAGCCCGTAAAATAGGCAAAAGAAAGCCCTGTCGCAAGTCTCATTGCAACAGGGTCTTCAAAAATACAATTACTCTTCGTCTAGATCATCGAAACCGCCGATAATCTTGTAAAGGAGTGAATAAAGTGTGGCTGCTTCCTCTTGCGAAATGCATACGCAATTACCCATGGCGGCGGGTACGGAAAGCGCCTTCTTACGTAAATTCTCACCTTCTTCGGTGATAGTGATAATCAGGTTTCTCTCATCATCCTTGGAACGGGTACGTGTGATATAACCTTTAGCTTCAAGCTTCTTAAGTACCGGAGTCAAGGTGCCTGAGTCAAGGAAAAGTCTCTTGCCCATATTCTTAACGTTGATGCTCTTTTCTTCCCACATAACCATCATCGCAATATATTGCGTATAGGTTAAATCCAACGGGTCCAAAAAGGGCTTATATCGTCTGACTATTTCCTTGGAACACGCATAAAGCGGAAAACAAACCTGATTGCTTAATGCCAATGGATCTACTTTCTTACTCATACTGCCTCACCCAGAATAAATTCTATTAGGCAGATGGTTCGCCCTCGCAAACTATCCGCCTACTAGAGTATATCACAGTAATACTATAAATGTAAGCCTTGTGGTAAATTATTATAATAATTCTCCGATTTTTTTACCAATTTCTTCAACATTTTCCATGGGCTCGAATCTCTGAATGAGCTCTCCGTCCGCATTTATAAGGAATTTTGTGAAGTTCCACTTGATGTTACTGTTGTTCTTATAATCGGGGTCCATTTTCTTAACTATGGGTTTTAATAACAATGCCATGGGGCTTTTGCCGAATCCTTTGAAGGTAGAATTGGCTCTCAACCACTTAAATACCTCGTTGGCATTATCACCGTTAACGTCGGATTTCTTAAACTGAGGGAAAGAAACATTGTACTTAAGAGTACAGAACTCATGAATCTCCTCATCGTTACCGGGAGTCTGTCCCGCAAACTGGTTGCAGGGGAAATCTAAGATTTCAAAGCCCTTGTCCTTGTACTGCTCATAAATCGCTTCAAGCTCCTTGTACTGAGGTGTGAAGCCGCAGCCTGTAGCAGTATTGACAACAAGAAGCACCTTGCCCTTGTAATTACCCATTGATACCTCTTCACCATTCTGTAAAGTAGCCTTAAGATCGTAAAAGCTCATGTTGTTTCCTCCGTTTTCTAAATACTATTGCCTGCACCTGTCGGTACGTTGTTATCTGTTTGTAACTGCATTGTACACAATCAAATTGCATTTGTCAATACCCAATTTAATTTTTAGCAATTTATTTTTCTTTTGCTACTAATTTGATGTTAATTGTGTTGTATTAATATATTATTCACAATCAACCTGACAAAGAAATTAAGTAAGACTTTACCCAATACATATATATACCTCTTTTGAAAAGCCCCGGCTGTATTTGGCTGGGGCCTTTCACTGCCCGCGGCCAAAGAAAAACCCCGATACATTATGTACCGGGGTTCTATATTTATTGTATTTTAGCTTGCCAAATCCTTCTTAAGATATACCCTGTATGTCGCGGTAACCGCCACAACTATCACTATTGCCGCAACTATAAGTGCTTCCACAGGAGCTTTCTGGCCCGAGAAGATTTCTGAGGCGTTTGCCAAAGAAAACGGACCTATGAACAAATAATCTTTTAAATCAGGCACCACTCTTCCGATTAAATCGTAAGCATAGAATATCAGTGCCAGTCCCAGCCCTGCTCCCAGTCGATTCTTTGTGGAAGCCGCTGAAATTACCAATGTCACGGAAGCTATCTCTATGTTCATAAGAAGCATTCTCACAAGGAACAACAACATTTCCTTCCACAGGACATCCTCGCCCAGTGCCACGAAGCCTATTACGTAGAATACTCCGCAGATAACTGTGAAGGCCACGAGGTTAATGAGTACCGAGAGTGCCTTGCCGGTTACGGCACTGCCTCTGGATATGGGCAACGAGTAGAGGAACTCGCCGGTGTGGCCGTCTTCTTCTTTGGACAGTATGACTGCTGCCGTGATGGCGGCAAACATAGCGCTGCCAAGCCCGTGAACCGTGCCGACTTCGGTTGCGAAAAATCCGCCGAGGGTAGCTATGCTGAGAGTACTCATGCCGAAAGCATCCGAGAATGCGCCGAGCTTTGAGAAGCTCTCCGCCATATCCGCCATCTCACCTTCCATGCTCGTGTACATGAGGATGCACAGAAGACCCATGATTCCAACCGACAGGCTCCATATGAGAAGCGCTTTAAATCCAAGCTTCAATTCGTGTCTGCATACAGTAATCATCGCACTTCCTCCTTTCCCTCATAGAAATGCATAAACATATCTTCCAAGGAAGGCTCCTCGATATAAAGATTCTCGAGCTTGCGCTCCGATAATTTCTTCACAAGTTCATTGATGTCGCCGTTGTACATGTACTCCTCGTGCACGCCGTCCGCTGTGACTTTTACACTCTTGACCGTACTTTCGGTTAAGTTATCCACAAGGTCAACCTTAATAAGCTTGCCCTCTCTCATAATCGCCGCCCTGTCGCAATACCTGCTCACCTCTGACAGCACATGTGTCGAAAGAAAACACGTCGCTCCCTTCTTCACATACTCTTTAATCAACTCAAAGAAAGTGCTCTGCATCAAAGGATCAAGTCCCGACGAAGGCTCGTCGAACACGAAGAGCTTCGGCTTATGCTGCATGGCGCACACAATGCTGACCTTTTTACGATTGCCGAGGGAGAGTTCCTTTATTCTTTTGCCCGTATCAAGCTGTAAGCGCTCGCAGAGCATCTCGGCCTCCTCGCGACAGTCAAGCTCGCGCGCATCCGCTGCGAACTTAATCACCTCTGATACCTTCATGGTCGGGTAGAACAGCGCTTCCGAAGGCATATAGCCCACTTCCTTAAGCACGCCCACGTGCTCCTTAACGCTGTCCTTGCCAAGTATCGTGATGGAGCCCTTTTCAAAATTTAGAAACCCAAGCATCGAGCGAATGGTCGTAGACTTGCCGGCACCGTTGGGACCGATGAAGCCGAAAATCTCGCCTCCTCCCACCGTCAGCGAAATATCTGAGACGCCACGCTTCTTGCCGTAGGACTTTGTAAGATTTTCTATCTTAATTACGTCTGCCATTTGTATTCTCCTTTCGTTACTTTACATGTAACAGAAAAAGAAAACGGGGACAATATCTGCCCCCGTAAGTTGCACTTATTCGTCTCCATCACGCACTTCTCCATGCCCCGACTGGAACAATCTTAAGTCCTCATTGAGCTGCTTGTCATCGATGCGACGCTTCGACTTATATATGAAATACACGCACACATACATCACAACCACGTAAGCCATGAACCCAAGCGTCCACCACCAGTTCTGGTCGAACCACTTAAGAAAGTACGAAAGCAGCGTGTAGAAGCAAGTGCAGGCAATAATCCCCATCCACTCGCTCGTCCGCAGGTTGTCCGCCTCATCGAAGTTTTTAAAGCAGTACACCTGCATATAGCCGATAATGTAGCAAGAAAGAATCATCTCCGCCATATGAAGCATGCTCGCATTAAAGACCCCTTGGAACATACGGTACACGCAGTAAAAGAAAAGCATCGCAAAGAAATACAGGCACGCCTTAAACTCTATGCCTATCTCCTTGGTGAGATATCGCTCCCAAATTGTCAGTTTATTGTTCTTATTACTCACGCGGCGCACCTCCTTTCAAAAGCTTTCTGAAATCTGACGCATAGGTCCTTGAAATCAATATGTGCTCGCCGTTTTCAAGCGTAGCGTCTATACGATTGGACGATAAACTCTTAAGCACCCGCACCTTATCGACGTTTATAATCATCGACTTGCTGCAGCGGAAAAACTTAATATCGTCAAGCTCTTCCGTAATACCCTGAAGAGTGTTGTCCACTCTCACCACATCCCCCTCGGTATAAGCAAAGGTCTTATCATCCACCGATTCTATATAAAGAATATCCCCGGTATCCACCACCACCTGCTTATCGTCCTTGCGAGCGAGCAACCTGTTGTTCTCGCCGTTTAGGGCATCAAGTATTCTCTTAACCTTAGGCGTAAGCTCCTTGTACCGAAGGATTACCTCGTCTTCGCCCGTATCAATTCTCTTAATGTCTATTTTCACAGTGAATTCTTCCCCTTGATTAATTCACGATTTCATGCCACAATATCCATTGTCCGGTCGAAAAACAGTATGAGCAAAACATATTTTATCGACAGCGAAAACGTTGGTGATAACTGGATAGCGCTTCTTGATAAAGCTTCCGCCGATGACACCATCCTCGTTTATTATACCATGAAAAGTCCCCACATGAATTACCGCAATCTCATTCTTTTGAAGCAGTCGGACAAGGAAGTAACCTTCATAGAGTGCAATTACGGCAACAACGCTTTGGACTTTCAGCTCTGTACGGATCTTGGCTACAGAGTGCATGATATCGGAGATGGCGAGTTCATAATCGTCTCCAATGACACAGGCTACGATGCCGTGGTCAGATTCTGGAGAAAGCGCGGAGTGAGCGTTAAGCGCATCAAGGGCAATGCATGTTCGTCGGTTGATACTTACGAAGAGCCTCTTGACGAGGAAGAAACCGTTTCTCCCGAGGCCAAGGCAGCCGCTCCCGAGGTAATCACACCCGAAGCAGCTCCCGCTCCCGTAGCAGCCCCCGCCACCGGTCCCACCGTTGCTGTCACTGTTACTGAAGAGACGGCACCTTCTTTGGCTGCTACCGTTACGGAAGCTCCCGCTGAAGATACCCCGTCCGAAGACACCACACAGACCGCCTCGCTTGAAGAGGCACAGGAAATCCTTTACTGCATCGGTCTTGACAACCTTGTCGACCTTCACGATGCATTAAAGAAAACCTTCGGTGAAGCAAGCGGTAAGACTTTCTACACCGAATTTAAGACCAAATCTTCTTACAAATCTTTTATTTCAAAGCATAAAAAATTGAGCCGTGATGAGAAGCAGAAGCTCTATACCGGTATAGTATTCAAACAGAACCATACCGATATGCCCAAGGGCCTGCCCGAGTTCCTCGTTAAATCCTGGAAGGCTAAGCCCAATCTTAATTCTCTTCGCTCCGCACTCCTCGGTAAGTACTCCAAGGGTCAGGCGCGAGAGTATTACGACCTCATCAAAGCTCATATCAAAATTCTAAACAACATTAAGTAAAGGAGTATTCGACCGGACTGCTTTACTTAATCCTTAATCCACCTTTTCATCGACAATAACAATGCTGTTCTTGCCATACCATTCTGTCATAAGGCGATTGTCCTGCTCCATCGGATCTTCAGACAATTCACCCGTAAACAGGTACGCAGGCCTGAATATATTCGGTACCACGCGTACATCCGGGCCTTGTTCTTTAATCGACTCTACGCGTCTTAAATAACCGTCATGGTAAGCCGCCGCCTCACCGGTATGCACGTAATAATACGCTCCGTAGGGCACATATCTGAATCTTTCTTCCTTACTTGCGGCAAAAGAAACCACAAGCACAATAACACATGCCGCATAAACCCACCAATAACCTATATCCGTTACGACCTTCGACAGCTTTCCCCTTAACCATCCGATAAAATAAATCTCTGAGATAATCAGCACAAACTGAAGGGTAAGCTGAGCTGCGTTTAACATTCTGGCAATATCTGCCCTGCCCATTGCGTAAAGGCTCGCAGTATAACTCGTCGCGTAGAAGCAAAATCCGAGAATAACAAACACTCCGGGAAGTCTGAACTTACACGAAGCACCCTTAAGTCCCTTCCAGATTACCGGCGCGATTGCAATCATAAATACTATGGTGAACACACCCGTAAACTCCCACACGTGCTTGGCAGCCTCTGGAAAAGAATGAAGAATTGCCTGAACCGGTGACATCGACTGCCCTATAAACTTCGATGCTCTCGCCACGTTTCCCTGCGCGATGATACTCATTCTGAGCGCCACGATATACATCACGAGAACGGGGGTGTATAGGAACGCTTTCTTTTGATACTTTACTGCGGCAATGATGATTACAAGAAGCAGCACAAGCAATCCTTGAAGCGCTGTCACGTAATTGGCACCGCTGCAGACAATAGCAAGAAGCGTCGCCGCAATGATACTAAGCACAATAGTTACTGTCTTGCGATTACTCATAATGCATATTGCTGTTGCCACGAACAGCATCATAAACGAATGCATTCCCACATAATGAAGGCCGCCGTTGTACCAGTAAAAGCCTTCATTGGGGGCATATAAGCGCCACACGGTCAAAATGGCCATGGCGAGCGAAAAGCATGTGGAAGAATCCTTATCGAAGCCGAATATCCTGCCGCTTACGGTCTTAGCAAGAACAATCGTCGAGCATGTCAGCCCGATTATAAGCATGAACGGGCCGATGAAATAGTACTGTTCTCCGAATCCCAGCGGTGCAAAAGCCATCAGGAATATGGACGAATACGTGCCCTGCCAGCAGTACCAGGACTGCATAGCCTGGTAGTATGCGCCTCTTAAAGCATTATATATGCCTCGTCCGTAAGCCTCCTGGAAGCTCCTTGTATACTTGGCATACTCATAATCGTCGCCCCATGGATTGGTATATAGTCCGAGCCTTAACATAAGCACCAGACTTATTAAAAGGGCGGCAAGCAGAATATATGTAATTATGCGAATTGAAACGGTCTTATCTGTAAGTTTTTTCATAATTTATGTTAAATAATCGGTTATCCTTTTGGTTGTATTCTCGAAGTATAGTATATAGGATTGAAGTCCTTGTCGCAAGGGAACTTAGGCCCCTTAAATTTGTATGGAAATTTCCCACGGTTTCTGATAGAATACATTTCGGCTTAAGCCATAGAGAGAGATTAGATTAGGTTAAATTCATATGAAAGAAAAAGCAAGCAAAGAAGTCAAAAGAATCATTGTCATGATTGCCGCATCTTTAATTCTTGCGGTTGACACTCAGACCTTTGTACGTACCGGCGGCCTTATTCCCGGCGGCGCCATGGGTCTTACGGTCCTTCTTCAGGGCGTCTTTGACAAGTATCTCGGCATATATGTGCCCTATACTCCCGTCAACATTATCCTTAACGCAATACCCGTATACATCGGTTTCAGATTTATCGGCAAGAAGTTTACGTTACACTCCCTCGGAGTTATCCTGCTTACCGGTATCTTCACCGACTTAATACCTACGGTGGTAATTACTTACGACCCCCTTTTGATAGCCATCTTCGGCGGTCTTATAAACGGTCTTGCAATTGCCATGTGCCTTAACGTAGACTGCACCACCGGCGGAACCGATTTCATATCGATATTCATGTCGCAGAAAAAAGGTTCCGATACCTTTAACATCATACTTCTCATCAACACGATTATCCTTATTACCGCAGGTTTAATCTTCGGCTGGGACAAGGCGCTTTACTCAATTCTCTTCCAGTACGCTTCAACCGAGGTAATACACGTACTCTACAAGCGTTACCAGAAGCAGACGATGTTAATCGTAACCGACAAGCCTCAGGAGATATCACAGAAGATTTACGAGGTCGCTCACCACGGCACCACAATTATCAAGGCTCAGGGCGGTTACACCGGCGAGGAAAGATATTTAATCTACTCGGTAGTATCAAGTGACGAGGTCAAGAAGGTTATGGAAATCGTCGATGAAGCCGGCGGAACGGCTTTCGTCAATGCTATCCGTACCGAAGACTTCCTCGGTAACTTCTATCACAGACCCAATTCATAGCAATTTATAAGCCGAGCGGTTGATGGCCGCCCGGCTTTTTTCTTTTGCTAATGTTTGGTGCTAAACCCTTGCATCTTATCCAGTATCGCAAAGAGCTCGTGCTCGCGTTCTTTAATCATTCCGAAGTTATCACCGAATTCCATCACATCTTCCGATGCCGTATTCTGCTGCCACTCGGGAAGGCCTTCTCCGTTGGGATTGCCGGTCTTGGCGAAGTTTACAAAGTACTGAAGCATTGAGTCGCTAAGCTTTCTGTCGTAGTCATCATACAGCTTGGAGTCTACGGGGATGTTTCCGTACAAGTACACTTCCTCACCGCTGTGCCATGCGCCGAGGCGCCCGTTTTCCTTGGTGAAATAATACTGGTAAGTAGGCACACCGTTCATAACCGACAATCGATTATAACAGTAGTGCGGGTAGTCAAAGAAAATGGCTCCCCATATCTCAGACCAGTTGGCCTTAGCCTCATCATTGGTGGTGGCGGGATAGAGCTTTAATACCTCGTCGGAATACTCCTTGAAGTAATCTCTCACTCTTCCCTCGTAATTCTTAAGGTTGGCAGCCGAGAATATCAGGAATGCATCCGCTTCGTGGCGATTGTACCCGTGAATAACCTGCTGCTCGTTAAACTCTCCGTCCATGTAATACTCATAGGGTGTCTTCGCAAGAGCGTAGCCGTCAACGGTCATGTGATGCTGCGTATCGGCTTCTCCTACCAGTTTCTCGGCACTTACCGCTCTTAAATCAGCTATGGTATCGCAGCTGTAACGTTCCTTAAGCTCCTTGCCGCTCTTTAAGGCTTCATCAAGAAGTCTGAATGAGTGAGTGGGACTTACAGGAACCACTGTGGAACTTTCCATCACGGCTCTTGTAAAGAGGCCTTTCGCAAGGGGTGATGCGCATATGGCGCTTACCGATGCGGAGCCTGCCGACTCACCCGAAAGAGTAATATTGGTCGGGTCGCCGCCGAAGGCTTCTATGTTGTCATTAACCCATTTAAGGGCTTTTATCTGATCAAGGAGTCCGTAGTTGCCTGTGGTATCGTTCTCCGACTCCGCTATAAGTTCTTCGTCGGCATAGTAACCGAATACGCCGAGGCGGTAGCCCATATTGACTACGATAACGCCCTCGCGCGCCAGTCCCTGACCGCTGTAATCATCGTACCAGGGCTGTCCTGTCTGAAGAGAGCCGCCGTGTACATAGACCACTACAGTAAGATTAGTCTCGGTAGTGGCGGGTTTCCAGATATTCACATAAAGCGAATCCTCGCTCACCGGCGGAAGATAGTTATCCTTAAGCGATATCTTGTAGTCGTGGTAACCGATTATCTGCGCAAGCGAATCGTATATAGGCGAGTTCACCGGCTGCATGCTCATAGGCGCGAACTTATCGGCCGGGCGCACGCCTTCCCAGTTATCGGGATCCTGCGGCTCCTTCCACCTAAGCTCTCCTACAGGAGGCTTGGCATAAGGAATACCTGCGTAAATCTCTACCGCGCCGTCCTCAGTCACAACTCCCTGAACCGCTCCGTTCTGCGTCTGCACAATACCGGTCTTTACCGGGTTCTTGTAATCGACTGCGGGAACAGGCTTAACCTTCGGATAAGAAATAGCGAATGCCGCACCGAAGCTTGCTATCCACAAGAGGTAAAGGAAAAATCTGTGAAGCATTTTCTTTTGCTTAAGGCGGGTTATGAATGCGTAGACGTAGAATCCGCTTACCAGAAGCGTAATCGCAAAGCCTATAATTCTGTTCTTGTTAAGTTCCAAAACGGCTACCATTACAAATAGCGTCAGGATGAAGCATATAATGAAGCCTATGTGTTTTTTCTTTTTCATAATCTAATCTAACCTTTCTTAACAAATTCGATTATACACAATCTTTCTTAACCGAATAATATATAAAGCCTAAAATAATTCTAAAAAAAAATAAGAGCACGCCTTAAGAGCATGCTCTGTAAATCTTATAATCACCAGTCGCTGTCCCAGTCCGAACCGCCTGAATCCCAGTCGGAGCCTGAGTCCCAATCATAGTCCGAGTCGGAATCCCAGCCGGAGCCCGAGCCCGAACTCCAATCGGTGGTGTAATTGTCTTCATATGCCTGGGAACTCTTGAAATCGGTAATGCCCGAGTTCCATTCACCCTCCTTCCAATCGTACTCATAGTCCGCAGGATTATTCTGAATCTCTACGGGAAGGTAGTCGGAATTGATGGCCGTATAATCGTCGTAGTACGAATCGTACTCATACCAGTCGCCGTGGTAGGACACATACATAGTGTCTTGCGAGGGGGCAATGTAGTAATGAGGCGTGTTGTATACCGCGCCGATGCTTAGCGATGCTACGATAGTCAGCACCAGAATGACTATCGTGGGTCTCTTCCAGCTAAAGAAATCACTGACGCTATATAAAAGCCACTTTGAAAGCTTCGGGTTATCTTCCTTAAACTGTGATACGGTTCCGCCTATTGTGTGAGACTGATATCTGTTAAGAATAAACTTGGAACCTAGTCGGTAAATGGTCACCAATGCCACCAGAATCAGCAAAGAGCGCAATATTCCGAATCCGTACATATGAAGCGCACCTAAAACACCGAGTCCCAGAAAAAGCTTAATCGTCCATAGAAAGCCATTCTCAGGGCTTCTTTTGGAACCGCTCGAAGATGAACGGCTGCCCGAATTGCGCGCTTTCTGGTTAAGAATCTCCGACTTAAGCTTAAGGTATATCTCGTTAACCGCATAAGCCTCGTCGGTACCTCTGTATCGAACAGCGCGGGAGCCGTCGGCTTTGTTCTTGTATACCACGAACTCGTTGCCGTCCTGATAAATACCGAAAGCCTTAGGCTTCTCGTAATTAATTCCAATAAAGAATCGTGTGGTCTCATAAGGCGGAAGCTTTCTCGCCTGATACCAATCCTTAAGCTCCTCTATGGTCTTCGGGGTCTTGTCGACCATTCTCTTAACATTTACATTGGCGGCGCCGCAGTTGGGACATTTGTCGGCTGTATCCTCAATCATTGCACCGCAATATTCACATTTGATTTTCATAAGTTATCCCTCTGAAAACATTATATGATTACTTTGTAACCGCGACAAGTTTGTCGGGATTTATTTTACAATAACAGTCTACACTGTACCGCCTTGCGGTTCAAAATGCAATATGGCAAAATAAACCCTTATATTTCATGAAAAACGGCGGCAAAGAATTTCTTCCCTGCCGCCCCTTATATTGCTTTAATTAATCACGTGAAAACTGTGAAATAAACTTCCATGCGTTCTCGTTGGTATGGTGTCTGCACTCGTGTACCTGACCGCTTACGCTTGCGAGAGCGGTTCTGCATACGCCGTCGGTGCTGTTGTAGTAATTGACTGTAAGAACGCTGCCTCTTGACTCGTCGGGAATCTTCTCGACTCTGTCGCCGGGGATTCCGTAGTTGGGGTCGGCCCAGTGTTCTTTGTCTTCGAATTTAAGGCTTGCGAAGTCTTTGTCAATCTTATTGACCGAAGCAAGGTAAGCCATGCGCTCGATACCGTCCTGTCCCTGCTTGGGAAGCTCGGTTAAGTGAGAAAGCTCGCCGCCCGAGTAGAACATGGGAACGCTGACGGTTGTGTTAAATCCGGGGTCGCCCATGGACATGCCGAACATGTTGTTCTTAACAGGGAAAAGCGCACTTGCGGGTGCGAGTCCTGCGAAGATTTCGGGGAACTGATGGAAGCAGTCCCAGGTCTTGCCGCTTCCCATGGAAAAGCCGGTTGCGTAGATACGTTTCTCGTCGATGTTGTATTTCTTTTGCAGGTCTTTGATAACCTGAACAGCCTCTTCGGCAGGAACGTCCTGATGGTTCTCAATGGCTACGTATAAGAAGCCGTATCTGTGGCAGATTTCCCACCAGCCCGATACGAAGGTTAAATACATAGTGGAGTCTCCGCCGCCGTGGAAGCCTACAAGAAGCGGAACAGGGCCCTTATCGAAGAGTCCGTTGTTGTAGTATGCGAAGTAGCCTACTTCGTGAGTTTCTGTATCCTTAAACTTGCCTCTGTTGGCCTTGGATGTCTTAACTACTGTGGAGCCTGCCTCCTCGGTCATGTTAAGCTCCTCAAAGTCGGGCTCGATTTCAATCTTGCCGCACCACATTTTAAACTTTCTTACGAAAGCTTTGAAGTCCTTCTCGTACTCGGCTTTGTCCTTGATGAGTACGTTCTCTGATGCCTTGAAGGCATCGTTGATTACAGCGCTGTTGTTGACGCTTAAGATTGCGATGTCCTTTCTCTCAACGTCGGGTGTAACGCTTAAGCCTTCCATGGAGCACATAGCGGGAGTAATCTCGCCGGGACCCCAGAGGTATTCGCCGTCAATCTTCTTAAGTAAGTTCTTGGCAACGTAGTCGGCCGACTTACCGAAGCTGTAGATATCCGCTCTGAAAATAGCGCCGCGTACGAAGTAACCCTTGAATTCTCTTGTGAAGAAGTCTGTAATCTCTACAATTCCATCCTCGTAGTAAGGATTCATCTTAATCTCTGCGATTAAGTCCTTGTAAAGGTCTACGGTTGCGCCTTCCCAAGCCTTCTCGCCCTTCGGATATACGAAGAGAACGCTTGAATCTACCGCTGATGCGATACGCGCAAGTCCCGAATCCTCGGCAAATCTGATGGCTTCGTCTTTGCTCTTTCTCTCCTCTTCAAATACAAGAAGAAGCGGTGCTCTGAAGGTGTAATTGTGCACCTTGCCGTTAATCTTGGTGGCGGGGATGTAGACTTTTAAGTAGAAGCGCTCGTACTCCTGCTCCCAGAACTTGCCCCCATTGTCTGTTCCCAATACATTTGGTCTGGTCATAACTGCCATAACCCTTACCTCCTTAAATATATAGTTCTATACCTTACTATACTGATTATATCTTTTCACCATTTCGGATAAAAGAAAATGCTGAAAACCTCGCAATAAATGATTATAAAAAAGCAAAAAGCGTGGAATCCTTCAAAGTTTCCACGCTTATCTGTATGCTATTCCTTTATTTTACTTGTACCATGTAACCTTAATACCCTGAATTACGTCGCACGCATAGTTATCACCTTTAAGCGTATCTGCGCTGTAGCTTGAGCCTTCAAAGTTCTTCTTGACCGCATTAATATAACCGTCAGGGTCCTGACCTCCCTCAAGGAAATATGTTCGGATGGTATTATTGAATCTCGCGCTCTTAGGGTCGAAGGCGACTACTATGTAATTGCCCTCAGCCGCAAGTCCGATAATGTCGTCGCCCATAAGATATGAGTTGGCGTCGCAGGCCTCAATGGCTATGGCAACGTCCTCGGGGGCGTTGTAGTATCCGTAATATGTGGCACTTACGACCTCACCGGTAGCCGTGTTAAATTCAAAAGAAAGCTGGTCGGGCATGCCGGGCGTATAGTCTCCGCTAATCTGAGTGCCGTCGGCCGTCTCATATTCTATGCTGAACAGGCTTCCGTCTGTAAATCCCGCAATCGTGCTACCTACCGAGTTCCAATCTTCAATACCGGTTACTACTACCTCGCTGCAGCAGATACCATAGTCTATCATCTCCTCGGGATCGGGTTCGGGCTCAGTCTCCGAATAGTTAACGCCTTCTTCCTCCGAAGCCTCTCCTGTCGAAGCCTGAGAAGCTCCACCTGCAGTCTCCTGAGATACGCTTGTCTCGCCACTTGCGGGCTTCACTTCAGCCTTGCCGCAGCCGTAGCAGCTTAATAAGCCGATGATGGCGACAACCGCCAATAACCTTTTTATTTTCATGTTTATTCCTCCGTTTAAATTCATTCCCATTACCACCATTTTGCAGCAAAAGAAAGTCTTTGTCAAAGCAAAAAAAGGTCGGGGCGAAGGCTTGTGCCCTTTGTCCCGACCGGGTGATTATTATGACCTGCGTGACTCGAAATCTGCGTCGATATCTGCCTTCCATTCGCCTCCGGCAAAGGCGCAGGACATCTCGGCTGAGGTCTTGCACTTTCTTGCGCGGCTGATTGCCTTGTCAAGAACCGAGTAGTTAACTGCTGTGCCGACGGAGTCGCTCATGAAATTGGCTGCGCGGTCTTTTCTGATACCCATGTTACGCGCTACTTCGATAGCATCGATGTTGGCACCGAGGAATAAGAATTCCCAGTTGTACTTCTCTTTCTGACGCTCAATCATCTGCTTGACATCCTCGAAGCTGTAACGCTTGCTTGCGTTCTCGAGTCCGTCTGTAGTGATGATGAACAAGGTCTTCGAAGGACGGTCTTCCTCTCTTGCGTACTTGTGAATGTTACCGATGTGATGAATCGCGCCGCCTACTGCGTCGAGGAGTGCTGTGCAGCCTCTTACGAAGTAGTCGTCCTCGGTCATATTCTTAATCTTTGAAATTTCAACTCTGTCGTGAAGCACATCACACTTGTCATCAAAAAGAACCGTGGATACAAGTGCTTCGCCGTCTTCCTTCTGCTGTTTCTTAATCATGGAGTTGAAACCGCCGATGGTGTCGGCTTCAAGTCCGCTCATGGATCCGCTTCTGTCAAGGATAAATACAAGTTCGGTTAAATTCTCTTTCATATCAATTACCTCCGTGATGTGTTGTTGTCTTGTTTCTGAGGTAATTGTATCGGGTTTTGTGAAGGTATATGTCACCTGTCAGGCGACATCGTATAGCTACGCTTCTACGTCTCCTATCGTCGGCTCGCCGTGAGCAAAGAGGGCTTCATTGACCGCGAACATATCGTAAGCGCCGCGCTCAATAAAGTACTGAATAATAATGTCCTGTCTGCTGCAGGGCGAAAGGGCGAGACCTGCGCGGGCAAGTAAGTCGCGGGTCTCATCAAGGCTAAGCTCAAGCGCTATCGCAAAGCATAACGCGGTAGGCTTGCTCGGGTTCTTGGTGGTGCCGCATTTAAGCTTCGAGAAGGCTTTTCGATTGATGTTTGCTTTTTTTTGCAACTCTACATCGGTGATGCCCTTCTCGTCGGCGTAGGTGAAGACTAACTCCATGAAGGACTTATCAAGGTTCTTGACTACGTCTTCAAGCCTCTTTGCGGGCTTAGACTGTGGCGCGGCTGCGGCCATGCCCATCATCGGCGCGGAGCATGCGTCAGTTGAGGCTCCTACCGAGAAATCAGCTATTTCATCGTTAGTATCTTCGACTTGCGCCTCAAGGCTCTTGCGTATGCTTTTAAACAGTCCGCCTTTACGCCTTTCGGGGCGCCTGTCCTCACTTGGCTTGCGTTTCACCGCTTCAGAGAAAAAGCTCGTACTCGGTAAAGCGAAATGTCCGTACTCCTCATCCGTTACGGCGGCCACGTAATTGCTGTCTATATATGCATCGATATCACCGAATCGCTCCGATGAGTAGGAATAAGATTCGTCGTCAAATACGACAAGGTATATGGTCAGGTCATGCGTGTCCAGAAATTCTCTAATCTCCGAAAGCGCAATGTCCATGGCGATGCCCTTCGGGAATCCGAAATTGCCGGAAGCCAAAAGCGGCACTGCGAGAGTCTCTATACCAAGTTCTGCCGCCTCGGCAAAAGAACTTCTGTAGCAAAGCCTTATGATGTTCTCTTCTCCCGACAGACCGTCGCGCCAGGGGCAGCCGACGGTGTGGATGATGTAGCGCGCAGGGAGGGCGAAGCCTTCGGTGACGGCGGCGGCGCCGCACTCGATGCGGCCTATCTCGGCGCGGCGCTTATAAAGCGCCTCCGCGCCGGCGGCCTCGTACACCGCCTTATCAATCCCCGCGCCATATCCCGGCAAGCCACTTGCCGGGTTCACAATCGCATCCACCTGCATCTTTGTAATATCGTTTCTGACTATCTGAAAAGGCATCCCCCTGCTCCTTTACTCGTAATCTTCGTAATCTTTTAAGTCCGTCTCGTCTTCCTCTATCCCGAAGCCGCGATTTAACAGTTCGTTGTAGCGCATGTTGGCTTCCTGAGCTTCTTTTCTGTCTCGCCAGGCGTCTATATCGCTGCATATGGCAAGCATCTCATCGACTATCAGCTCCGCAGTCCGAGGCTTCACATAGAAGAGGTATGCGTTCATCCTCTCCATTGCCTTCGGACTCCCAAGGTTCTTGGCCACCATCTCGCCAAGTTCAGCCGGAAAGCCCAACCTCTCTATATTTCGCACTAGTTCGTCGCGAGCCCGTGCCCATTCGTATCGACTGTCCTGCATCATAACCTCCGATGTGCCGAAGCGCTTTCTTTTGTCAATATTATAGCATAGATACGGCGACACGTATGTGCTATAGTAGAGTTATGAAGGGAGGATTTCTTATGTTTCAATTCTGGGGGGACGGTTCCGAACTGTCCAAAAGCTTGGTCGACGCCATCAAGGTGCGCGACACCGGTAACTTCAACTGGACTTTTATCTTTATTCTCGCCGTGGTCTTCTACATCTACTGGACTAACATTCAGAAGAAGAATTACGACGTTCTGTACGCAGGCGTCGCTCTCTACGGTGTGCATTGGCTCTATGAAATCTGCAACGCTATAATCGGTCACTTCGCAGGTTATCCGCTGTGGTCGGTCAGCAACGAATCCACCACATTTATTCTTTTGGTCGGCGTATGCTGGGAGCTCTCCATGATGTTCTCAATCGCGGGCATGATTTCCTTCAAGATGCTGCCCGAGGACCGCAATAAGCGTTATTTCACCAAAGGTGGTAAGAAGGGCATCAGCTGCAAGCTCGTAGGCGCTATCGAGATGGCACTTCTCTTCGCCCTCGTCGAGTCATTCCTCGCTGCGACCTCCAACCACTCGTTCATCTGGGTATACAAATGGTGGGGCGTACTTCCCGTATTCATCACCACTTACGTACCCTTCTTCCTTGCAAGTAACTACGTACCCGACATGGAACCTCGCAAAAGAAATCGTTTCTTAATCTGCCTCTGGTCACTTGTCGCTATACTGCTCGTGGTACTGATTCCGATTGGAATAATCTAAAAATTTAAAGGGGCTGTCGCACTAATTTAGTGTGACAGCCTTCTTGACACCCAGCCCCCAAAGCTTTTAACAATATTTAATAATTTATCTCTCAATGAACTTTTGAATCATCTTCGCCGTTTCATTAACCCCAAGCTCCGTGTTGTCAATAAACATTGAAAACTTGCCTTTGTTCTTTCTGAACCAGCGGTTAAATCCGACATGAGGCTCAATTATTTCATCGGAGGTAAAGCCTCTCTCGGCCGGTCTGGCTTTAAGTCTTTTAACGATTTCTTCATCCGCCGGGCAAAGAACGATAAACTCGGTGGAATCAACGCACTCTGGAATTTCCTGAGTAGACATGTAATCCTGAGGATTAATACATGAGACAAATATAAGGTCTTTCCCATCCGCCATTTCTACTGCCTTAGCCATGGTATCATCCTTGTATTTTGATTCACGCTCGGTTCCCTTGTAATCCCACCAGTTAAGACCGACTTCGTCGCTGTCTATGCAGGCAAATTTATTATTATCAAGAAGGGCAGCCAAAGCATCCTTCATTGTAGACTTTCCGGAGCCGCAGCATCCGGTAATAATATATAATTTCATTTTTATTTCTCCGTTCTATCTTCTTACTACTGTGCAATCCTTAATATAGTCTCCGTATTTGCACATAAAATCTTTTAATTCCTGTTCTTCCGTGATCCAGATAATGGTCCAGGCTTTCTCTATGCCTAAGTCCTGATATGCCTGAAGCCTATGGTTGCCGTCATTTAATTCAAATTCACCGTCGACGTAGTGAACGATAATGGGCGGCATCTCAATTCCGGCCTTAACAGCCTTTTCAAGCTCGGAAATCTTATGTTCCCACCAGTCTTTATCAACACGGTATTTCATATTCTCTTCAGGGCCCGAGCACCTCTTAAAGAATCTTACGGGGAACTCGGCAGGGCTGAAAAAGTATCTGTCACAAAGCTTAAGCCCGTCGGAAAAAGGAATGTTTCTTCCCTCTTCATTGAGGAAAAGATGCACCCATGCATCCATCTTTTTTTCTTTGCCATATGCAATGGCAGATTCTACTGTTGCGCTATATTTAAGCATAGTAATCTCCTTCTTACTGTAAACAATTTTCTTGATAGAGTCGTAAGAAAGTGAGTACTGATCCATTAATGCTTCAATAGTTTTTCCGTTCTGAAAAGCTTCCCTGATATCGGCATTTCGCTCACGAATGAACTGCTGATATCCTGAGGTTGCTCCCCAGTCTTTTTTCTCATCTCCGGCCGGAATATAGATGGTTTCTCCCGATACATATTTTTGAATCTGTTTAAGGAGTTTCTCCGGAAAGATATCTCTTGCATTCTTGTATTTCATTACTCTGACCTCCCGACAAGAGACATCTTACATTCACACAATGCTTAATAATATATCGCAATCGGTTATATATGTTTTTTGCACAAAAAAAGAACCTCAGTGCCCTTGTAAATCTCTTTGCCAAATTACAAACAATCAAAATTTCGTCCTAATCGGCATCTTGTCAACGCCGATGGGAATGTTGTTCTTAAGATACGACTCCTTTTTATCTGCTTATTCCGTCCACTCGACAGAGAACTCTGCCGTGATATCTTCTGCGCCGCCGAAGGCTTCTTTAATCTCTTCTTCGTCAGCATTCAGGTGTCCAAGCTTCGTGAACTTGTAGGTATTCTCACCGTAATAAATCGTAATCTTGTTGCCCTCGTAGAGTATCAGGTCACCGGGCACGGTGGTAATCTCCTTGTCATTCGTAGGAAGCGCCCACGGAAGATTGCCGACCTTCTCGAATCCGCCGTAATCGGACATATCGATTGCAACATTGCCTTTCTTAATCTTCTCAAGAAAAGCATCCGCCGAGGAATTACCCGCAAGGTCGATAGAAAAGAATCTGTCGCCGACCATTACCTGAACTATCGGAATAGGCTCCATCGTGCCTACTTCCTCACCCTTCGGCTTCTCACCTTCAGTGGGCAGCGGGTTCTCGTTAACCATACCCGGCCCGTCCATAATCAGATATTTCCTGTTGTACACAAACACCGCAATGAATGCGATAATAATCACCAAAATTGCCGCTAATGCAATAATCAGTCCGTTTTTCATCCTGCTCCCCTTCTTAGGCCAATCTATTTCAAAAATTCCTCGGTAAGTTTCATAACGTCGCCGAGTGTCTTAATATCCGTCTCGATGTCGCCCGTCTCCAGTGAGTGATTGCCGCCCTCATACACATGAAGCGGAATACCCTGCGCCTTCGCGGTCTCGCTCATCCTCGCCACATCCGAGAACGGATCCTTAGTTCCGATAAACGCTATCGCGCTCTTGCACCCATGTTCAAACGTCGGCTCAAGTGGCGTATACCACAGCTGATTGGCCTTAACACTATACTCTTCAGCATACCTTGCAGAAAGCATCGTGCCCATGCTTTTGCCCGCAAATACTACACTGTCATACGCGCTAAAATCTATAGTCGCAAGCTTATCTTTAACCATTTCATAAGACTGCTCAATCCTCGCATCCACATCCGGAGCATCAAACTTCGCAGCGGTAAATAGATGCGTGTAATCAATATCTATAATCTCGTAGCCTTTATTCCTAGCAATCTTACCCCCGTAGTACAAAAGCGGCTTGTCTTTCGTATAACCCATTCCGGGGAAGATTACAAAAAGCTTCTTACCTGCCATAATCTGCTCCTATTCCCAAGTCTTCCAGACTTCAGGCTTGTATCCAAGCGTCGACTGCTTGCCGTTTCTGACAACCGGTGTCTTAATCACCTGCTGATTCTCTAAAATCTTCTCAACCTTGTCCTCATCGGCAATATACTTAATAAGCGCCAGCGTATCCTTGTCCTTAGAGTCTGCATCAAGCATCCCCTCGACACCGCCGTTAGCCTGCGCCACCGACATGAACTCGCCTTTGCTCATGCCCTTTTCCTTCATGTCTATGAACTGATACTTGATGCCGCGCTCCTTAAAGAATCGCTCGGCCTTCTTGGTATCGTTGCATTTCTTGGTTCCGAAAATCTGAATGTTCATTGTTCTAATTCCACCGTTGTATAATATTGACACCTAACTAATATTCTACCACCTTCTTTTGCCACCGCAAATATGCTATTGTGGAGGTAGCAAAAGAAAGCTTTGCATCATGGAGGTTACACATGTCAGAATTCAGCGATATGATCAGAAAAATGTTCGGTGAAGGCGACGCCAAGCGCGACGCGGGTTTAAAGTCACCGCGGACAGTCCAGCGCTTTAATAACATTTCTTACGGTTCCCATCCCGAATGGAACCTTTTGGACGTATACCGCCCTAAAAAGGCCAAAGATAACGCCCTCCCCGTCATCGCCATCATACACGGCGGAGCATGGGTATACGGCGACAAAGACGTCTATCAGTACTACGGCATGAGCCTTGCAGAGCGCGGCTTCGCGGTTGTGAACTTCTCTTACCGCCTCGCGCCCGAGTTTAAGTTCCCAACGGCACTTGAAGACATCTGCGCGGTGTTCCGCTGGATTTATGAAAATGCCGACACATACCACTTCGACACCGACAATCTTTATGCGGTAGGCGATTCCGCGGGTGCGCACTTAACGACGCTTTTCTCGGGAATCCTCACCAATCCGAACTATAAGAAAGCGTTAAAAGAAGCCTTCCCCAAGGCCAAGCTGACTCTTCCCCGTGGAATGCATCTCAATGCTGTCGCCCTTAACTGCGGCAAATACGACCTCGGCAACGACAAGGACCTTGACGAGAACTCCAAGCACCTCTTAAAAGATCTTCTTCCCAATGGTGGCACCAAAGCGGAGCGCGCACTCGTCAACGCAGTCACAGTAGTGACCGAGAAGTTCCCGCCGTCCTTTGTCATGACCTGCCCCGGCGACACCATGCGCGAGCAGGCCAAGGTAATTGCGAACGTTCTTAACGACAACGCCGTTCCCTTCTGCTACCGCTACTACGGAGACAAAAAGAATCCACTTTATCACGTCTTCCACTGCAACATGCGTCAAGAAGAAGCAGACTACTGCAACGACGACGAACTTTTATTCTTCACCGAGTGGCTGGTCGAATGATTTAAAAAGGGTTGAGCTTAGGCTCAACCCTCTTTTTTCGACTTGTTTCCAACCATTTCTAATGCCTTAACACTATCCAAATAGTCTTTCTCTACCTCACTTAATGTCCTGGCTTTGTACTTTATGTATTCGGTTTCTGCCTTTTTAACTGCTTGGTCGTGAGATATAGTTCCCGTCCCTTCAAGCAATTTTTCTCCACTCATTGTCAAAATATTGTCTAAATGAGCGCTCCAATCATCCATTGTCATAGGAATTTCTCTTTCGGCCTGCCTTTCAGCAAAATCCAGATAACCTGAGACAATCTGGCCCATAGCACGGAGTTCTTTACTATTCAAATAGTTCTTAGCAATTTTCGCCTCAGTAAGCGTCGGCTGATTCCCCTTAAATACGGTCAAGCCCATAAAGTCTTTCTCAGCATCAACTCTATGGTATATTACCTCGGCTGCGGTCTCCCCGCTAACAGCATAGTGAATCTTGTTCTGAACCTTCTTAAAAAAACGTAACGACACTTTGGCATGTGGATCATAATCTACGCTTGTCGCGTATATTTCCAAAATTTGTCTGTAGAATACTTTCTCTGAAGCTCTTATATCCCTAATTCGGTCTAATAGTTCTTTGAAATATCCTCCACCGCCCAGTTCTTTCAATCTATCATCATCAAGAGCAAAGCCTTTACGCATATATTCCTTGATGATTCCTGCCGCCCATATTCTGAACTGAACACCTCTTTGAGACTTTACTCTATAGCCTACAGAAATTACCACATCCAAATTATAATAATTTGTGGGTTTAGTAGAAAATTCGGAATTTCCGAATTTTCTCATCGTATGCTCTGCTTGTAGTTCGCCCTCTTTGTATATATTCTGAATATGTTCATTGATGGTAGATTTCGATTTTTGAAATAATTCAGCCATCTGCTCTTGTGTAAGCCAAACAGTGTCTTCATCAAAAGCAACATCAACTTTGGTAAGCCCATCTTCAGTTGTATATATTATCAAATCCGAACTATTCATACAAAAAACATTCTCCATATCATTTTATCTTGTTGATAGCCATTAAATACTTACAACACGATTCAAATTCATTGTAGAACAAATGTTCTTATTTGTAAATAGCTGTACTCGCTTAGTTAAAGAAAATGGGACGCAAATTCAATCCATTCCTGCCTCAACTTCATCAATTATCGTAATATCTGCGGGAAGCCAGTCGACTTCTCTTAACTGTTTCCTCGTAAGCCATCTTGCCGCCTCATGCTCCTTGAGCACCAGATGACCTTCTTTAATCCTGCACCAGAAGCAATCCATGGAAAGATGGAACTTCGGATAATCGTACTCAATCGTATCGATGAGCTCGCCCACCTCAATCTCCGTATCCAGCTCCTCTTCAATCTCTCGCACCAGCGCTTCCTCGGGCGTCTCACCCTCTTCAATCTTTCCGCCCGGAAACTCCCAGCCGCCTTTCAAATCGCCGTAGCCCCGCTGCGTCGCAAAAATCATGGGCTCTCCGTTTTCACTGGCCGCGGTGATGATGGCGGCTACTACTCGAATGGTTTTCATCATATCGCTACACTCTTATTTGCTTTAGATATAAGATTTGCCGGAATCGGTTCGTGCAATTTCCAAACAAAACTTATGGGCTTGCTGCCTTCATGACTAACGTAGTCGGCATTTCCTAAAAACACATATGAAGATGTATGTGTTTCAGTTTTTTTGAACTCTCTGACAAATAGAGAAATAAAAGACTGCCTCTTTGCATGTTCTTCATATCGTCTTGCAGTTCCACTACCGTCAGACAATCCACTTTGCGTCTGCCAATGAAATAGTTCATCATTGATAGCATAATCTTCGTACATAGTTGAAGGTGAAAACTCTTTCTCTGATTTATTCAGATTTACGAAAAAGACGTCTGTTTTCTTTTCTTCAAAATATTTCACACCTTCACGGAATGTGGGAGCTTGTTCTTCATTGTAATAATCATACGCAGCTAAGATTTGTCTGGTTGTATAATTGCAATGTATATCAAGCGGGCAATCATAAGGATAATCGCATTCCTTCGAAACAAAATCAATATGTTTAAGGTTATATTTCAAAATTTGTATGATTTCGTCTTTTACAAAATCATATCTAATAACTTCCCTAATTCCAGCATCTATTGAGGAAAAGCCTTCTTTTTTCGGCTCAGCTTGATAGAACGTATAATACAACATATTTCTCATTAAACGTTCTTTATTATTCTGCGGAACTTTACCTGTCTCGATATAGTTAATCCAATATTCCAAAAGACGTTTAGAATTTACTTTCAGAAGTCCGGAAAGCTTCTTATAAGTGTCATTTTCAACATCTCTGTCATCTGCTAATAAACCCGCCCATTTCAGCAATCTATGGAAAGATCTTGTGCCATCACTCCTGTACATTTCCAGCAATGAAATACCGTGGTAATCCAAAAAATAATCAAGTTTCAAAGGCAAAGAGGTATCTGCCTCAAAATACTTAACTTTCTCAATCAATGATATTTTATCTACATTATTCTGCCTTAGATTGCTAAGAACATACTCCTTTGCTAATTTTTCAAGTTCAATATAACAACCTCTGGGAAGGGATTCAAAATCATCTTCAATGATTCCCCTAACGGACTTTCTGGTAGGACCAATCATCGCTCTAAATTTTGTTTCAAAGTTATATTTTCTATGCGCCTGCCCTATAAAATCCAAAACGGTAAGGCATTCCTTATTGGGATGAAGGCGTAATCCTCGACCTAATTGCTGTAAAAAAACAGTAGCACTCTCAGTCGGTCTAAGGAAAAGAATTGTATTAACCTCAGGAATGTCTACACCCTCATTATATAAATCTACTACAAAAATAAACTTGATTTTTCCCTCAATTAAATCCTTCTTTGCGTCACTTCTGATATCATCTACGCTTTTAGATGATAATGCAATCGAAGGGACTTCATGTTCCGTAAAGTATTGTGCCATAAAATTGGCATGCGCGATACTAACGCAAAATCCCAAACCATGGACTTCATTCATATCTTTTACCTTGCGGTAAATTGAATTGAGAATTAATCCGGCTCGCCTCGTATCAGCAGTATAAATATTCTCAAGTTCCGAAATATCATACTTACCCTTCCATGACAATTTGCTGTAATCCACAGAATCCGATACACCAAAATATATGAAAGGACTAAGAAGTTTACGGTCAATTGCCTCAGCCAGTCTCATTTCCGATGCAATTTTTCCATCGAAATATTCAAGTATATTCTTACCATCCAAACGCTCTGGTGTGGCTGTTAGCCCCAACAAAATCTTAGGCTTATAGAAACCCAATAACCCTTGATATGACTTGGCTGCCGCATGATGAAACTCATCAACAATGATATAGTCATAAAAGTCTTTCGTCGTATTCTTTTCAAATTCGGATGATGCAAAAGACTGTATGCTCATAAATAAGTGATTTATTTGTTTGGGTTTTATTCCATCAACATACAAATCACCAAAATTAAAATCATTTAAGACTTCCCTAAACTTTTGAATGCTCTGCTCCAATATTTCCTTTCTGTGAGCTATAAATAAGAGTTTAGCGTTGGGATTCTTTTCATAATATTTCCTAAAATCAAACGCTGCAATAACCGTTTTCCCGACACCCGTAGAGGCCACCACGAGATTTTTATATCGTCCAAAAACTTCCCTCTCAGCATCAAGATTATCGAGAATCTCCTGCTGATACGGATACGGTCTAACAGAACACTGCAAGTGCATTTTTGATTTTTCAAAATCTACTACCTTGGATAATTCAAGTCCAAGTTTTTCCCTACACTCTTCATCATTAGGATTAAATAACTCGAATGAAGGATTGTTCCAATAGCTGTCAAAGGTAACCTGACATTTTTTGACGATGTCAAACGATTCCTTCTCGGTTACCTTCAAATTCCACTCAAGCCCCTCTGTCAGCGCTGGATTCGAGAGATTTGACGACCCTATATAAACTGTAGAAAATCCTGTATTTCGCTTAAAAATATAGGATTTAGCATGCATACGCAACTGATTTGTTTCGTAGTTTATTTTTACCTCTGTATTTGGGAGTTTCGCTATTTCCATAATAGCTTTATAGTCCGTAGCTTTCATGTAAGTAGTCGCAATAACTCTTAGTTTTGTTCCTACCCGCGAGGTAAACTCTTCTAAATCCTTTATTATTTTGACTATTGCACTCCACTTAATAAATGATATCAATAAATCGACCGAGTCCGAACTCACTATCTCCTTCTTTATCTCGGAGAGCATCGTCGGCTCCTGCTTCGCTCCGGTAAAAAGGGTACTCTCCAAAAGTGAAGTCTCTGGCCTGACAGTTTTATAATTGGATATGCTGTGAGCAGTATTGATTTTTTGATATAAAGATCGAAGAACTTCTCCCTTTTCCAAAATGGCTAAATCAGCAAATTCTTCTTCGCCAGTGGCCTTTCTAATCTCTTCAATTACCTCATTACACAACCGTATTTGAGCAACAAGTGCCTCTTTGTCTTGAGAACTATTGTACCCATCTCTTATGAAACGTAGACCTTTCTGCAAAACATAAGATATATATATCGTTAAAACTTTTCTGGCATCATCAGCATCAAGCTTTTCTAAATCGATGTCATACTTATCTCGCTCGATATTTGCAAGTTCACTACTCAACTTTGTATTGACTATCTGCTCGTATATTCCGTCTTGCATCAAACTCGTAACCTCCGAAATAATGCACTTTGCCGTACAAATACCTAATACTAAAATTATACCAACAACCTTCTTAACTGGAAAGATCAAAAAGCCCCGCGACACAAGGTCGCGGGGTGCCCTTTAACAGATTTATGTTGTAACTCATCCTTTGTTAAAATTTCCGTTTAGAACTTCTTTCATTTCTTTTGCCAAACTAACAGGAATATAGTTTCTTTTTATGCCCTCTCGCAATGCAGCATTTCTCGCGTTACGCAGGTTTTCATTGACCATCGCACCGTTTTCAAATTCATTCTCATCTTCGTCGGCATTTGAACAAAAATAAAACCTTTCTTCGTAAGTCACTTTCTTGCCGTCTAGTATAATAGTTGCAGTTTGCTTTCTTTCTTCGACTTCGTGTGTATTCTCACATATCGGACATGACATATTAACTTTTCTAATTAAGGTGTAATCTTCCATAAGTCTTGCCTCCTTCTTTATTTTATCGCTGTCGCGTCCACCAGCTTGTCGCCTGATTTGATTGTTTGGCTTAGATATTGGTCAAGCCAGACGGCGATGTTTTCGTTTTCGGCGGCGGAAGTGGGGTGCTCGCCTTGCATGGTTTCAAAAGAAACTACTTTGGTTTCTGTTCTTTCGCCGGCGGTCGTAAGAACCAGGGTGTCGTCAACGTAGATTGTTCCGCCTACGGAATAGCCGGTCACAACCGTGTACTGAGTTTCGTCCAAGGTGATTGTGAAAACATCCTCAACCTGAAAGTATCGCTCCGGCGTTGCGGTTTTGGTCTTTTTAAAGGACAATGCGATAAGAAGAATCACAAACACAATAGCAAGATATAATATAAATCCTAAAACACTTTTCTTCATACTCTTAACCTTTCTTCTTACTTCACTCGAAATGTGGCATACACAAGCGGCTGTATGTCGCCACGCGATGTTCCATTCCTGAACGATTATACCATTTGTCCCGGCAAAAGAAAGTCTCAAAGTTTTCTTTGGCTATGGGAGGGGCGCTGAGTGTGCAAGAAATGCAATGTAATGACCCCGGAGCACGTTTTCGGCTCGTGGGGTCAGTAAAAATCGTCGATTTGGGGCTGTTTGGATGTGCGAGCGGCTAAAATGATTGACCCTGTGGCGGCAAATTGCCTCACAGGGTCATAAGATTGTCATTGCTACCATGACCCCAGATAGCTGTATCGTGTTATAGGGTCATAAAAGGGCTGCAAAAGGGCTATGATTTTCATAAAAATGCAATAAAAAGCCCCGCGGCGCGGGTGGGAAGCGGCGCGGGACGAGTTATCCACAACGGTATGGAATTATGAGGACTTTTTCCCCTTTCGGAACATGAATTTGCGCGCCACGTTGATGCCGATTTTGTAGGGAAGGGGGCGAAGGGCGCGGTCGGCTTCTTTGAGCTTCTCGCGGATGGGAATTTCCTGGGGGCAGTGCTGCTCGCACTTGCCGCAGCCGATGCACTGGGTGGCGAAGGCGGGCTCACGGGTGAGGCCGACGGTCTGAGCAAACTGGAAGCGACCGTCGCTCTTGCCTTCGGTGTACATGGCGTTATAGCAGCGGAAGATGCCGGGGATGTCTACGCCCTTGGGGCAAGGCATGCAGTAGCGGCAGCCGGTGCAGCCGACTTTCTCGTGAGAGCGGATTTCCGCGATGACCTTATCAAGCACCTTGAAGTCACTCTCGGTCAGGGAACCTGCCTCGGTCTCCGAGGCTATGCGGACATTCTCCTCGACCATCTCGACGGAGTTCATGCCGGAGAGTACTACGGTGACTTCGGGCTGGTTGTAGAGCCAGCGGAAGGCCCACTCGGCGGGCGACCAGGCATGGCCGCTGTCACGCATGGCGGCGCGAGCGCCGTCGGGAAGCATGTTCACAAGCTTCCCACCGCGTAACGGCTCCATGATAATGACGGGAATGCCCTTGGTTGCGGCGGCCTTAAGGCCGTCGACGCCCGCCTGCGTTACCTCATCGAGGTAATTGTACTGTATCTGGCAGAAATCCCAGTCATAGTCGTTGAGTATCTTAAGGAAATTGTCAGTGTTTCCGTGATAGGAGAAACCAATGTTACGGATGATTCCCGCCTCTTTCTTGGCCTTAATCCAGTCAAGAATGCCTACATTCTTAAGCTTCTCCCACATGGCAACATCTGTAAGATGGTGCATGAGGTAGTAGTCGATGTAATCGGTACGAAGACGTGACAGCTCTTCGTTAAAGTATCGGTCAAGTCCCGCTCCGTTACCGATTAGGTACTGCGGAAGCTTAGTCGCAATCTTAATCTTCTCGCGGATATGATTGCGCTCGAATATCTCGCCGATTGCCGCTTCGCTTCCTGCGTAGATATATGCGGTGTCATAGTAATTGACACCGGCATTGTAGGCCGCCATAATCTCCTGCTCTGCTTTATCGATGTCGATGGCGTTACCTTTCTTGGTAAAGCGCATGCAGCCGTAGCCAAGCATCGAAAGAGGTGTGCCGTATTTGTCATTTCTGTATTGCATGGTGTATCTCCTATAAGCCTTGCGGCCCGGTGTTACTTCTCACGCTCTCCGTAGAATCCGGCATAGGGGAACTTATAAAGAGTTATAGGGTTGCCGAAGAGGTCCATATCTTCGCCCTTTGCCTCGCCCCTTATAATGGACTCCGCTCCCTCGATGAGCTTTTCAATCAAATCAGGCTCAACGGGAAAGCTTCCGTGAGAAGGATAAACTGTATCAAATCTCTTTTTGAAAGTAAGAATGTGCTTCAAACTCCTAACATAATCATTAATGTTTCTGTGTGCCCCGAACATGTAAATGTTACCGTTCTGGATAGCGTCGCCACCGATAAGCACACGGTTATTGATATCAAGGATTGCTATACTTCCGGGCGTATGACCGGGATTGTCGATTATCTCAAGCGGTCTGCCGCCGAGGTCGATGATATCTCCCTCATGAACCGGAGTAATGCGCGGTATCAGGTCTGCTGCCTTTCTTGCAAGGTTATCTGCGTCCTCAGGATTCATATAGAAAGTATCAAACGCTCCGTTACCCGCAATGTGGTCACCGTCTCCATGAGTGTTCATAAGTTCAATAGGAAGCTCCGTAAGACCTTCGGCAATCTTTCTCGCATCGGCCGTCGTCATGCCCGAATCAATCATCAGCGCCTTCTCCGACCCCAGCAAAAGAAAGAATCTCACCATCCCATCTTCAATCCTGTAAGTACCGTCATTAATCTTGATAACATCTGCCATTGTAGTAACCTCCCCAATTTATAAGATTAATAGCCTATATTTCTGTCCACGAGATTCTTAAGCGGACGACCTTCGGCGTAATTAAGAAGGTCCTCGCAGAACATCTCGACGTTTCTGTCTATAGTATAATCTATTGTCAGATTACCTGCCACATGAGGCGTAATAAGAAGGTTTTTGGTCTTCCACAATCGACTGTCCTTGGGAAGCGGCTCCGTCACGAAAACATCCAGCGCCGCACCGCCGAGTCTGCCCTCGTCAAGCGCATCAGCCAGCGCATCTTCATCAATTGCCGAGCCTCTGCCCACATTGACCACATACGCGCCTTCAGGAAGAAGTCCTATCCTCTCTCTCGAAAGAATCCCCTTCGTCTCAGCCGTAGCGGGAAGACTCATCACCAAAAGATCCGTAAAAGGAAGCACGCTGTCAAGGTCACTCACCTTATAGACTCTGTCATAAAATTCTCCGGAACTCTTACCGCTCCTGCTCACGCCCACAAGACTTGCCGGTTCAAAAGAAACCGCCCTCTTAGCAAAGCAATTTCCTATATCCCCGGTTCCAAGCACTGTAACACGCGCATCCTTAAGCGATTTCTGAGCCCTGCGCACACCCCATTCTCCGCGCAAAGTCTCCGCATGAAACTCGGTAATCCTGCGCATCATCATTAATGAAACCGCAATAATATGCTCCGCAATGGATACTCCGTACGAGCCCGACGAATTGGTAAGCAGACATTCTTTGTTGGCAAAAGAATCCGGCTTCATCAAGTAATCAACCCCGGCAGAAGGCGCACACAACCACTTAAGGTCCTTGCTTACTGCCGCCGTCTTCATACCGAAACCATACATTACTTCCGCATCCTTAAAGTTCTCGGGTATGCTGTCTTCGGAATCCGTAATAAGAAGCTGAGCTCCGACCTTATGAGCCGTCTTCTCAATCAATTCAATATGCTTCTGCTTCAAAGCATCATTAACTACTATTACTTTCATTTCATTCTCCTAACTGTTAAGGCAGGAACTTGCCTGCCGCAAGGTACAACTCGTACCAATCGTGGTGCGATAACTTCACATCTGCTGCCGCGCAGACATCTTTAATATGCTCGGGATTCATGGAACCGATAATCGCCTGCATCTTGGCAGGATGACGAAGTATCCATGCAATAGCCACAGCCGACTTCGAAACGCCTTCGCGCTCCGCAATCTTGCCGAGTGCCTCGTTAAGTTTAGGGAAGTCGGGGTTATCTATAAAGGTTCCTCCGAACATACCAAACTGCAGAGGCGACCAAGCCTGAATGGTAATATCCTTAAGGCGGCAATAATCAAGGCAGTTGCCGTCACGGTTCACTGAGTAATCGGTAGTCTTATTGTTCATGTAAAGTGCCTGGTCGATAAGCTGTGACTGCTCAAGCGATAACTGCACCTGGTTGATTACAAGCGGCTGCTCCACATACTTCTTAAGAAGCTCTATCTGCATAGGCACAAGATTGCTCACACCAAACCACTTAACCTTACCGTCTTTCTCCAACTTATCAAAAGCCGCAGCCACTTCCTCGGGATCAAACAGCACATCGGGACGGTGAAGCAAAAGGGTATCTATATAATCTACCTTCAAACGCTTAAGTATTCCGTCCACGCTCTCCAAAATGTTTTCCTTGGTCCAGTCGAACTCATTTCTGTCAAAACAAAGTCCGCACTTACTCTGAAGATAAATATCTTCTCTCTTAAGTCCCGTCAAAGGAAACGCCTCGGCAAATCTCACTTCAGCCTCGCCTGCGCCGTAACAAGTAGCATGGTCGTAAAAATTCACGCCGCAATCGTACGCAGTCCGAATAACCTTACCCGCATCTTCCTTGGCTAGAGAAGGCATTCTCATACAACCCTGAATAATGGTTGAAACTTTCTTAGGTCCGTTAACTATATCAATCGTCTTCATACTATATTCCTCCGTTAAGACAATTCAAAGGTTCTTTTTCATTATATCTCACAAAAATAGATTTTTCACAATCTAATTCTAAAATTACTCTAAAAAATTTTTGTGGTAGAATGGTGTAAGATAAATTTTCTTCTGTCGTGTATATAGGTGAAAGGAGGTGCACCCCTATGACCGATGAATCAATAATTGATTTGTACTGGGCCCGCGATGAGCAGGCTCTGACCGAAACATCGGACAAATACGGAGCTTACTGCAATACCATTGCCTATAATATACTTTCCGACTCTTCGGATGCCGAGGAATGTGTCAACGACACATGGCTCCACGCCTGGAACGCCATGCCCCCTCACAGACCTTCACTCCTCTCGGCATTCTTAGGTAAGATTACACGTAACTTATCCTTCGATCTCTACAAAAGAAACCATCGCGAGAAGCGCGGCGGCGCCAACATCGATTTGGTACTCGACGAACTTGCCGAGATAGTATCGGGCGGAGACGACCCCGCAGACGCATACGATGCAACCGAGCTTAAGAAGGATATCAACGATTTTCTTAACTCATTATCCGAAGATAAGCGCTACATGTTTATTCTCCGCTACTGGTACGCAGACAGCATTTCGGCAATCGCCAAGCGTTTTTCAATGCAGGAGAACGCCGTATCCGTATCCTTAAACCGTACACGAAGCAAGCTTAAAATTTATCTTACAGAAAGAGGATATACATTATGAACAAAGAAAAACTCTTTGAAACTCTGGGCGACATCGATGACAAGAACGTCAAGAACGCCCGCGAATACAAACGTAGCAAGATTACAAGCCTTCAGCGCTGGATGGCTCTCGTAGCAGTGGCCGCTGTCGCTATAGTAGCTATATCCGTAACACCTTTATTTAACAAGTCCGATAAAGACCCCTTCGGCGTCACATATCCAAGCTCCATGAAGACCGTCCTCGCATCCTACCCCGCTCCCGTCGGTGCAGGTATGACGTCCCAGGAATATGCCGAAAGCGAAGACTACTGGAAGAACCTTGTTGCCCTAAGAGACAAGTACGCAACTACCGCAGGTTATTCCGGCAGGACGGCACCTTACTACTCAGCCATCTCCTCACTGCTCCTTAGCGAAAGTGAAGAAAACACTGTATGTTCTCCGCTTAATACGTATATTGCTTTTGCCATGCTGGCAGAAACCGCTGACGGTAACACGCGTCAGCAGATACTCGATATGCTTGGAGCCAAGAGCGTCGAAGAATTAAGGCGAGAAGTTAAGAGCATCTGGGAGAGTAACTATGTAAATAATCCCGACTTAAAGAGCTTACTGTCCAACTCCTTGTGGCTTAACAAAAAGTATGACTTCAACGAAAAGACCCTTAAAACCCTTGCCGAGAACTATTATGCTTCGTCCTTTATGGGCACTCCCGGCTCCGAAGATATGAACAAGGCACTTCGCGACTGGACCAATGCCAACACCGGTAACCTTCTGACCGAGTTCACAAAGGACATGTCCATCGACCCTGAAACCGTACTCGAGCTTGTATCCACGATTTATTTCAAAGCATCCTGGGAAGACAAGTTCTATGAAACCAATAACACCACAGAAACCTTCCACGGCACCAAGGGTGACACTATCGCTGCCATGATGCATCAGTCTCAGGTAACCACTTTCTACGAGACTGAACAGTTCACCGCTATCGGCCTTGACCTCTTCGGCAGCGGCACCATGTATTTCTTCCTGCCCAAAGAAGGCGTAGATGTTAATGAACTCGCTTCTTGCAAAGAGGTATTCAGGATTGCCTGCAATGAGAACTCAGGCGAATGGGCAATGCCTATGGTAAACATCAGTCTCCCCAAATTCAAGGTATCGCAGCAGACCGACCTGCTTCCTGTTCTTGCAGCCCTCGGTGTAACCGATGCCCTTGACCCCGATCTTGCCGACTTTAGCCCCGTTACCAAGAGCGAAACTCCTCTCTACGTCAACAAGGCCAACCACGCGGCACTTGTCGAAGTAGATGAAGAAGGCGTTACCGGCGCAGCTTACACCGAAATAGCCATGACCGAAGGTGCTATGTTATGTACCGACGAAGTGGACTTTACTCTCGACCGTCCCTTCATGTTCGTAGTAACCGGCGGCGACAACTCAGTGTTATTCACAGGTATGGTTAAGAACATTGAGTAATATCCACAATTTGCATGAATAAGAAAAAGGCTGAAGCGGATAACCGTTTCAGCCTTTTATTATGCCTCTTTCTTTTTCCAGGGTAACTCGTCGTCGGAAGCCTTAAAGTTGTAGACGGGCTTCATGATGTCAATGATGTCAACGGAATCCTTGATAACATCGATGATGTCCTCTAAGGACTTGTAGGCCATGGGAGCCTCGTCTAAGGTCTTCTCGTTCACTGAAGTGGTGTAGATGCCCTCCATGGCGGCTCTGTAGGCCTCCATTGAGAGGTTCTCTTTGGCCTGTGAACGGGACATTAATCGGCCGGCGCCGTGAGGAGCGGAGTAATTCCACTCGGGATTGCCTTTACCGGTTGCGAGTACCACACCGTCACGCATGTTGATGGGAATTAAGATTTTCTCGCCTTTGTGGGCCGCGATTGCGCCCTTACGCAAGATCATCTCATCGGTATCGATGTAGTTGTGGATGGTATGGAAGCTCTCACCTGCAGTAAGACCGGTGCGCTCAAAGAGAGTCTCCGCCATCAACTCGCGGCTTCTTTTGGCAAATTTCTGACAAACTTCCACATCGTGAAGGTAGTCATCAAGAAATGTGCCGTAAAGCCAGCAGATGTCGTTGGGAATAAGCAAGTCCTGAGTCTCGAAGCTGTTTTTAAGCTCCTTTAATGCAGTCTGAATCTCGCTGCGACGACCCTCTGCTTTGTAGGTGGCGATTATCTCGTCACGCTTCTTAAAGTAGTCTTCTTTGCCCATGTGAAGGTCGATGGCAAGCTGCTGATAGTACTCAGCCACCTGCTTGCCGAGGTTACGGGAACCGGAGTGTATCACAAGATAGAAGTTTCCGTCGGAAGCCTTGTCTATCTCTATAAAGTGATTGCCGCCGCCCAAAGTGCCGAGGGAGCGCTCCAAACGTTTGGAGTCTTTCAAATAACGATAGCACTTAAGGCCGGTCATATCGAAATGCTCCTTGCGGCCCTCCCACACGTTCATGCCGGAAGGAATATAATGGCAGGCCTCATCGATTTTCGCAAAATCAAGGTCCTTCTCGTTAATCTTTACTGTATACATGCCGCAGCCGATGTCCACACCGACGATGTTGGGGCATGCTTTGTCCGTAATGGTCATGGTGGTGCCGATGGTGCAGCCTTTACCTGCGTGAACGTCGGGCATGATACGAATCTTGCTGCCCTCGGTCAAGGCATAGTCGCACATTCTGCGGATCTGCTCGATGGCACCGTCCTCTATGATGTTTGCATAGCATATTGCTGTATTTATTTTGCCTTTAATCTCTAACATAGCTGTTCCTTTCCGGAGAGTCGCTATGCAGATATTTTAGCATAACGCTCTCCGTTTATTATTTCTTTCATGAATTTGTAAGGTGACAATTCGCCTCCTGCCACCATGGAGAATATTCTGGGGGTTACGCCGGAGATAAGCGCTACGCCCTGCTCGTTTTGAGTTACGGGCTGCTGTCTGTTTCTGCTTGCAACGTTCCAGAATATTACCTCAGGCAATCTGTAGCCGTGGGCCGCAAATTTTGCCTTGGCATTTTCGAAGTTTGTAACCGATGCATTTTGCACGCAGCAGTTAAACTCCATGTCGGATATGATTATGAGTTTTGCGGGAAGTTCTTTTTGAGGAACTTTATTTGCCACCGCTGCCTTGAGGATGATATCGAATACCGCCTCAATGTTGGTGTCCGCCACCTCGCTGAAGGAAGCCACATAACGAAGCTTATCCGCGAAAGTTGCGCCCTTTAACTGCATAAGCTGAGGTCTTCTTGAAAACTCGATAAAGCAGTCCTTGAAGGCACCCTTATTGTGCTCTGCAAAGTATATACCCAGTGACAATGCCACTGCCGCGGGCAAAGGCTTGCTGTCCATATACATGGAGCCTGAAGTATCTATCACCGCCAAAGCATTCTCATCGCCGCCGAAATCGGGCATGGAAGCCCAGGTAGCGTTGAGGGTTGCTTTTTCCTCGGCAGTTATAGCCTTCATATAGCTCTTGCCGGAGAACCATCTGTCGGTAAGGTAAGGCTCTACGAGTTCGTAAGGCATAACATTGTCCGCATGAAGAGTAGCCTCGCCGGTTGAAACCTTGGAAAGAAACTCTTCGTATCTTTCTTTGTCATTTCTTACGAAGGCCTTTCTGTACTTAAACATAGCTCTGGAGGGCTGTTTAGCGTAGTCGAAAGTGTAGTCCTTCTCTCTTAAGTTGTTCTCGATTATGCGGATTTTGGCACGCATAGCGGTAACAAGCTTTCTGTATTCCGCGTCCTTAAGGCCGAAGGCTCTTGCGAGCTTTTTGGCGTTCTTAACGGTTTCTGCATTGGATGCATTAACGGAAGGAAGCCATTTAGCCAAAAGAGATACGTTTTCGCCGTTTTCAAGAGCTTCTATGTCGGCCATAAACTGCTCTTTGATGTAGGCGATGGTTTCTTTTTCCAAAGAAGTATCCATAAGGGCCAAAAGGTCGTCGTATCTGCCGTATTCGGCCACGTAAGCCATATTCTTTTTAACAGATTCGGGAGCATTCTCCGCAAGCCACTTCATTATGGTCTTAAACACTCGTCTCTCGCCGAGGCCGCCTCTGATATCTCTGGCAAAGAATAAGATTTTCATGGCGGAGTCCGCATCTTCGGTGTATGCGCGCATGAATCTGTTCATTATTTCGGTGTCGCTTTCTCTTCTGAGTGCGCCGATTGTTGCAAAGAGATCCAGGCAGTCGGAACCGGTGGTTTCGTATGTGGCTGCGCCGTTCTCTGTTACGGTCATGTTCATTTCTTTCTTTAAAAATTCAAGCATTTTTATACCTCCTGCTTTTTACAAGGCACTTGCGGGGTTTGAACCCGCATCACTCGATTGACAGTCGATGGTTTACCAAAGTTGCTGTATGTGCCTTTATTCTGTACAAGACGCATTATTATTCACCCACTGAATATGTATTGTTGCTGTGTGCGTCTTTTCTTCAAGACACTTGCGGAGCGGGATTCGAACCCGCATTGCCGGAGTATAAGTCCGGTGCTACACCAATAAGCGATCCAAGCTGTTGCTGTATGTGTCTTTCATGGTTACATCATAATCCGTGAAATTGGATATGAAAAGAAGCAGAATTGTTTTATTCTGCAACCCCAATTCATTTGACAATTTCCTTTTTTTTCGTTATATTTGAGTTAATTTGCGACCCCAAATAGGAGTAAGTCATGACAGAGAAATATAAGATTTATATTCCCGAAGACATGAAAACCCGCTTAACCCGGGATGCGGAACTGTTTGAATTTTACAAAAAAGACGGTTCAGTTAACCTGAATGCTTTTTTGAAGGAGCTGCTGGTCAATTTCTTTGACCAATACCGTGACAATAAAGAGCGGCTGTTAAGTACCATTCTTGCGGACCTCAGCGAATTTCCGTCCATTTCTCACAAGGATGCGGACAAGATTGCCGACAGAATCATGAATACCTACATGAAGAGCGACGAGTACCGCTTAGACCGCAGCACCGCCATAACTCTGACGGTCAGCGGGCGTTCTTTGGACGTGTGCAGCGCCATAGAGAATAACCTGCTTAAGGACACTTCCATGTCCCAGTACATTAACGACCTTTTTGCCTCATACCTCTCTATCTCCAGAAACAATCGCGAGATGATAATCTTCCGCGACGCCTTTGAGACTATTAACAACGCTATCAGTAATTGCAACGTCATCACTTTCGAATCCGTCTCCGCGCCGGGGGCCGTTTTCACAGTTCGCCCCTATATGATAGCCGCGTCCAAAGAAGAACAGTGCAACTACCTTCTTTGTACCGACAAAAAAGACGGCTTCCCCCGCACCTTCAGAATCTCAAGACTCCGCGCCATCTTCGCCACACCTGTAACTTTTAAGATTCACGAAGAGGCCAAATCAAGGCTCGCAGAAATAGCCGCCAGGAGCCCCGAATCCGCCTCCCGCCGCGCACAGGCAAAAGTGGTACTCACAGACCGCGGCCTCGAAAAGTTCCGCTTAATAGTTAAAAACCGCCCCGATGTTCTCAAACGGGACGGCAACACCTACTACTTCGACTGGCCCAAGCGAGCGCTGGAAGATTATTTCTCCCGCTTCGGCAAAGACGCAATCATAGTCTCCCCCGCCAGCAGCCACGAAGCCATGAGGGAGTTCTACAGGAAGGCGCTTGAAAGCTATTCGCAATAGTTTTTGCCCTCATAAAATGTGCTGATACATAGTTTTAGAGGCACCGGTTTCCCGATGCCTCTTTTCTCATTCCTTAAAAAAAATAGTTTTATCGATCTTTACATCAGCTTCACCAACGCGGCTACCCGGTTTAGCAAGCGTAAGTTCTTTGCCCGAACGAAGGAATACGAGCACCTCATTCAAAGCAGCTTTCACATAATGGTCACCGGCCTCAAGAATTTCTTCATCATAATCGTCATAGCTTCTGAAACGGAGCATTTTCATCTTTTCCGGCAGGTATACATAGCGGCCGGTCGCATTCTGCTCATAGACAGGCGCTATCATGATGCTGTCACCCACAAGAAGCTGGTCCTCAACCTCACGGGTGCGCTCGTCGCCCCTGTACTCAAACCACAAAGGCTTAATGTACATCGTATCGTTTTCCGCCGCATAGCAGAAGTTTCTAATGATGTAAGGCGCCAAAGCGTGCCTGAGTTCTATTAAGTTCTTAAAGTCTTTCTTTCGCTCGAATCTGTAAAGTTCCTGGTCTCTCGTGCCAAGTGCCGAGTGATTTCTGAAAAGAGGCGTAAATAAGCCGAATTCCACCCACCTCATCATAAGGTCCTCTGTGGTATTGGCGTTAAAGCCGCCGATGTCCGCACCCGAATAGAGGAAGCCCGTCATGTTAAGTGAGGGCATCATCTTAATGTTAAGAAGCAGGTGGCTCCACCACGCGAAGTTGTCTCCGGTCCAGACTCCGCCGTACCTGTGCATACCCGTGTAGGATGCGCGTGAGAACAGTAAAATGTCCTTATCCGGAGCAATTTCTTTGAACGCTTCCCCTGCCGACTTGGTCATGTAGAATCCGTAAAGGTTATGCACCTTGTCGTGGCGCACCTTCACACCGTTAAAATCATGGTAGAAGCGTTTGTAGTCCTCGGGATTGTTGGAAAGCGAGGACACAAGGTCATTAAACTTAAAGTACTCCCAGATATCGATTTCTTTGCCCTTATACTCATCGATACCGTCAAACACTTCTTTTAAATGGTCCTCGGTATAGAAAATCGCAGGCTCATTCATGTCATTCCAGAAGCCCTCGATGCCTGCATCGGTAAGCGCCTTGTACTTCCTTCCGAACCACTCTGCCGCCTTGAAATTTAAGAAATCCGGGAAGTGGACCTTACCCGGCCACACTGCCGCCACGAGGTTTGTACCGTCTTCTTTTTTGCAAAAGAAACCGTTCTTAACACCTTCTTCGTATATTTCATATCCATCTTCAATCTTCACGCCGGCATCAATAATTGGGATCAGGCGGATACCCTGCTCCTTCATCTCCTGCACAAAGTTCTCAAAGTCGGGAAATCTCTCGGGATTAACCGTGAAGTCCTTGAAATCCTGCATGTAGTCGATGTCCATGTATATCATGTCGACAGGAATGCCGGCTTCTTTGTACCCTTTTGCAACCGCCCTGATATCCCCCGCAGTCTTATATCCCCAGCGGCTCTGGCCATAGCCAAAGGCCCAAAGCGGCGGAATATAGCTCTTGCCCACGAGCTTTCTGAAAGTGGTTACCAGTTCAAGCGGTGTGTCACCGTTTAGCACATAAAAATCCGTGTCATTGTACTGCGCCTTAATCGTCAGCACGCCAGCCGATGTATATCCGATATCAAATGTCACTGTTCCGGGATTGTCTACAAACACGCCAAAGCACTCGGCTCCGTCGTCGATGATTAAGAAATTCTGCGACGCGTACAGCGACTCCTTGGTCTCCTCATGATGCGGGTCGTCCGAGTTGTTGCTGGTATATCTCCATCCTCGCTTATTAATTCCTCGTACTGTCTCGCCAAGGCCGAAGACCATGTCGCGATCCTTCAAATTGTAAGTGAAGGTGTCCCCCGCCGCATCATAGGTAAAAGGCGCGGGCGTGCCATCGCTTGCAGGTATGTCGAGCACAACAGCCCCGGTCTTTAATGGTGTGCCGTATATGTATTTCTTTATTTTGCCATAGCCTTCTGACATAGAATATCCTCCGTTAATCTTGTTACGAACAAATCATATTATAACGCAAAAAGAAACAGACCGCACCCCCGAAAGGTAACGGCCTGTCTCACATTATTATGGCGTTTAGCTTATTTAATTACCGACAAGCTCTGTCTGTCGGCGAAGAGGGCTACAAAGATTAAGAAAATCACACCCTGGATAAGCTGCATGGCCTGGGTGGTAAGACCCATCATGATGAGTCCGTTGTTGAGAACTATGTAGAGAAGGGAACCTACGATGATGTTCTCAAATCTTACCTTCGCGCCACCCGAAATCGGCATTCCGCCGAGCACCAAAGCGATAAGAATCTGTGTCTCGAGCTGGTTGCCTACGTTGGCTGTTGCGGAACCGTTCTTGACGATGTTGACAAATGCCGCAAGACCGGTGATTGCGCCCGCAAGTATGTAGATTAAAAACTTAACTCTGTCGGTACGAACGCCTGCGAACTTGGTTGCTTTTTCGCCTGCGCCGATAGCCTTTAAATTGATGCCGAACTTAGTGAATCTGAACACCAAGAAGCTTATGGCAAGCACCGCAAGAGTGATGCCAAGCTTAATGCCGGTTGTGTCGTAATCGTATACCTTCATGCTCGCGGCTACGGGCGAGTTGGAGGCCATATATTTGATGAATCCGCGGAAGAGGAACATCGTGCATATGGTTACGATAAAAGACTTTATTTTTCTGTTTACGTAGAAGAATCCGTTGACGGCGCCGATTGTCGCACCGGCCACCACGCCTCCGATGATTGCAAGCACAATGTTAACCTTCGAAAGCAAACATACCACTATCGATGCCATGCCCATGATGGACCCCTGGGAGAAGTCGAGGCCCCCCATGGTCATGATGAAGAAAACGCCTACGGTTGATATTAACACTACATAAACCTGGTTGAGAATCAGCTTTCTGCTGGTCCACATGTTGCCCTTCGTGAGGGTATTAAATACGATGAACACTACCACCAGTCCGATGATGGGAAGGGCGGAGCGAAGCATGTTTATAATCGACTGCTTTTTCAAAGCAGAGTCTTTGGTTACCTGCTTGTCTGTATTAGCCATTTCCGCACCTCCTTATACCATTTTTGAGATGAGCGTGTTCTCATCCATATCTTTATCGCGCATTATCTCGCCGTTTACCATACCGTCTTTCATGATGATAATGCGGTCGCACATACCTATAAGCTCCATGAGCTCTTCGGAAATCATGACTATCGACTTTCCGTCCTTGCGCATCTTATCCATCAACTGGTAGATGTCCTGCTTAACCTTAACGTCGATACCGCGTGTCGGGCTATCTAGCAAAAGAATGTCCGAATCCTTGCCGATCCATCTTGCAAGCACAACCTTCTGCTTGTTACCACCCGACAGATTCGATGCGAACTGGTCGACACTCTCCATCTTGGTGGACATAGTCGCCGCGAATTTCTGAGCGAACTTCTTAAGCTTTCTGTCGCTTAAAAGATGCAGCTTGTTGGCAAGTGTATTAAGCGAAGGAAGGCAAATATTGTCTCTGATGCTTTGATTCATGACAAGCGACTCATTGTCTCTGTCCTTCGATGTATAAGCTATGCTGTGGGCGATTGCGGTAGGAATGTCATTAATCTGCGTTCCGTCTTGCAGTTCCACGGTACCTTCTCTGTCAAAAGAAGCTCCGAAGCAAGCCTTTCCTATCTCGTGCATGCCCGACTCCGACAGTCCGCCGAATCCAAGTATCTCGCCCTTGTGAAGTTCGAAGCTTACATTCGAAATAAGCCCCGGAACCGTCACATTCTTAACCCTCATAACCACTTCATCGGACACCTTCTCGCCGTAATCCGCGCGGTAATATTCGCCCGAAACTTCACGGCCGACCATCAGCTTCTTAAGGCCATCTTCATCCACATCAGAGCTCTTGACGGTGTCTATATATACGCCATCTCTTAAAACCGTGATAGTGTCGGAAAGCCTCAATACTTCGGGAAGATCGTGCGAAATAAAGATGACGGTGTTGCCCGATTCCCTTATACGCTTCATCTGTTTGTAGAGCTCTTCACGTCCCTCTCCCGAAAGCGCCGTGGTAGTCTCGTCTATTACCACAATCTTCGGACCGAAATATGTAGCCTTAACGATTTCCACAAGCTTTCTGTCTTCGAAGTTGTAGTGTTCAATCATTTCGGATGCCTTGATGCGGTCGAAGCCGTATTCTTTTAACAGCTCCGTTGCCATACGGTTCATGGCGCCCGTGTTCTTGATTCCGCACTTTACGAACTTATTCTCGTGGCCGAGGAAAATGTTCTCCGCAACCGTAAGTCCGTCGAGGGTTCCAAGTTCCTGTACGATGATGGAAATGCCTTCGTTATTGGCCTCCACCTGATTCTTGGGGTTTACCTCAACTCCGTCTAAGATAAACTGCCCACTGTCCTTTTGATAGATACCCGTAAGAGAGTTTGTAAGCGTCGATTTACCCGAGCCGTTCTCGCCGATAAGCGCATGAATCTCGCCTTTGGCAATGTCGAAAGATACGTTCTGAAGAGCCTTCGTAATACCGAAACTCTTACTTACATTTTTAACCTGTAATCTTATTTCACTCATGTCCGCACCCCCTTACTTCACTATCTCGCCCTTGGCGACTTTGGTGGTAAGCATAACGATAATGAGGAGCGCGAAACCCGTGATAACATCCTGAATGGCCGTAGGCGCACCAAGCGCGATAAAGCCAAAGAAAATGATGTTAATCACAAACTCACCGATGATAATAGCCGGAATAGGCATACCGTATTTCTTAAACGCCAGGCCAAAGAAACAACCCATGGTAGGCACGAAGTTACGGCTCATGGAAGCCATACCGGTTACCGCTACCATTGATGAACCGTAGCTGATGGTAAGAACCGCCATGACGCCTAAGAATGCACCGCTTATGATAAAAGCAAGCACTTTATATTTGTTAACGCTTATACCCATGTTCTTGGCCACAAATTCGTTGCTGCCGATGGCATAGGTGTAAGTACCGATTTTCGTATAATTGAGTAACAAAAATGCAACTCCAAACGCAATTATCGCCAAAATAATGTTACCGGGCATCTGGCCGAAAGCTCTTAAGCCCGAAGGAAGCGTCTGCTCAACGCCGCCTGCAATATAGTTGGCAACCGATTCATATATCAGCGCCAAACCTGTTGTAACAATCATCGAGGGAATTCGTAACTTAACATACAACGCACCGTTTAATAATCCCACCAGCGCGCCTGTAATAATGGCTCCGACAACCAGTCCCACATATCCGAGACCAAAGCGGTTTGCAAACACGCATCCTACTATGGCCGAAAGCATAATGTTGGCACCGATTGAGAAGTCGAACATTCCCATGACCATTACAAAGTAAAATCCCACTGCGCCCACCGCAGCAAGCAGTGAAGCCTCAAAATAGCTCAGCATATTCTTGGGTGAGCCAAAATTGTCGGGAGTTATTATTTTGAAGATTCCCCACGACACTATTACCATGAGCAGCAAAAGCAAGTAGCCCTTGGTACGCGCCGACAGCTTCTTTCCCGCCGTTTCCCTTGTTTTCTTCATGTCGATTCACCTTGATTCTATAGAATCAGGCCGGTATCGCCGAATGAGACGTCGATACCGGCCTGCCATTACACAATAACTATTTACCTGATCTTGCCGCAGCGTCTTCAATTGAAAGAGCTGCTGCTTTAGCCTTAAGGCCTTCCATGTCGAGCTTGGACATTTCTACGAGTTCTTCTGCAGTGTAAGGAAGCTGCTTAACGAAGTACTTCTCGTAATCTACATAGTCATCGGGAGATGCAACGTAGAGGTAAGGGAACTTGATGTCTTCGAACTTGCCGCCGAAGTCTTTGTAATTACCCTTAACTGCGTTGTATACTGCCATGAATGCAAAGAGGGGATCGCAGTAGTGTCCGCCGGATTCACCTGCCATGGAACCGTTGGCAAGTCTCTCACCAAGGTCGGGAAGGAAGTCTGTGGATACGATGTCGATATCCTGAGTCTTGCCTGCACGCTCAACAGCTGCGATTGCGCCCTGAAGAGGGTCTCCGCCGCCGCCTGCGGGAATTAATGCATCAAGGTCGGGGTTAGCGCTCATTAAAGCTTCTGCTGCCTTGGAGCCACCTTCGGAAGAAGTACCTGCGTACTGAGGCTCTGAAAGAACTGCCTGATCGTCCGGATGAGCTGCGTTCCATTTTTCAACGCCTGCCTTGTAGCCTTCCCATCTGCCGAGCCATGTAGCGTCACCCTGTTCCCAGCCGATAAGACCGATGTTACGATCGCCCTTCTCAAGAAGGATGTT
>JAFYDI010000109.1 GCA_017544835.1 Lachnospiraceae bacterium | reverse complement strand
CCACTGCATTGATGACAACCTGAGATTCCTTATACTTGCGGCACAATTCAGCGCCGAGCTGTACATGAGATCCTTCCATCTCATGGTCGACAGCCTTGCCGATGTCATGCAGCAGACCGGCCCGCTTGGCCAGACGAATGTCCAGACCCAGCTCCCCTGCCAGCAGCCCTGACAGCTGTGCCACTTCGATTGAATGCTTGAGCGCGTTCTGCCCGTAGCTGGTACGGAAACGCATCTTTCCGAGAAGCCTTACAAGCTCCGGATGAATTCCGTGCACGCCGACCTCCAGGGTCGCGGCTTCACCTTCCTCCTTAATCTTCGCTTCCACTTCCCGCTGGGCCTTGCCGACCATCTCTTCGATCCTGGCGGGATGGATTCTTCCATCCACGATCAGCTTTTCGAGAGCGATCCTGGCGACTTCGCGGCGGATAGGATCGAATCCGGAAATTACGACAGCTTCAGGCGTGTCGTCGATAATAAGATCTACGCCTGTCATTGTCTCGAGCGTACGGATATTTCTACCCTCACGACCGATGATTCTCCCCTTCATTTCATCACTGGGAAGCTGCACGACGGAAATCGTTGCCTCGGAAACGTGATCCGCCGCGCACCGCTGGATGGCACTGACCACATATTCCTTGGCCTTTTTGTCTGCTTCTTCCTTAGCACGGCTCTCAAGCTCTTTTACCATGACAGCCGTTTCGTGTTTTACTTCATCTTCAACAATTTTCAGTAGATATTCTTTTGCCTGGTCGGAGGTCAATCCTGAGATTCTTTCCAGTTCCTGTATACGTTCCTCGTTAAGCTTGGCAATCTTTTCTTTCTCCTTTGCTAAGCTTTCTTCCTTGGCAGCTAAGCTCTGTTCCTTGCGTTCAATCGCTTCTGTCTTGCGGTCGATATTCTCTTCCTTCTGCTGAATACGACGTTCATTGCGCTGTATCTCTGCGCGGCGTTCCTTAATCTCTCTATCAAGATCGTTCTTGGTACGAATGGACTCTTCCTTGATTTCAAGAAGACTTTCACGCTTTTTGGCTTCAGCTTCACGAAGGGCTTCATCAATTATCTCTCTGGCCTTGGCATCCGCATTACCAATCTTGGCATTCTGCTCTTTGATGCGCTTGGTGTTTAAGAAAACAACCAACGAAGCTGCAAGGACGGCTACTACTGCTATGGCTATACAAGCGTATTCCATACAGGAGTACCTCCTTATTTAATTATTGCGAGTATATAGGTAAGGATAGACTAATCCTAACAAACATGTTCACAACAAAGAAATTTTAACCAAAAAAACAAGTTATGTCAAGTAAATGTACCCTATCCCCTTTAGAAATATTTAAGAATTTAAAAGCGCTCCGAGAATATCGGAGCGCCCTGTTATTCTTTAAGTGAATCCATTGCCTTATATACCGAATCCATCTCAAAGCCTCTCCTGTAGAAGTAAGCAAGAAGCTTTTGTCTCTCCTCGTAAGACTCGTTACCGGTGAAGCCGCGCTTCTTAAGAGTCTTTACAATAACATCTGTTTCGTCAAAAGAAGATTCTTCTCTTGCGTCTTTGTAGGACCCGTATACTTCAGCAAATGCACCGTCGAGGATTTCCTTGGAAATACCTTTTGATGAAAGCTTTTGGTATAATTCCTTCTTACTGCGCTTGGCAGACTGATCGCTAAGATAGTCGAGAGCAAATTGCCTGTCATTAATGTACCCGTAGGACTTAACATAGGCTATAGCTATATCGGACACGGAATCGGGATAACCGCCTTCGGCAAGCTTCTTCTTAAGTCCGTATTCAGTGTAAGCACGAGCCTTAAGAAGATTAAGAGCACGTAACTTGGCACGCTTCGGAAGAACGGTTTCCATTATGTTCCTGTAGACTTCGTCGCTTAAATCTGCACCTTCCTTGAGCTTAAGGATACGAAGCTCGCCTTTGTAGAGAACAAATTCATGTCCGCCCTCAAGCTTAACACGACTTCTGTCCTTACTTACAGGCTCAATGGACTCAATCAGCATCGGCTGCTACTCCTTCGGCGGAAAGTCCGTGTGCGGCACGAACCTTCATCTCGATTTCATCGAGTACCTGAGGGTTATCCTTAAGGTACTGGCGGGCATTCTCACGTCCCTGACCAATCTTGTTGCCTTCATAAGCAAACCATGCGCCACTCTTGGCTACAATGTCCTCCTCAACAGCAAGGTCGAGTACATCGCCGGCATGGGAAATTCCCTCACCAAACATGATATCAAATTCAGCTTCCTTGAAAGGAGGTGAAACCTTATTCTTAACAACTTTAACTCTGGTACGGTTACCGATAACCTCACCGTTTTGCTTGAGTGCCTCGATACGGCGTACATCAAGTCTTACGGAAGCGTAGAACTTAAGAGCGCGACCGCCGGTAGTGGTCTCGGGGTTACCAAACATTACGCCGACCTTCTCACGAAGCTGGTTAATAAATACAACCGTACAATTGGTCTTGCTGACAATACCGGTAAGCTTTCTTAAAGCCTGTGACATAAGGCGGGCCTGAAGACCTACGTGAGAATCACCCATATCGCCTTCAATCTCTGCCTTGGGAACAAGAGCTGCAACCGAGTCGATTACTACAATGTCCATAGCGCCGGAACGCACCATGGCCTCTGTAATCTCAAGAGCCTGCTCACCGTCATCGGGCTGTGAAATGTACAAATCATTAATGTTAACACCGATATTGGCCGCATATACGGGGTCGAGTGCATGCTCGGCGTCGATAAATCCGGCAATACCGCCTCTCTTCTGTACTTCGGCTATCATGTGAAGTGTAACTGTGGTCTTACCACTTGATTCGGGTCCGTAAATCTCTATAATACGTCCCTTGGGAATTCCGCCGAGGCCCAACGCTATATCAAGGCTTAATGAGCCTGTGGGAATGGTCTCAATATTCATCTGAGCGGCAGGGTCGCCCAGTCTCATGACCGCGCCCTTACCGAATTGCTTCTCAATCTGTCCTATTGCCGCATCAAGGGCACGAAGCTTGTCGTCTTTTTCCATAAATAAATGCTCCTCTCGCAAGAACAAGTGTTCTAAATAAAGAATAAAACATCTGTTCGTTTTTGTCAATTACTTTTTTCTTACAGTATTACTGTACCACATTTGGGTGTCCGATAAACGTCCCACACCCTTACTTTTCAAAAAATTTTATAAGCATACGGAAAATTGCCGGATATCGGCAGGGCTTCTTAACATCGGAGAACATCTCCGTTTATATGAAAAAGAAGCATGACAAAAGTCACGCTTCTATTCTATCCGTAATAATCAAAATGTCAATACGATTATTTCTCAAATATCTCATCAGGGTCCATGGTGCAGCTGTAGAACCCGTAGTTCTGCGGAACACAGTAGGCGATTTCCACGCCGAAAGGATTGTAGAACCATTTAAAGTTTCCGCTCTTATAGTCAAGCAAAAGATCGGCTTTGGAAACATCCGCAAGTATATCTGACTGATTCTGCGCATCAACCTCTTTGATAAACTTTTCCAAGAAAACATCGTCCGAAATAGTTATCCCGGGCATCTTAAGTTCCTTCCCGGTCTTCATGTCATAATTAAGCGTATCTACAGTAGATGACACAAGCCTGGGCTTCTCCTCCGAATCCGATGCAAAGTACCCGTCATAATAGAACAAAAGACTTAACACATTCTCATCCATGTAAGTGATATATACATGCTCGTCTCCGTAATATACCTGATCTTCAGAAAGATATTCGCAATCAGCATCGTACATACTGCAGATGTACATCGTTCTCTCAAGAATCGCATCATTGATAACCTCCTCAAGTTCCGGAGCTTCCATAATCTGAGGATAGGTGCAATAAATGTATACATTCTCGGGCGCATTTACGCCGTAAGCGCTCGCGTTATATCCGTTGTATTCCCATGCAGTATTTAAAATCTTGTAATCAAGGTCTGTTCTGATGTAATCATCGTACACATAATACGTAACGTCGGTGTAATCGTATGCGTCCTCTTCGGCCACTGCTTCTTCCTCTTCCAAGTATGAGAAAGCAAAATTATTAAGCACCATTGCCTTAAAATCTCCGGGCTCGCCATCGGTAATTACATCGGGCTCAGTTTCCGGCGTGGCTTCCGAAGCGGATACGGACGCTTGGGGTTCAGCGCTTACCGAAACCTTGGCGGCAGTATTCTCTCCGCTTGTGAATCTTATGTTGAAATAAGCGTATATGATTCCCACAAAAGCTACTATAAGTGCAAAAGAAACAATCGCAAGAACCAAGGCACTGTTACCCTTTTTCCCGGTTCCGCCACCGTTAAGTACAGCTCTTCCACCTGCAAAAGAAGTCGTTACACCGGTCTGAGTATAATCGAAAACAGTAGTATCCGATTTTGCAGCAGGTTCCGCAGGCTTATTAAAAACGGCACCCTTACTCTTATGGCCGCATGCGGTACAAACGCCTTCCTTGGTCACGGCTCCGCAATTGGGGCAAAAATTGTATCCTTGGTATTGACTCATTGATATCTCCTAACTCTTAAAAGTAAATATAGACAAAAAAATGGCGGTGGACCAAGCCACCGCCGCCAAATTACTACTTATTCCTGGGTGCTGTTAGCCATATCGGCGTTCAAGATTTCTCTGTCCTGCTTAACAAACATCATGGTAACAGACGCAATGATAATTGTCATAAGAACCACGATGGGTAAGTCGAACACTTTACCGCCAAGCAATGTTACGAGGGCAATAAGCAACAAGCCGGCGCCTAACTCAAACATAATCTTAACTAATGCACAACTCTTTTCTCTTTCCATTTCTTCCTCCGACAAAATCCCTTGTTAACTGGTTTTTAACTATCTGTTAATAAAGACTCCGAAAAAATCAAAAAGGTTCACCTTTTTGTAAAAAATTTTCAGACTTTATTATTCCATCGATAAAGCCACCGACATTCCCCAACATCGGTTTCCCCTCGGCTTCATCAGATTGTTAAAACCTGACACAGATCGAACTTGGGGTACCCTCATCCGACCTCTTTTATTATTAACATTTTATTAACAAAAGTCAACTTGTTAATTTTACCAATTTTTTTCATGAAAAAGCCAAATGACTGTCAAATTTGTCATTCGGCTTTAAATTCAAACCACAATATTTAGTAAGCACCGTCTTTTTTGAATACAGAAAGGACTGTTTTGACCAAAATTGATATATCAAGAAAAATTGACCAATTGTCAATATATTCTGTATCTAATTTAACTACTTCGTCAAAATCCGTAATCGAGCTTCTGCCGCTTACCTGCCACATACCCGTAAGTCCGGGCTTGATACTGATACGTCTCCACTGGCTTGCGTCGTACTTCTCAACCTCGTCAAGTGTGGGGGGACGCGTGCCCACAAGGCTCATGGTACCGCCCAGAATATTGAAAAACTGAGGCAGTTCGTCGATACTTGTCTTTCTAATAAACTTACCCACCTTCGTAATACGGGGGTCTTCTTTCATCTTAAACATTGCGCCGCCTTCGACCTCGTTCTGATTCATAAGGTCCTTCTTCATGGCATCGGCGCCATCGCACATGCTTCGGAACTTATACATCTTAAAATGTCTTCCGTTCTTACCCACACGCGTCTGTTTAAAGAAAACGGGTCCCGGAGAATCAAGCTTAATCGCTATCGCCGTAATAAGCATAATAGGCGATGAAAGCACAATTCCCACAAAGCTTCCCGCAATATCCATAATTCTCTTGATAATCTCGGCGGAACGGTTAAGCGTAACGGTATGATACGTAACGATGGGATAAGTACCAACGGTACTTACAAAAGAATTGGCACGACGCCTCTTGTAAATATTTACAATGGCTCTCGCGGTTACACCCATTCTGATACACAGGTCGATACTGTTCTGAACAAGCTTAAGGTCTACGTCATGACTGTCCATGATATAAACCTGATCTATCTGATAATCTCTGATAATATCCTCAAGATTGTCTACGTAACCAAGATATGTGCCGTCACACTGCTCCTCACTGTAAGCCACAAAGCCCACAAGCTCGTACCTGATATTTGTCTTCTCAAGGAAGTAGGTAAACTTGTTAAACTCACCTCTCTTACCCATGAAGACAACTCTCGGAATGCCTTTGTAAGAAAAGCGCTCACCGAGCTTACGGTACAGGTAGGTAATAATATAAATGGACGCCAATGTAGCAAAAAGAAACTCATAGTAAGAGGCCTTGTCAACCACTACCTCGTCCGACATATAAAGTTCCGCGAATGTAACAAAGAATGCGAAAGCAAAAGAAAATGTTATCTTTCGATAAATTCTGTCAAGATAAAAGAACAACGTAACGTCATATACGCTCTGCGCATAGTTGGATATGCAGTAAACCGCTCCAAAGATTACAACAAGGAGCGCTATGCTGCCGGATACTTCCAATACGTCTGTTTTGTTACGGAAAAAATTGATTGCGAAGACGACACCGTACCCCAAAATGATGGCAAGAATATCAACAAACATCTTGCCTATATTGGTGTTGGCCCCAACATTAGTCCTGTTCATTACCTATCATTCCCCTAAAGATTGTATGTATAGTAGTATATCAAGTAAAAAAAGCCTTGTCGATATCCAATTGGATAGTATTACCCTTTATGAAAATGCAATTTCGCTCAAAAACTTAAGTACCATATCCCTTGCAAGCACAAGAGCCTGTGTGGTGGCGGACTCCCTCACTTTAAGTCTGTTGCCCACAAAATGAAACTCTCTTACTTCAATCTTACCTCGAACATTGCATGCAATAAATACATGTCCCGCATCTTCCCCATCGGCATAGCCGGTAACACCCACGCATACGTCGGATTTTAAAGGCCCGTCAAGGCTTTTAACCATTTCCTCCGCAGTCTCGCGGCTTACGGCAGTATGCTTTTCAAGAGTACTATTCTTAACTCCGACCAGTTTATGCTTGGCCTCGTCACAGTAAGTAACAAAACTATACTTAAATACATCTGAAGCACCCGATACATTGACGATTCTTGACGCCACCATACCGGCGGTGCAGCTTTCAACCGTAGTAATCTTTAAGCCTCCGCTAAGGAGCAGATCGACCACAGCTTTTTCAAGAGACACCTCATCATGGGTGGTATAAATATTATTGCCAAATCTCTTCTTAAGCTCACGAATTACGGGCTTAATTAAAGATTCGCACTCTTCCTCGTCCTTACCGGACGCGGTTACCCTTATATGAACCTCTCCGGTCTTGGCATAGGTTGCAATCGTCGGATTGGTCTGGGAATCTATCATATCTTTAATCATGGTTTCTGCGGTACTTTCTCCCACAGACACCACTTTAACTGTCCTTGATTTAAAGATAACAGGCGAAATCTTTTGTAAGAAGGGCACCACGCTTTCGTTAAACATAGGTTTAAGTTCCACCGGCGGTCCCGGCAAAAGAATCATAAACTTATCTTCGTAAGGAATAATGACTCCCGGAGCGGTACCGTTATTATTGGTAAGAACCGTTGCCCCTTCGGGTATTAAAGCCTGTTTAAAGTTATTGTCGGTAAGAGTAATTCCGCGCTTTTTAAAGTAATCTTCTATGCGATTCTTACTCTCTTCGTGAAGAAAAAGCTTTTTCCCTGCAACTTTGCTTGCGACTTCCTTGGTTAAATCGTCCTCTGTGGGCCCAAGTCCGCCCACAAGGATAACAATGTCGGATCTCGACAACGCAAGCTTAAGCGAAGCCTCAAGTCTTTCGGCATTGTCGCCGACTACGGTCTGATAGTAAGACGCAAGCCCCATCTTAGCCAATTCCTCGGCAAGAAAGGCTGCATTTGTGTTCACAATATTGCCAAGCAGCAATTCTGTGCCGACACACAAAAGTTCCACTGTGTTATTTTTACTAAACATTTTCGTTTTGCTCGTTATTGTCAGTCATCTCTGTAGGAGCAGCTGCAACGGGCTCTTCTTTCTTAGTCTTAGTAAAAGCGTCGCTGAGTACATGTATATTCTTAACAATGTAATCTACCAAAGATACAATCGTAAGCGTAACTGCCACCCAGAAAAGCACCATTGTAACGTCCTTAAGGAAAGGAAGCTCCTTAACAACAATCATTAAGCAGATTGCAATCATGGTGGTGGCGGTCTTAAACTTGCCCCACATGGAAGCTGCGATTACGATACCCGCATCGCTTGCCACAAGTCTGAAGCCGCTGATAATGAATTCACGTGCCACAATTACAAGCACCGCAATAAGTCCGAGTGTCTGGCTTACGCACATTCTCTCGCCGCCGTCGATGATAAGAAGGCACATAAGTGCACTTACCACAAGGAGCTTATCTGCAAGGGGATCCATGAACTTGCCAAAGTTAGTGACAAGATTCTTCTTCCTGGCGATTGCTCCGTCGAGGAAATCCGTAACACTTGCAACTATGAATACGCCGAGCGCAATGTATGCGTTATAAGGCACAAAGCTCGCAAGTAAAAAGAAAACGAATACAGGAATCAAAATAACTCTTAAAACCGTAAGTTTGTTAGGTAAGTTCATCTTCAGGTACCCCCACTAAGTCATATTCTCTGGCGCTTGTGACTCTTGCACGAATCAAATCGCCTGTCATAAGGTCTTTACTTGTTTCCAAGAACAAATATCCGTCCACTCCGGGCGCGTCTTTGTAGGTACGGCATACGTATACGCCATCTTCGGGCATCTTGCCTTCCACGAAGACCGTCATGGTCTTGCCTACTTCCTCGCGGGCCTTTTCAAAAGCAATGGTCTGCTGAAGCTTCATAAGCTTGTTCTTGCGACGGTTCTTGATAAATTCGGGAAGGTGGCCGCTCATTCGTGCCGCCGCCGTATCTTCCTCCCTTGAATAGGTGAATACCCCGAGTCTGTCAAAACGCATTCTCTTAACAAAGTCATATGTCTCTTTAAAGTCGCGACCGCTTTCTCCCGGGAATCCCGAGATTAAAGTGGTGCGAAGGCAAATGTCCGGAACCTTCGCCCTAAGCTTATTTACAAGCGTTTCCAGTTCCTCTCTCGTCGTACGTCTGCCCATACGCTTTAAAACTCTGTCGGCTCCGCTTTGAATCGGAATGTCGAGATATTTAATCACCTTTTTATTATAACTTATTTCATCAATAAGTTCATCAGTAATCTCTTCGGGATAACAATATAATATGCGGATATAATAAAGTTCCTCTATACCGCTTAATGCGCGTAACAATTTGGGAAGCGATTTCTCATGATACAGATCTGTGCCGTAAAGAGTAGTCTCCTGGGCCACAAGGATAAGTTCTTTAACTCCCTGCGACGCAAGTTCGCGGGCTTCCTTGACCAGTACATCCATTGGAACACTTCTGAAAGTGCCTCTCATCTTGGGGATGGCACAATAAGTACAGTGCTTGTCACACCCTTCCGCTATCTTAAGGTATGCATAATGTCCGCCGGTAGTAACTACGCGGCGCTTGCCGTATACCAAAGGTCCGTCTACAGATTTTAAAAACTCTGCCTTTTCTCCGGCTTCAACCTTGGCCACCGCAGCCACTATCTCGTCGATAGCCATGGTGCCTACAATAACGTCTACTTCCGGTAATTCCGTACGAATCTGGTCCGCATAACGCTGTGCCAGACATCCGCACACAATAACTGCCTTAAGCTGTCCCTTTTCCTTAAGCTCACCGAGTTCGATAATGGTGTTGATGCTTTCTTCCTTGGCATCGTGGATAAAAGAACATGTGTTGATGACCGCGATATCCGCCAAATTCTCATCATCCACAATCGCGTGTCCCGCATCCACAAGCTCGCCTAACATCATTTCGGTGTCCACAAGGTTCTTGTCACAGCCGAGGGATACAAAAAATATTTTCACTAAAAATCCTGCTTTCTTTACCTATACATAAAATAGGGGAAACACCTTACGGCGTTTCCCCGGTTAATACAAGAGATTATTAATCTTCTTCGTCGCTGATGATTTTGATCTTGGCCTGATTAAGTTCATCTACTGCAATGCTTAAGGGCTTTCTGTCGGTGCTGCCCTCAACGTAGGGCTCGTCACCTCCGATAATCTGGCGTGCGCGACGGCTTGTTGCCATAACGATTGAGTAACGGCTGTTAACTACCTTAGCCTCGCCGGGCTCAACCTCACTGTTAACTACTTTCATCAAATCTGAATATGAGGGATGTAACATTTTCTTCTCCTTTAAATACTTTTAAGTTCGTCTATTACTGTGTCGATAAATTCTCTGCGGCGGGAAACCGTGAATTTCGCGGACTGTACCATAGCGTACATTTCCTTAACCGCGGTGTCTAAATCGTCATTGATAACAATGTATTCGTATCTGTCCATGTAGGTGCATTCGGTCTTGGCCTGAGTGATACGTCTCATAATCACTTCCTCGGACTCTGTACCTCTGGCACGAAGACGCTTAAGTAACACCTCGATTGACGGAGGAATTACAAAAAGCATAAGCGCATCGGGAAACTTCTCTTTAATCTGCATGGCGCCCTGAACTTCGATATCGAGGATAACGTTCTTACCCTTCTTAAGCTGTTCAAAAACGTATGCCTTGGGGGTTCCGTAGTAATTGCCCACATACTGAGCGTACTCTACGAAGCCGTCTTCCTCAATGGCTTTCTCGAACTCTTCCTTAGTTACAAAGAAGTAGTCCTTGCCGTCTACCTCGCCCTCTCTCGGTGCTCTGGTAGTCATGGATACGGAAAAAGCAAAATCATCGTAATCGGCCATGAGCCTTTTCATGAGAGTGCCTTTACCGGCGCCGGAAAAACCGGACATAACAATCAATAAACCGTCCATTTATATTTCCTTACTCAATGTTTTGTATCTGCTCACGTACCTTCTCAATTTCGGTCTTAAGCTCGATGGCGTGATTGCCGGTCTGTAAATCATTAGCCTTAGATAAAATGGTGTTGGCCTCACGGTTCATCTCCTGAGCGATGAAATCAAGCTTACGTCCGATGCTGCCACCTTCGATAAGTGCTTTCTTGGTGGTCTCGATGTGGCTTAAGAGTCTTACGATTTCCTCATCGATACATACCTTGTCGGCAAAGATGGTAACTTCGGTAAGAAGTCTGCCCTCGTCAACCTTAACGTCGCCGAGAAGCTCTTTAACCTTATCCTCTAAGCTCTTCTTGTACTCGGCGATAATCTCGGGAGCACGTTCCTTAATATATGCCACATGAGTAAGCATATCGTCAAGCTTCATGATAAGGTCTTTCTTAAGATTCTCACCTTCCTTGATGCGGGCTTCGACAAACTTGTCGGCTGCGCCCTGGATAGCGGTTCTTAAGCCTGCCCAAATCTCCTCCTCATCCACGTCGATTTCTTCCATGGTGAAGACTTCCGGATATCTTGAAAGAGTGGAAACTCTTACGTCAAGATCAAGTTCAAATTCCTCGGACATCTGCTTTAAGTACTTAAAATACTCTTCAGCCACGTCCTTGTTGTACTTAATACCGACATTATTCTCGGTATAGTCTTCGTAGGTGATAAACACATCTACCTTACCGCGCTGAATGCTGTTCTTAAGCTCATTGCGGATAGCTGCTTCAAAGAAGTTAAGCTTCTTAGGCATCTTAATGGCCATGTCGAGATAACGATGGTTAACCGACTTAATCTCCACCGTAAATTTACGATGCTCGTCGGCGTACTCGGCGCGACCAAAGCCTGTCATGCTTTTAATCATATATATACCTCTGCGTCTAGTGTGGTATACAATCATCCGATATTCGCTCATCATTGTATGCCCTTTTGTATTATAGGTAACTTTTATGCAATAGTCAACACTTGAGCACCTCTCCCGCTTATGTTATTATTTCTTTTGTATCGGCAAAAGAAAAAATTTACGATAAGGACTACCATTATGGCTTTCGATGCAATTACGGTTGCCGCTTTGACGCATGAACTCAGCGACACCTTTCAGAATACAAGAATATATAAAATTTCAGAGCCCGATCAGAACGAACTTATCCTTACCATCAAGGGTAATTCTTCCCAGTACAGGCTTTTAATCTCCGCGGACGCTTCTCTCCCGCTTATGTATTTAACGAGTGAGAACAAGCCCGCTCCTCTTACCGCGCCCAATTTCTGCATGCTTCTTCGCAAGCACTTATCCAACGCCAAGATTATATCCGTGACCCAGCCCGGGCTTGAGCGCATTATCCGTATCGAGCTTGAACACCTCGACGAAATGGGCGATTTGTGCCGTAAGAACCTTGTGGTGGAGCTTATGGGCAAGCATTCGAACATTATTTTTACGGATGCCGAGGACAATATTATCGATTCGATTAAGCATGTATCTCACAACGTAAGTTCCGTTCGTGAAGTATTGCCCGGTCGTAAGTATTTCATACCGCATACGCAGGACAAGCAGGACCCGTTTTCTGTCGATGCAGGTTCTTTTGCCACTACTGTTGCCGGTGCGCATGAGCCTGCGGGTAAGGCGATTTACATGAACTATACGGGCTTCTCGCCTATCCTCGCCACCGAGGTATGTTATCGCGCGGGTGTGGATGCGGACGCGTCGACTTCGTCACTGTCGGAGGCGGATGTTACGGCTTTGTATAATGCTTTTGCCGCGCTGGTGACTGACGTGCGTGAAGGTCGCTTCGCTCCCGAGATTATCTATGACGGCTCGGCACCGTTAGAATACGCGGCCGTTCCGCTCACTCTGTACCACGACAAGACCGTCAAAGCGTACGATTCCATATCGTCGCTTATCGAGGACTTCTACCGCGAGAAAAGCGTGGTCGTGCGCATCCGCCAGAAATCTGCCGACCTTCGCAAGATTGTTACTACTGCTCTCGAGCGTAACGTTAAGAAGTTAGACCTGCAAAAGAAACAATTAGAAGACACCGAAAAAAAGGATAAGTTTCGCATCTACGGGGAGCTCATCAACACCTACGGCTACACCGTTCCAGAAGGCGCCAAGTCCTTCGAAGCGCTTAATTACTATACCAATGAAACTATTACGATACCCCTCGATCCCGATATGACGGCTCTCGAGAACGGCAAGAAATATTTTGAGAAATATTCGAAGCTTAAGCGTACAGCCGAATCTCTCACCGGTATCATCGAGGAAGTATCCGACGAAGTGGCTCAGCTTGAGTCCATTCTCACTTCCCTTGATATTGCTGTAGATGAGGCTGACCTTGCTGAAATCAAAGAAGAGCTCACCCAGTCCGGCTACATCCGTTATAAATCCGGCACCAAGAAACAAAAAATCACGTCCAAGCCCTTCCACTTCGTAAGCTCCGACGGTTTCGACATCTATGTAGGACGCAACAATCTTCAGAACGACCGCTTAACCTTCGAGTTTGCCAACGGCGGCGACTGGTGGTTCCACGCCAAGAAAATGCCCGGCTCCCACGTAATCGTCAGGACCGAAGGCCGCGAAGTTCCCGACCGCACCTTCGAAGAAGCCGCACGCCTTGCCGCTCACTTCTCCAAAGGCCGCGGCACCGACAGAGTGGAAATCGACTACTTACTTAAAAAGAACGTCAAGAAACCCGCGAAAGCCAAGCCCGGCTTCGTAGTATACTACACCAATTACTCAATGGTGATTGACGATGATATCTCAAAAATAAAGCAGGTGGACTGATTGCGGTCCACCTGCTCTTTCTTTGTCCATATATAATTACATTCCCAGTGCAAACAGCATCTCCGGCAACAGCTGCTTCTTACGGCTCATAACACCCGGCATATCGTAGATACCTTCTTCAAGAAGCGCGTAAGGAAGGTTCTTGGCGGACTTAAAGTCGGTGGAAAGAAGCACACTGTTTTCTTTCATAACATCCGTTATCATTACTACCGCCCAGTCAAGACCGTTCTTAAGACGCACGTCTTCGAGGGCTTTGAGGAACTTGTCCTTGTACTCGTCAAGGTCATTAAGCGTAGTTGCTTCGCACTGGCCGATGCCGAGCATGACGCCTTTCTCGGTGTAGCGCTTGAAGTCGGTGAGGATTGCTTTCTCGGGCTTGATAGCTGATAAGCTCTCCACGTGGCTGAATATCTTGATGCCGAAGTCCTGAACGCTCTCTCCCACTATCTCGGCCAAAGCATGTGCCGCCTCAACATCCACGGGTGTGGTGGTGGGGGACTTAAGAATCAATGTATCGGACATCATACCGGTAAGCAGGAGTTTCGCGGTTTCCTTGTCAGGCATTAGTTTGTTACGCACAAAAAGCTCGTACACGATGGTACAAGTACTTCCCAGAGGCTCCGCATCAATAAATATAGGTGTATTGGTCTTCATGGTATCGAGTCTGTGGTGGTCGATAATCTCAGCCACATTCGCCGTCTCGATGCCCTTGATGCTCTGGCGGGGCTCGTTATGGTCCATCAGGATTACATTATACTTGGGAGCTTTTAAGAAGCAGCGACGGGTAACGTATCCGATGAATTCATCGTCCTCAAATACCGCAAGTCCACGCTTGGGAGATGCCGACAAGGCTTTCTTGGCATCTTCAAACAAATCACCCGCAAGCAAAGGCTCGGCCTGGTCGCGCATCACCTCGCCCACAGTGGGGATCTGACTTAAATCATCGCCCTTATTCATCCTCGACATATACCACGCGGTAATATCGTCAATTGACAAAAGGCCTATGAACTTACCGCCGTCGAAAATAGGCGTAACCGAAGGATTACTGTCCTTATAGGACTTTGCAATTTCGGTCATGCTGGCCTTTTTCTCCACCATTAAATTAGGACTTAACATTACATCCTTAACCTTCGGATATACGTCAGGCATATACGGAGGCGGTGTAATATCAAGTGCCGCAAGGATATTCTTACAGCTCTCGCCGAGATGTCCGCATCTGACCGCAACATATTCGTTGTCAGAATCCAGAATCGATTTTAGTTTCGCATACGCCATGGCACTGCAGATAGTGTCAAGGTCGGGGTTTTTGTGTCCCGTGATGTAATATTTTTCCAACGTTTAATTCCTCTTTTAACATTTATTTCTTGTAAAGACTACGCACTCTGTAGATAAAATACAGCCACTTTCTTTCTTCCTTAAGAAGTCTGTTTATCGACTCTTCGCTCTTTATTATATCAGTCAAAGAATCCGCACCGACACCTTTTTCGGAATAGAGTATCCGCTCATAATACGGAATGAATCCAAGACCATACTCAACGCCCTCAGCCTTAAGCCTCTTTCCAAACTCATCAAGCGTTTCACCCCGCATCGGCTTCTTACCACAAAATAATAACATATTCATGATTCTTAAGCACAGGATATTTGCCTTCTCTTCGTCGGAGGCTTTCTTAAATCGATGTCGGCTTATAAGTACTTCAACCAGGATAAACAATCCCGCAAATACCAGGAATGCGGCAATCGGTATCACGAATAAATACCAGCTGATCTTTGCGTGTTCCTCTTCTTCGACGGTATCTTCTTTTTCAAATTCGATTACGCTTTCCTGCCCGACATAAGAGTAATCATACTGATTCTGCGAGTATTCCTTGCCGGCGGCCTCGGCTGCGATTTCTTCCCTGGTAGCCCAGCCCTTACCTACCGTGTAATTTCCGGGAGTCGGTTCAAATACGACCCAGCCGATACCCTCAAGCCACACCTCCGGCCAGGCATGCGCCATCGATGTATCAACACGCGTATCGCTGCTGTCGGTAACCGGCACCATGTAGCCCTGAACATACCTTGAAGGGTAGCCCATCGCCCTCGCCATAAGGCAAAAAGCAGTGGCATAATGCACGCAATAACCTGTCTGTGACTCGGTTAAGAAGTAATCAAGAAAACTTCCCGCATCCGTAACTTTGTCAGGGAGCTTACCCGGGCGGTTACTGTACGACATATTCTTAAGCGCTCCCTCAAGAAGCTTTAATCGCTCATAATCAGTGGCTCCTGCCTCTTTAATTTTGTTAAGCGTTTCGGCCACATCATCCGTTACGGTCACGTCGCTTAAATAGTTCTTTCGTACATAATCTTCGTATACAAGCGCGTCCTCAAAAGTTATTCCCGAAACATCGTAAAGTCTGAAATTTGAGCGCATCTTGTCCCATGCGCTTTCCGTAAACTTTTCTTCACCCGAAGTTATAAGATTAACGGCTGTGGGATTGTAATTGACGGAAAGGCTTAAAATCTTATAATCCGCATTGATTATCTTAGTCTCGTCAAAGAAAATCGCCCCGTCTCTTTCCTCAGGCTCAAATGCCGACAATCCGCTGTTTAACTGCACATACTTCGAAGGTGCAAAAACATATTTGCTGGAAAAAGGAAGAAACGTTATATCAATGTTTTCAAGCCTGATAAAGTCATTTGCACTGTCTTCACCGTACAAAAGAGCATTACTTAACGCAATCATTGAATCAAGCACACGCTCACCTTCAATATAGGGAGGAATGCTCTTCCACTCGTGTCCGTCAAAGTCCGCAAATATCTTACCCGTTAAGTAAATCGACTCGCTCTTTCTTTTGCTTGTGACTATCTTTAAGATTTCTTCACCCTTGCCGCCCACTTCACCGGCAATTCTTGCATCGCCCGAAAAGCCTAACATTGCGGCGTCGTAATCCTCAGAGTGACTTGAAAAGAACTTTTCCCTAAGTTCAATCGTAACCTCTTTGGTGCGCTCGTAAATCTTTACGAATATAGCCCAGTCATAGGGTCTGTCCGGAGCTTTGCATAACATAATGATTAAGAAGAAAGCAAAAGCAAACGGCCAGGTAAATACCACGTATTTCTCATGGTCAAAAGTCTCACCGCGCCTGAAATACCGCTGCGCCTCTTCAAATAAAACCGTGATGACAAAAAGCGAACACAGAGCCATCTCAATCTTGGAAGCGGAATAACCCAAAAGCGTAGAGACAATCAGGAACACCACTACGGCAAATGCCGCCACAATCTTCATCACGCGACTTTTCACAATGATAAAGCACAAAGCCGACATGCCGATTGCAATGCCCATCATAATGAAACGCCTTATAACCACTTCCTGCGATTCGGCGCTGCCAAACCTCATGGTCACAAACAGCACGGTAGCCGACACCACCAGCACACCGCCTATTACAATCACTTTGAATTGATTGCCGATTCTGCTGATAACCGGCAGAAATGCCGCAAAAAGTGCCGTAAGCAGCAGCTCACCCGCCGTCAGCTCGTCCCCGTAGATAAGCCCGAGTATCATGCCTGTTCCGAGAATTGCAAGCGGGAATATCATGATGAGGCGATAGAATAGTTTAACCATCACATCACCTCCGTAAGCTTATCTTCAAGCGGCAGATTTATGTATCTTATGCCCTGCGAATCGGGCCTCTTATCAACAAAGTCGCCTACTACGTAGCACACCACCGCCACGTTTTCTTTTTTCAGTCTTTCAAAAAGAACCTGCAGGCTTTCAGGCACTGAACTTACAAAGAAAAAAGCAAGCTTGCTGCGTGCAATATTGCCCGAATATAACAATCTGTCATAGTACAAGTCTTCATTAAAGTCCGCATCGAAACTGACATTCGCAATCTGTTCGTAAGCGTAATTAAATCCCTCAAGATTCCTTACATTTACGGGTTCGCCTTCAGTCAGATATATGTCTGAAGGAATATTCCTCCCCGCAAAAAGAAGCGTCACCGCCACCGCCGCCTCAAGCACTCTGTTTTCGCACGGTATGTACACAAATTCATCTTCCGAGATTCTCCTGCCCGGAATTACTATGCTGATACCCTGCTTCTCCTCGCCGGTAATCGTACGAACCATTAGCGAACCGGTGCTTGCAGTCTTCTTCCAGTGAATCCGTCTCACATCGTCGCCCGCCACATATTCTCTTACCGGCAGATCCGGCTCCGACACATTAACAGTTGAATCCCTGTAAGAAAGCACGTCAATGTCAATGCCGCTTAAGTCGTTTAGATGCACAATCGCGGGCTTAATCTGAAGCCTCACCGTCTCCTTATTCTTGTACGAAAAAAGAAACAGCCTGAAAAAATCGGTTATTTCAACCCTCTTAATTCCTACCTCGTACTCCCCGCGATATTTGCACACCAAAAAGGTGTCCTTGCGGATACCTTCGCCCGGGTATAACTCATATTCTCTCTTGTCATCGATGGATAATACCTTGGAAAAAGTGGAAAAGAAAATGACTCTGATGCTCGAAAAGCCCGTAAAGCCTTCATTCTGCAGCGTGAAATAATAAGGCGTGGTCTCCCCCGCCATAATATTGCCCTTGTCCACCCTCTCATAAATCTTAAATGTAAGGTACACAACGAGCAGATAAATTAGCGATACTATCGGAATAAAAAGCATCACGAAAAAGAAGCCGTAACTTACCGCCCCACCGTAAAAGCTGATTCCCACAAGGGAAGCAGCAAATAAGAAAAGCCAGATAAACCTGTTTCTTATCATGATTCTCTCTCCATGGGAATCTTGGCGGAAAGCACAAGCGCCGTAATTAGTTTATCGATACTTTCCTTGCGAATACGCGCTTCCGAAGTAAGCGTAAGTCTGTGATGAAATACATTAACCGCACACGCCTTAATATCGTCGGGCTTTACGAAGTCTCTTCCGTCAAGGAAAGCCGTAGCCTGCGCTGCCTTAATGAGGGATAACATCGCACGAGGGCTTGCTCCCACGGTAAAGTCCTTGGATTCACGCGTCAATGTCACGATATTCTCCGCATACTCAATAACGGCCTTTGAAACCGTAACCATATCAACTTCCTTACGCATAGCGATAATATCGGCCGGTGAGCACACATTCATGGCACTCTCCGCACTCATGCCCTTTAAATGAAGACCGGTTAACTTAATCTCTGATTCCTTGTCAGGATAGCCTATGCTTAAGCGCATCATGAAGCGGTCCGTGAAAGCCTCTGCAAGAGGATACGTGCCCATGAACTCAATAGGGTTTTGCGTCGCAATCACCATGAATACGTCAGGCAAAAGAAGCTCTGTCGCATCAACCGTCACATGCCCCTCGGACATGGCTTCAAGAAGCGCAGACTGAGTCTTGGGTGTGGTGCGGTTAATCTCATCCGCAAGCACAATTTCATGCATGATGGCGCCGGGCTTTACTTCAAATTCACCGGTTTTGGCATTATAAACGGACACTCCCGTTACATCTGAGGGCATAGTGTCCGGTGTAAACTGAATACGGCCGAAGTCGGCTCCGATAACCCTCGACAAAGTCTTCGCAAGCGTAGTCTTTCCGACTCCCGGCACATCCTCAAGAAGCACGTGTCCACCCGCAAGCAAACAGGTAAGAAGTGACTTAACCACCTCATCCTTGCCGACAAAACATTCCGTAATCGCATTATTAATCCTATTAATCATAAACCCTCCGAAATACCCTTATCATTTATGTAAATTGTACTTTTATTTACCCTGATTGTCTACAATCCTATCCCGCGATAATGTGAATTTCTCGCGCTACTTAAGTGCCGGTATCATGATCCACGCTTCCTTGCCGTTAATATTAACATCAAAGCGGTAATTGGGCTGATAAAAGCCTTTAGTGTCTATACTGTAGGCTATCCTGCAATCAATCACTTCTATGTTCAGATAGTCGTTGCCGTAGCGTTTAAACTTACCCTCGGTAAGCTGCTTATATGCCTCAGCCTCGCTGATAACATCGTATTCTTTGTACGGCTTAAGGGTAATTAAATTATCCTTTAGCAGTATTATCCTCTTATCTTTGGAAAGTTTAACTTCAAGACTTCCGTCCACTATATCCCCATTCTCTTCACACCTGTCCACTTCAAAGCGAAACCGCATATCGTCTTCAGCCGTAAATACAGCCTCGGAACATATGTCGCAGCCGTGCTCCTTAAGCACCTCCCGCACTTCTTGCTCATCATATGAAGTTGCAGCTTTTGAATAATAATCCGTGGCGGAATATCCATAATCCATGTCGCAATATTCATAGGTTCCGCCCGCATACTTAATCCTTATCTCTTTGGAGCCCTCGTCACCGACACGGGCGCGTATCCACGCTTCGTCATCGTAATATCCGGCGTAATAAATATCTGCCTCACCGTCAAATTTCTTAAAAAGTTCTTCCGCGCGCTTATAGGCTTCTTTCTCCGTGAGTGCCTCAGATTCGTATACCATGAGTCTTCTCTGCGAATCGTCTGTAAACTTCTCTCCGTATACATTGATGCGATTTATACCATATTGTTTTACATAACGGTTGTTATTATTGCCGAGTTCCTTGCAGGAGTAGGAAACATATATCGACACAAAAATTGCAACGGTCAAAATAAGCGGAATATTGCTTGCAAATGTCGCACCTTTTCTCAAATTCGCTTTTTCTTTGGCATACAATTTAAATAACACTATAAACAGTCCGAAACCGATTGCGGCGCCAAGAGTATTGTCCAGCAAATCGTCCGGCTCAAAAATTCCCACTTTGAAAATCCTTTGGGAAAGCTCAATCAACAGCGAAAAAAGAAATCCCGCCGCATAAGTCTTATAAAACTTACGAAACCATTTAATCCCCATGGGAAGGAGCAACCCGAAGGGCACAAACATGCATATGTTCAGTATGATATTGCGCCACTCTGTTACCGACCAGCTGTTCCAGGCATTTTTGTAGGAAAAAAACAAAGGCGAAATGGTCTCATATTCATAATTACTGCCGCGGCTAAGCATCGTTGCGCCGATTACCACAAATATGTAACACAAAAAAACAAGCCACCAAAACAGGCGCTTACCGTTTATTTTCCTATGTGTGGTACCGTTACGTTTGGCATGAAAGTGGCGAATCACCAGAAATGAGACAATAATCAAAACCGCAAGAATACCTCCTATAAAGAGGTATTCCCGCGCCATATAATATACATTTATTAAAGACATATACTAACCCCTGCCCGCTTACATTTTTATTCATCATCCCCGATTTTGGGAACCATGTGTCTCTTCTTACCGGGAAGAAGCTTGATATCGATAAACGAAATATCGATCTTAAATAATAACCTCATAAGCCATGAGAACAGCAATACCACCAGTATAGGTATCAGGCACGATGTAACCATCATAACCGCAACCGCTTCCACGAACCTGCTGAGAAGGTCGGTAACATAGTCAACCACCGTAACAGCCGCATTCTTAATCCAGCTTAAGAACTTCTCTACCGCTCCTGCATCCTCGTCGGTAACCGTAATCTCGGTTGCCGTAGTAAGTGTATCCTCCAAAGTGCTCTCGTAAGTGTTATAAATCGCTTCCGAAGTCTTAACACTTATAGGAATCAAAAAGTAAATCAGAATCGCAAATATGCCGAGCTTAAGCGCAAACAGATTGGCTTTCTCTTTCTTGCCGATAATTCCGATTCCAAATATCAGACACACAAGCGGAATAAGTATCGAAAACGCCACAAATCCGAGAATCGTAATCAAATATTTCTCAAGATACAGCGCACTTAACACAACCACAAAATACGTTCCAAGCTCCGCAAACTGCTCCGCAATAGGCGTACAGGTATCATCGGGCAAAAGCGTAATTACCGCGGAAACCGCCGTCGCACCCGCCGTAAGCTTAAGCGTATTACTTATTTCTTTGTCCAGTTGCTCATAAGTATGCATATGATTGCTCTGCTTTACCGCCGCGGGCGTAATAACCGCTATGGAAAACAGCGCCACCGCCGCAAGCAACAATCCTATTGCCGACTTCTTAAGTATCTCCATAACGTCACCCCCTACTTTCTAACGGTTTCAATCTTATACTCTTCATCCGTAGACACGGACTTGGCAAAAGAAACTATCATCTGCTCCGCGTTCTTATCGGCATTGTCAAGCACGCCTCTTGAAATAGCGTTGTTCTTGGCCGTTTCCTTAAATGCCGCCATGGAATCGTTAAACTTGTCCGTGGTCACCTTGTTCCACAAACCGTTCTTCTCTTCGTACTTTTTAAAACTGTCGTTATCAATCGTTACCGAAGTAATCTCCGCCTTCGGTATGGTTATTGTGATGACTTTCTTGTCATCATCCTTCACAACGGTAATCTTACTGCAGTCGATTCCCGCAGCCACAACTCCGTCGTAACTGTAGGTAAAAGAAGCCGTCGAGTCAAATATCCAAAGTTTCTCGGTATTGGTATATTCCTGCACCTGCGTAAAATAGTATTCCTGCGTAATAAGCGTACCCATATCGCGAAGTCCGTCTTCGATAACCTTCGTATTGATGGTTACGACCTTCTCAACCTCTTCGCCGGCATAAAGCTTCTCAGTCTGCATAGGCGCATCAATCTTAGACATAACGTCCGATTCCTTGCCCTTACCCGAGAAAATCATTACCACAAAAACTATAATTGCAATCACAAGAACAGAATTGATTGCTATGTATGTAATAAGTTTTCTTTTCTTCTTGTCCATGATGGTTATCCTCCCCATAAACATAATACCACAAACGCACGGCATAATAATAGCCCCGCGTTTTGTGCGAGGCTATATCGGTTCTATTTTTTTCTCTGCTCGGCATCCGGATGAGCCTTGTAGTACTCGGCTTTGTCCTTGTACATGTTGGCGTCTGCGGCTTTCATTATCTTTCGCATATTTATATCTTTATCCTGATAGCATCCGCCCAGGGCAAAAGAAGGACCTCCTTCAACATTTGAAATCGATTTAAGCTTATCAAACATAGAATTGAATTCTTCGCCTGTCGTGTCGGCCGCAATTACCACAAATTCGTCACCACCCGCACGGTATACCTCCTTGCCCTTACAAATGGCACCGACATTGGCGGCAACCTTCATAATCAATTTGTCGCCTTCCTGATGGCCTTTGGTATCGTTAACAGTCTTAAGACCGTTTACATCCACAAATATGGCACCGACGCCGCATCCTCTTGCCTCTTCATCGGCTGCAAGCGCATAAACTCGATTGTTCATTGCGTTACGATTAAGCACACCGGTTAAAAGGTCGGTCTTACTAAGCATCTCAAGCTGCTGACGCATTCTGTAATTTTCTGTCTCGGCCGAAAGCACATAGGAATTAAGCTCCATAACTTCTCTTATGAAAGGCGTCTTGTCAGCGTTAAAATTGGTGGCAAAAATGTATCCGTAAAGATTGTCTTTAATACGTAACGGGTAAAGCACCATGGTCTTTACGCCCGAATATGTAAGGGATTTATACCAGTCCGGAGACTTTTCCTCTATCGACTTTAATTCCTTTTCATTGGAAATAATAATGCAGTTGCTTCCTGCCATGAAATCGTGCCAGGTCTCCACAATATTATAGAATTCCGGCTTAAAGAACACATCCTCGTCGACCGGGGCGTAGATGTTCTGACTGTCAAAGCTAAGCAAATCTATCTTTCTTTTGACCGTATCCGTAAGTATAAGGGCACAGCCGTCGGACTCGCACTGCTTTCTGATATCCTTGACTATGGAGTCAAGGGTTGTCTTAAAGTCTTCATTTTCCCTGAACTTAATACAGGTTTTAAGCACGGAAAAAGCAGTCGCAGCAGAAATATCGACCATCTTCTCCGAATCGGACTTAGGGTTCATCTCATAGGTGAACAGACAATACCCGTTACCGTCATCATCATCTTCCAAGGGAATCATATAAAGATCGAGCCATGAATTATAAAGCTCGGCATTGACATATTGATGGGCAATCTTATGCGTAGTTACGCAGCCTCTTGCAAGCGCATCGAAATTCGGATCCTGCGCTATGTAATACGAATAAGGCCTTCCCGGCACAAACTCCTCATCAAGCTTATTAACGGACGCAAGATACCTTTTATTGGCCGCAACAATAGTGATTGCCGCGTCGTCAGCGCCCTTTCTAACAGATACTATACATGCAACTCCCTGCACGGAGTCAATCATCTTCAGGTAGTCCATATTTCCCCTTCCAAATAGTGTGCCAGACAATTTCCTCAAGCGTAGCTTTAAAGAAAATCTTCCTCGCCACCTTTGCAAAAACTTCCATTGGGTGTACTATACACTGAAAATAATAGTATGTGGGAATTAACGATTATTTAGCACTGTTCTTAATTCTTGTCCATGGGAACTATCTGTAACTTATATCCCAGAGGCACAAGCACTTTCAATAAACTGTCTATCTGCGGAGAATGAACAGCCTTCTCCAAACGTGCTATGACCGGTTGTTTAAGATTACACTTCACTGCAAGGTCCATCTGTGACAAACCCTGTTCTTCACGCAAACGTACCATGGTTCGGATGAGTTCTTTCTCAAGTTCTATAACACTCTCCTCTTCAGGCGAAATATTAAGTTCTTCTCTGAACTGTTTCCAATCACTCATGTTCACCTAACCTCCGCTTATAATCTTCAAATTCTCTTTTTGCCTTTTCTATTTCTCTTCTGGGAGTCTTCTTGGTCTTCTTCTCAAAATGATGGAGCAGAATAAATGTATTATCCTTATAAAACGCATACATAATCCTGTTTGCTAAAGGTCTCAACTCCCATATTTCTCCGTCCAAATGCTTTGTGACCGGTTCCCCTATTCTTGTCCCTAGCTCTTCCAAAACATCTATATAAGCAACTATTTTATTAAAATTTATCTTGGCATCCTTACTTGTAGCGGACTTCTCTTTTAATTCTTTAATAAACGATTTAACATCACTGAATCCTCGCTCATCCTCATAGAAACGAATTTCAAACATATATATAACTCTGTATCTCCCAATAAAAATATAGCAAATTTGTTATCGTAAGTCAATAACAAATTTGCTATATGAGATTCGCATAATCAGTTGACTGCCTCCACACCGCGCTGCCTATTATTGACCCCAAAAAGCAGGCTCAATAATCGTCCCGCTGTCGCGGTATAAAAGAATAAAAAACCACAGTCCCTCAGACGTAAACGTCTGGGTTCTGCGGTCTTTTTTCTTTTGCATCGCTCCTAGCCTATCAGCCAATCAACCAGTCATACATCTCCTGATATTTAAGCGCGCTCTTGTGCCAAGAGAAATCGCAGGCCATGGCGCGGTCGATGAGCTTGTTCCACTCACGCTTCTTGTCGTAGTAGATGCGCTCTGCGTTTCTGATGCAGGCAAGCATCTCGTGAGCATTGTAGTTGGTAAAAGAAAATCCCGTGCCCTTGCTCTCATACTCGTTGTAAGGCTCTACGGTGTCCTTTAAGCCGCCTGTCTCACGTACGATGGGAATAGTACCGTAGCGAAGTGCTATAAGCTGTGAAAGGCCGCAAGGCTCGAACAACGAAGGCATTAAAAATGCATCACAGGAAGCATATACTCTGTGAGCAAGCTCGTCCGAATAATAGATATTGGCGGATACCTTGTCACCGTACTTCCAGTCGAAGTGACGGAACATGTTCTCGTAACGCTCCTCGCCGGTACCTACCACTACAATCTGAACGTTGTCCTGACAGAGTTCGTCCATCATGTATGCGATAAGATCAAGACCTTTCTGGTCGGTAAGACGTGAGATAATGCCTATCATCATGGTCTTGGCGTTAACCGCAAGACCAAGTTCTGCCTGTAAAGCGGTCTTGTTCTTGGTTTTTTCTTTTCTGAAGGTAATTGCGTCGTAAGGATATTTAAGTGCCTTGTCTGTAGCGGGGTTAAACTCCTCGTAGTCGATACCGTTGACGATACCGCGCAAATCATTCACACGCGCACTCAATAATCCGTTTAAGCCTTCGCCGTAGAAGTCTGTCATAATCTCCTGCGCGTAGGTAGCACTTACGGTGGTGATAGCGTCTGCATATACAAGTCCGCCCTTTAAGAGGTTAGCGTCCTTATATGCCTCAAGCTTGTCCGAGGTAAAGAAATAGTCCGAAAGACCTGTAATGTTCTTAACCGCCTTAACGTCCCATTTGCCCTGGAACTTAAGGTTGTGAATGGTCATAACGCTCTTGATGCCGCGATAGAACTCATTACCCATAAAACGTTCCTTAAGGTATACGGGCACAAGACCGGTCTGCCAGTCATGGCAATGTATTACATCAGGCTGAAAATCGATTAAAGGAAGTGCCGAAAGAACGGCCTTCGAAAAGTATGCATATTTCTCTATTTCAAAAAGCGGATCGTTGCCGTAAGGCTTAAGTCCGTTAAAGTAATATTCGCTGTCGATAAAGTAATAAGTGATACCTTCTTCAACCGCCGTAAGCACACCCACATACTCATTCTTCCAGTTATAATCCATATAGAAGTGGGTCAGATACTGCATCTTGGCCTTAACTTCCTCGCGCATGCATGCGTACTTGGGCATGAATACACGAACGTCGAAGTATCTCTTGTCGATACACTTAGGTAACGACCCGACTACATCGGCAAGACCTCCCGTCTTGATAAAAGGTACACCCTCACTTGCAACAAACAAAATCTTTTTCATGGTATTCTCCAATCAAAATTTTTATTCGAACAATTACTTTAATCCTTAATCAAATCTCTTACTATCTCGCCCGCAATCATAAGCCCCGCCACGGGAGGCACAAAAGAAATACTTGCGGGAGTCCTTAAGCCCGTCTTAACAGGCAGTTCCTTGGAAAAAAGAACCTTTACCTTCTTAATACCTCGGTCCTTAAGCTCTTTACGCATTACCTTGGCAAGGGGGCACACCTCCGTCTTACTGATATCGGCAATCTGAAACTGCCCCGGGTCAAGCTTGTTGCCCGTTCCCATGGACGAAATCATGGGAGTCCCCGCTTCCTTGCACTTAAGTATAATTTCAATCTTGGCCGTAACGGTGTCCACACAGTCGGCCACGTAATCTAACTTCTTAAAATCTATAATACTACTGTTCTCAGGTAAAAAAAAGCAGTCATGAAGAGTAACTTCAATCTCGGGATTAATATCTTTAAGACGCCTGTAAAAAGCATCTGTCTTCTTCATGCCTACAGTGGAATGAAGAGCTATTACCTGCCTGTTGATATTAGTTATGTTAACCATATCATGATCTACAAGCACAAGATGTCCTACGCCTGCGCGCGCCAATGCCTCGCATACATAGCCACCGACTCCACCCAGTCCGAACACAGCCACAGTCTTGTTATGTAAACTTGCAACTTTATCTTCACCTATTAACTTTTCGGTCCTGTCAAAAATCGACTCAGGCAAAATACGTTACCCCCGAAAGAAGTATACAGAAATAATTGATACCGCTGATTACATGCCACACAAGCACAGCCGCTGCAACATAGCAGATAATCTTTTGTATCAGACTTGTTTTCTCAACAAATATATCTTTAAACAGCCGTACCATTGAGGATACAAAGAGGAAAAACAAAGCTATCGAATATCCCCACATGAAATTGCTGTCAAGCGCACGCTCGCCCGTCTCTATAAACAGGAATACTTCAAGAAAGCCTATCGCCCACATAACAAGCGACCAGAAATAGTACTTGTCTTTATAAAAGTCTTTAATATGAGCAAGCAAAAGAACAAGCGGAAACAGCACCGACAAAATCACCGTAGCCTTCGGGTGATCACCTCTCATGCTAAGTGCGGCAAAAGGCTTGATGGCATAGCCGTTAGAACCGTCGGTGCCCGACATTACGATGCTCTGAAGCACCATAACAGCCATAGGCGGAATAACGGAAAGCGCCATCACAAACACATTTATAAACTTAGTCTTTCGGCACAAATCTCTTAACAAAACAATTGCCAATACCGGCGCAAATACCGTAAGAAAGCTAGCCTTAAAGCCTGTGGTTACGGTTAAAAGCAGTGTAAACACAAGCCAGTTTTTTAAAGAAACTCCGCTCTTATAATCATCATACAGTTTAAGGAATGAAAGAAGCGTAAGAATCGCAAAAAATCTCATGAAAATATAGGTGGAATTGTGCCACATGTTAGGACTCTGATAGCCGATATAATGCGCACGATTGGCTGCCTTTACATAAAAGGCTATCAATATATTCCCGGCAAAAGAAATAATCCAAACCAAGTAATCGGGTAACGAAACCCCGCTTCGGTTAAGAGCCTCTCTTACAAGCTTCGCAGTAAGCGGAATCGCGCCTACCGTAAGGGCCGCAAGAAGAATAACGCTTAATATAAGGCCCCACCCGAGATTGAATATCTTGGTAAAGAACAAATACACAAATGCAGCAAGGCTGTGATAATACCCGTCCCATACAGCCATTCTTATATGAACCACCGTATCGGATTCAAAGCGCCCCGAATCGTCAAGCAATGCAGCCACCTGATTGTAGTACAAATACACCAAAAAGCCTGCATATACCGCAAGAAGTGCTATATATATAATTTTAAAAACTTTATCCCTGTTATTACGAGCTTCGCTCATTACAGTGTTTCCTTTCGCTCGTCGGCTTTCGCCTTTAATTCTCTTGCATTGGATAAAGTTGCCTCGTCGAGAGAATCGGAGCCAAGCATTCTTGCAAGTTCTCTTATCTCGCCGTCACCGTCAAGACGCTCAATATTGGTAACGGTACTTCCATCCTCGACACTCTTAACGATTTCAAAGTGTGAGTCTGCGGATGCCGCAATCTGTGCAAGGTGAGTGATGGCAATAACCTGATGCTCCCTCGCAAGCTTAGAGAGTCTTCCGGATACTTCCCACGCGGTACGACCGCTGATACCCGCATCGATTTCATCAAAAATAAGTGCGTCGACTTCGTCTCGCTTTGCAAGTATTGTCTTAATCGCAAGCATGATTCTTGAAAGTTCACCGCCGCTGGCCACGTTCTTAATAGGCTTCATAGGCTCGCCGGGGTTAGTTGAAATCATGAACTCAACCTTGTCAAAGCCGCTCTTATTCACAACATTCTCACCGCTTTCGATAAGAACATTAAATCTTGCATCAAGGAAGCTAAGCGATAAAAGTTCGCCCGTCAAAAGCTTGGAAAAATCTTCTGCCGCGCGCTTACGAAGTTCACTCAAAGTATGAGCCTTTGCCACATAATCTCCAAGTGCCGCGTCGGTATCCTTTTTAAGTTTCTCTATGTATTCGGTCAGATTCTCAAGCTTTTCAAGCTCTGCCGACTTTTCTTCGTAATAATCAAGTATCTTTTGAATTGTGGAACCAAATTTAAGTTTAAGACTGTTAATGGTATTAAGGCGCTCTTCAGTCTTAACGAAGTCTTCCTCTGAAAATTCAAGGCTCTCGGCATAGCGTGATGCCTCAAGTGAAAAGTCTCCGAGCATATCTTCAACGTTCGAAAGAACATCCGCCATCTTTCCGGCACCTTCGTCAAGTCCCGATGCCTTTCTCATAAGACCTAAAGCTCTTGATACAAGGCTTCCCGCATCACCTTCAGCCCCGCCTGATACAAGTGCCATGGATTCATTGACGTATCCAAGCAATTTCTCGGCAGACTGCATCTTCTTGTATGCTTCTTCAAGTTCTTCGTCTTCGCCGATTACAAGCTCGGCCGCTTCTATCTCATCACACTCATACTTAAGAAGGCTTATCTCACGTTCTCTGCCTTCGGACTTAGAAGAGGCGTTCTCAAGTTCTTCTTTAACCGCGTAGAAACGTTCGCTTGCCAAAGCTACTTCTCTTAATGCATCTTTAATCTTATCCCCGCCGAAAGCATCTATCATGTCACGCTGCTTAAGATTATTAAGAAGCGACTGATGCTCGTGCTGTCCGTGTATGTCAAGAAGACCGCCCGCAAGTTCCTTAACCTGCTTGGCCGGCACTATCTCTCCGTTAATCTTGAATACATTTTTGGTGGGGGTGATTTTTCTGGATACGACAGCCGTTCCTTCATCGGCCGTAATCTCCATAGATTCAAGGGTCTTGCGGGCAGATTCGTTAAGAGAAAAAACAAGCTCCACATAAGCTTCTTCCTCCCCCGTACGTATTATCTCCTTATCCGCCTTGGCTCCAAGGGCTAAATTCACGGAACCAAGCAACACTGATTTACCGGCACCTGTCTCGCCGGTTAAAATGTTAAGCCCCTTAGTGAAAGAAATCTCACAATCCTTGATAAGTGCAAGGTTTCTTACATGCATATACTCTAACATATTTTCTGCCTTTTCTCTCCCGGAGTATGGCTTTATCTATCTCAAAGGATTAAACCCCTATGATACTTTGTATCTTCTTCATAACAGCCTTGGTATCTTCGACTGTTCTTATCGCCATCATGATGGTATCATCGCCCGCAATTGTACCCACTATTTCTGAGAACTTAAGCGAATCCACTGCCGCGGCAACCGCCATGGCCATACCGGATACGGTCTTAATTACCAGAATGTTCTGTGCCATGTCAATGGACACAAATCCGTCGGTTAAGACTCTCCTGTACTTCTCATCAAGTTCGTGGTCATTGTCGGTGTCAATGGCGTACTTCTGACGCCCGTTACCAAGGTTCTTCTTATAAAGGTGTAAAGTGTTAATGTCCCTTGAAACGGTGGCCTGTGTAACCGAGAAACCCGCTTCTTCGAGCTTCTTGCAAAGTTCGTCCTGAGTATCTATGTCGAACTTTTCAATAAGTTCCAAAATCTTCTTGTGTCTGTTGTTCTTCACTGTAATCCCCTTTTGTACATGCGACTTAGTCGTTCATTTTCTTTTGCAGAATTTCAAGGAAGCTTTCTTTCTTAAGCTTGATGATTCTGGTGCGTCTCTCGCTTCTTCTTAAGACAAAAGAATCTCCGGTCTTAAGGTCGAAGTGCGCTGCTCCGTCGCTCATGGCAAAAGCACCCTGCTCGCCGCCGTTCTTGGCTTCTTTAATCTCTATGTATACCTCGTCCTCGCCCGCTAAGATGATGCTTCTTGAATTCATGGTATGAGGACATACGGGAGTCATAACAAGCAAATCTGCGCAAGGCTCTACGATAGGGCCGCCTGCGGAAAGGTTGTAGCCTGTGGAACCTGTGGGGGTGGATACGATTACACCGTCGGCGCCGTAGCTCTTTAAGAACTGTCCGTTCACATACACATCAAAGTTAATGGCTCTGAAAGGAAGCGACTTAAGCACTGCAATATCGTTAAGCGCTATGGTATGTGCAACCGACTGGCCGTCTCTTAAAATGCTGCCTTCAAGCATCATACGCTCTTCGAGAAAATAATCGCCCGCAATGAGCTTTTCAAGTGCTTCAATGATGTGAGACTGCTCAACTTCGGCAAGGTATCCGAGGCTTCCTAAGTTCACGCCGAGAATCGGAACTTCTTCCTCCACGAAATCTCTTGCGGCTCTGAGCATGGTGCCGTCTCCGCCGAGTACGATTACGGCATCGGGGCGGTTATCTTTGTCAAAGAAAGCGGCCTCTTCCTTGCCGTAAATCTTCTTATCGTCCATTACCTCGATTCCTACAATCTTGCCGTGCTTCTCAAGGTAATCCTTAATCGTGTTTGTAATCTTGAATCCTTCGTCTTTAGATTCATTGGTGCGTACCAAAAAGCGATTCATAACTTCTCCATTCCGATCACTTATCAAGTGAATCATGAGCATTATTTACTGTTAATTCTATATCCGGTGTTATGCTGTCTTCACCGGTTGCTTTCTTCATGTATAAAAGATATTCGATGTTACCCTCGGGGCCCTTGACGGGTGAATAATCGAGGCCGCATATGGTAAAGCCTACGGACATCGCATAATCTATAACCTTGCTTATGACGGCTTCGTGAATCTTCTTGTCTCTCACGACGCCTTTCTTGCCGACTTCGTCTCTGCCTGCTTCAAACTGAGGCTTGATGAGGCATACCATGTAGCCTCCGTCCTTAAGTATCTTAACCGCCGGCTCAAGTATCTTGGTAAGCGAAATAAAGGATACGTCGCAAGACGCAAAATCCGGCACATCCGCAAGGTCTGTGGGCTCCACATATCTAAAGTTCGTCTTCTCCATGCAGACCACGCGCTCGTCGTTACGAAGACTCCATGCCAGCTGACCGTGACCCACATCTATAGAATAAACCTTAATCGCTCCGTTTTGAAGCATGCAGTCGGTAAATCCTCCGGTAGAAGCTCCGATATCCATACACACAGCGCCTTCAAGGTTAATGGGAAATACCTGAAGTGCCTTCTCAAGCTTTAGGCCTCCGCGGCTTACATACTTAAGCTTCTCGCCGCGTACCTCTATCTTAACCTTCTCGGGGTCAAACATAGTGCCTGCTTTGTCTTCTCTCTGACCGTTCACGAATACGTCTCCGCTCATGATAACGGTTTTTGCTTTCTCTCTTGACGGGGACAGTCCCTGTTCCACTAATAATACGTCAAGTCTTTCTTTCATAAATTCTATTCCTAAATACGGTTATAAACTGTCTTGATTCTGTTATAAATAGTGTCGGCGTCGATACCGATTTCCTGCTTTAAGATATCCACGTTGCCGTGCTCCACGTACTCATCGGGGATGGATACGGTAATGAGGTTAACTTTCGAGCCTTCTTTGTCCACAAATTCGCGTACTCTCTCGCCGAAGCCGCCGCTTGCGACGTTCTCTTCAAGGGTAACGATTACTCTGTGGCCGGCAGTCAAAGAAAGAATCATTCCCTCATCAAGAGGCTTAACAAATCTTGCATTGACAAGCGTGCAGTTAAGTCCATCGGCCTTTAACATGTCGCGTACCTTCTCGGCGGTCTTGACCATGGAGCCAAGTGCCACGATAGCGATGTCGGACTCTTCATAAATCATTTCACTCTTGCCAAGCTCGATGGGTGCTCTGACGCTTTCAAGTCCGTCATAGGCCTCGCCCCTGGGATATCTGATGGCGGTCGGGCCGTTAAAGTTAACCGCAAACTTAAGCATGTCGGATAGTTCCCACTTATTCTTGGGAGCCATAACGGTAATGCCGGGAATGGATGACAGGTAAGAAATGTCGAATATTCCCTGGTGAGTCTCGCCGTCGCTTCCTACCACACCTGCTCTGTCGATGGCAAATGTAACGGGAAGGTTCTGGATACATACGTCATGAATAATCTGATCGTATGCTCTTTGTAAGAAGGATGAATATATAGCCACAACAGGTCTCATTCCGCCGGCTGCGAGTCCTGCGGCAAAAGTAACCGCGTGCTCCTCCGCAATACCTACGTCAAAGAATCTGTCGGGATAAGCGTTTCTGAATCTCTTAAGGCCGGTGCCGTCTGCCATGGCGGCCGTAATGGCTACCACCTTCTCGTTTCTCTCACCGAGCTTAACCATTACGGTAGAGAAAACATCCGTATAATTGGCCTTATTGTGAGGATGAGTGGGAAGACCCGTTGCTACGTCAAAAGGCTCTGTGCCGTGGAATCTCGAAGGATGTCTCTCGGCGGGAAGATAGCCCTTACCTTTCTTGGTGTTGACATGTACAAGTACCGGACCTTTAACGTGCTTGGCTTCTTCAAGTACCTTAAGAACAGCCTTAACGTTGTGACCGTCTACGGGGCCCAAATATGTAATGCCCATGTCTTCAAAGAACATACCGGGCACCACCATACTCTTAACGGTGCTCTTGGCCTTTCTGATGCGATTGGCAATGCCCTCGCCGCCCGGAACCTTAAGAAGCGTGTTAAGAACGTTTTCTTTGAGTCCTAAATAAGTGTCGGCGGTTCTGATGGAATTTAAATACTTGGACACGCCGCCCACGTTCTCGGAAATAGACATGTTATTGTCATTAAGTACGATTATAAAGTTGGAGTTAAGCTTGGAAGCGTTGTTAAGTGCTTCGTAAGCCATTCCGCCGGTTAAAGAGCCGTCGCCGATTACCGACACGATAGTGTGATGCTCACCGCGAAGATCGCGCGCCTTCACAAGGCCTAATCCCGCGGAAATAGAGGTGGAACTGTGGCCTGTGTTGAAAGAATCACAGGGGCTTTCCTTGGTCTTGGGGAAGCCTGCCATTCCGCCGTATTTGCGAAGTGTGTCAAAGCCTTCTCTTCTTCCCGTCAAAAGCTTATGGGTATAAGACTGATGTCCAACGTCCCACACAATCTTGTCATCGGGAAGATTGCAGAATAAGTGAAGCGCCATCGTAAGCTCAACCGTACCGAGGTTGGAGCCTAAATGTCCGCCGGTCACACTGATTTTATCTATGAGGAAATCCCTTATCTCGCCTGCAAGAAGCGGCCATTCGGATTCGGGGATTTTTTTGATATCGTTTTCTTTTAATATCTTCTCAAGTACCATGTTTAGTCCTTCAAAAGAAACAGTTATTTATTGCGGGATACGAGGCTTTCCACAAGTTCAAGCAGGAATTCCTTGTCGCCCTTAAAGCCTTCGATAATGCTTAAGGCTTTGTCTGAGTACATCTGAACGTCTTCCTTGGCCTTATCGAAGCCAAAGAGCGTTACGTATGTGTCCTTGTCGTTGTCGGCGTCAGAGCCGATGGGCTTACCGAGTTCCTCGAAAGTACCCACAACGTCTAAGATGTCGTCGCGAATCTGGAAGGCAATACCGATAGCGGATGCCGCTTCCTCCATCTTCTTAACGTCGTCTTTACCTGCGCCGCCTAACACTGCGCCTATCATCATGGCAGCCTCGATAAGTGCCGCCGTCTTATTCTCGTGAATGTATAAAAGCTTCTCCTGAGTAAGCGGGTCGTTGTTCTTCTCGCAGTGTACGTCAACTGCCTGACCGCCCACCATTCCGAAGATTCCGGCCTTGCGAGCCAGTATCTTAAGTGCCGTAGCCGTCTTAACCGGGTCCTTGGTATCGTTAAAAGCAGCCGCAGCAGTCTCATAAGCGAAGTTTAAAAGTCCGTCGCCCGCAAGAAGCGCTGTAGTCTCGCCATACACCGCATGTGTGGTCTTACGGCCTCTTCTGTACTCATCATTGTCGATGCAAGGCATATCGTCATGCACCAGCGAATATGAGTGAATAAGCTCAATGGCTGCCATAAAGTAAGGAAGCTCGGGCGCATCACCTCTGAAAAGCTCGGCCGATGCCTCCATAAGAATCGGGCGAAGTCTCTTGCCGGTTCCGTATACGCTGTAACGCATGGCCTCCATAAGGTACTCGGAAAGGCCTGTGTCGACCTTCATGACACTCTCAAGAAGGTTGTTAACCTTCTCAACACGCAAGCTTAAATCTTCATGAAAACTCATGAACCTCACCTCCGCTTAACACCATAACTTTCTTCTCTACCGCGTCGATTTCCTCTTCGCACTTTTTAACCAACTTAATACCTTCTTCATAGCAGGAAAAAGCTTTCTCGAGAGGAAGGTCGTCCTTCTCAAGTTCGGCTATGGTACCTTCTATGGTTTCAAACATTTCTTCGATTGTCTGTTTGCTTTCTTCGGCCATCGCTTAAGCCTCCCGCTTATCTGTAACCGTGGCGGTAATGTAACCGTCCGTCACGTTAATCTTCAAATTGTCGTTAACCGAAACATCCTTAACGCTCTTAATCGCGCCGCCCTTCGGCCCTTCCACGTATGAATATCCGCCCGATAATTTAAGGAGCGGTGAAAGTCCGTGTAGCCTTTCGGCATAAAGCGCCATACTGTGCTTTCTATCCCTAAGGACCGCTTCCATGCCCCTGTTTAAGGATTCTTTCAGCAAAAGAAGCTTTTCCTTACGCTTTTCAAGTTTGGTCTTAGGGTTAAGGAGCGAAAGCTTCTCGGTAAAGTGAGCGCTTTCTTTACGTAGATTATTAATCCTGCGCCTTATGTCCCTGTTAAGGATTTCCTTTTTATTTCTTAAATCCGCAGCCATTGCCGCCATGTCGCATACGGCAAGTTCAGCTGCCGCAGACGGTGTCGGTGCGCGTAAATCAGCCACAAAATCGGCTATTGTAAAGTCTGTCTCATGTCCCACCGCAGAGATTACGGGGACACTGCAGTTAAATATGGCTTCCGCAACGCCTTCGTCGTTAAAGCCCCAAAGGTCTTCCATGGAGCCGCCGCCTCGTCCGCAGATGATAACGTCTACGCCGTACTCTGAAAGCTCATGTAAGCCCTCAATAATGCTTGCGGGAGCATCGTCTCCCTGCACAATCGCAGGATAAAGAATAATCTCTATGCCGGGGTTCCTGCGCTTGGATACATCAATGATGTCTCTTACTGCCGCGCCGGTCGGTGCGGTGATAACCCCGAGTCTTTTAACAAACTTAGGAATGGGTCGCTTGTAGGAAGGGTCGAACATTCCCAGGTCTTCTAACTTTTCTTTGAGCTTTTCAAACTGCTCGAATAGATTGCCCACACCCTCTTCCTTGATGGAACGGGCGTAAATCTGATAGGTGCCGTCGCGCTCGTAGACTTCTATGGAACCTGTGACGGTTACCTGCATGCCTTCTTTGAGCGTGAATTTAAGACCTTGTCTGTAGGAAGAGAACATGACAGCCTTAATGGCGCCCTTCTCATCCTTCAAGGTAAAGTAAATATGTCCCGAAGAGTGATACTTAAGGTTGCTTATCTCGCCTTTAACCGAAAGGTTACTAAGCAGGTAATCACTTGCGAACATATTCTTTATGTATTTGTTAATCTGGGAAACAGAATATACACTATTTGCCAAATTTAGCAAGCACCCCGTTTACAAAGCTTTTTGATTCGTCGCGGCCGTATTTCTTGGCAAGTTCCACCGCTTCGTTGATGGATACGCCAAGGGGAATATCCGCATCAAACATAATCTCATATACCGCAAGTCTGATGATTGCAAGGTCAACCTTACCCATTCTGTCGATGGTCCAGCCTACGGCCTTTTCGGAGATTTCCTTGTCAATTTCGGTAAGCTTGCTTAAAATATCTTCCTCGCGCTTGATAATATACTCGCGATCTTCGTCTTTTATCTTAAGATTGTCCGCGTCTGTGTTAAAGTAAAGCTGCATCTGCTCGGGCATCTCAGTCACATCATTAAACTCAGCCCTGAACAAAAGCTTAAACAAAACTTCGCGTAATTCACTTCTCTTCATTCTTAATCCTCTTTAACAAGATTGATGCCGGCGATGCGTACGTTAACGTCGCCCACTTCAAGGCTTGTCATGTTCTCTATTGCCTGCTTGACACGAGTCTGAACGTTCTGGCTAAGACCGGGAATGTTCATTCCGTAATCAACCGTAATGGCAAGTTCCACATTAACCTGTCCGTTTAAGATTTCAACCTTAACGTTCTTCATAAGGTTCTTCATGCCGACCTTACCCATAATCTCTGTGGTGATGTTGTTACCCATAGCGGATACACCCTCAACCTCCAAAGCGGCGATAGCGGCAATCTTGCCTACTACGTCGTTGGCAATTTTAACGTGTCTTTCGCATTTAACATCCATTAATTCGTTACCCATCGTTATCCTCCGGTTTCTAAATTAGTTTCTTGCAAACTCGGAAAGCTCCAAGCCTTTGTTTCTGTCTATGGTCATCTGAATGCTCCAGGGGTTAACAAAGAGGAGCAGCGGACGACCCTTTAAGTCGGTAACCTTCTTCATATCGGAGGTTCCCGTAAGCTTAGCTACATCAATGTCCGTATTCTCTATCCATCTGATATGCTCGTAAGGAAGAGGCTCAAGTCTTATCTCAACGTTGTATTCGTTCTCAAGTCTGTACTTAAGCACATCAAACTGAAGCACACCCACAACGCCCACGATAATCTCTTCAAGACCCGAATTAAGCTCCTGGAATATCTGAATGGCACCTTCCTGAGCAATCTGAGTGATACCTTTAACGAACTGCTTACGCTTCATGGTATCAATCTGACGCACTCTTGCAAAATGTTCGGGAGCAAAAGTAGGAATACCCTCGTACTTAATATTTCTCTTAGGAGCACATACGGTGTCGCCGATTGAGAACATACCGGGGTCGAATACACCGATAATGTCGCCGGCATACGCCTCACTTAGAATCTTACGCTCGTCAGCCATAATCTGCTGGGGCTGCGAAAGTCTCATTACCTTGCCGCCCTGAACGTGCTTAACTTCATTGTCCGCATCAAACTTACCCGAGCAGATACGCATGAAAGCGATACGGTCTCTGTGAGCCTTGTTCATATTGGCCTGAATCTTGAAGACAAATGCACTGAAATCATCGCTTGTAGGCTCGATATCGCCCTCTTCCGCGTGTCTTGCAAGAGGGGTTGTGGCCATCTTAAGGAAGTTCTTTAAGAATATCTCCACGCCAAAGTTTGTAAGCGCCGAGCCAAAGAAAACGGGTGTAAGCTTTCCGCTTCTTACGGCTTCGATATCAAACTCTGCGCTGGCACCGTCTAAAAGTTCAATCTCCTCAGTAAGCTTGTCATAAGCGTCCTGACCGATTTCTTTAATCACGCCTTCGGTATCGGACAAATCTACTACATCAGTGGTACCTTCCTTGGTACCCTTTTGAGTGTCAAAGAAAGTCACAATCTTCTGAGTCTGTCTGTCGTATACTCCCTTGAATCCCTTACCGGAGCCTATAGGCCAGTTGCAAGGACAGGTCGCGATACCAAGCTCTGTCTCAACGTCATCTAACAGTTCGAAAGTGTCCTTGGCATCACGGTCCATCTTGTTGACAAATGTAAAAATTGGGATGCCTCTCATGGCGCAGACCTTGAAAAGCTTACGTGTCTGGGGCTCAACGCCCTTAGCACCGTCTATTACCATTACCGCGGAGTCGGCTGCCATAAGGGTACGATATGTATCCTCAGAGAAATCCTGGTGACCCGGGGTATCAAGAATATTAATGCAATATCCGTCATAGTTAAACTGGAGTACCGAAGATGTAACGGAAATACCACGTTCCTTCTCTATTTCCATCCAGTCGGAAACCGCATGGCGGGCGGTTGCCTTTCCTTTAACCGAACCTGCCAGATTGATGGCTCCGCCGTATAATAAGAACTTCTCCGTAAGAGTCGTCTTACCTGCATCGGGGTGGGAAATGATGGCAAAGGTTCGTCTTCTGTTTATTTCTGAATCAAAACTACCCATTGTTACTTGAAAATCCTTTCGTGTAAATGTACCATTCCTTATCGCACGAAAGTCCGTCAGAGCAAACTCTTGCCGGGGAATTTGGGAGTGATGCCGAAGTAATCAAGCACAGTTGCACCGATATCCGTAAAAGAATCTCTGGTGCCCATATTGCCGGGCTTCACATTCTTTCCGTACATAAGAAGCGGAATGTATTCTCTTGTGTGGTCGGTGGTGGCGGTGTATCCGGGATCGCAGCCGTGGTCGGCGGTAATCATGAGGATGTCATCGTCACGCATCTTACCGATTATTGTCTTAAGATTATCATCGAAGTATGAAATGGCCTTGGCGTAACCGTCAATATCGCGTCTGTGGCCGTAAATCATATCCGTATCTACAAGGTTAACAAAGCAAAGTCCCTCGAAGTCTCTGTCCATCCACTCGATGGTACGCTCAATACCTTCGGGATTGCCTGAAGTGTAAGTAAACTCCGAAATAGACTTGCCTGCGAAGATATCATTTATCTTACCGATTGCAAGAACACTCTTGCCGTTCTCGATAAGCTGATCGAGCATTGTAACATCGGTAGGCTCGAGTGAAAAGTCGTGTCTGTGAGCGGTTCTGGTGTAATTGCCGTTAGAGCCGATGAAAGGACGAGCTATAACTCTTCCTACGCCGTGCTTGCCCTGTAAAATCTTACGGGCCTTGCGGCAGATATCGTAAAGCTCCTCGAGCGGAACCACATCTTCATGAGCCGCAATCTGGAATACGGAATCGGCTGATGTATAGACGATTAAGTCGCCTGTCTTAACGTGCTCATCACCATACTCATTGATAACTACGGTACCTGAATAGGGCTTGTTGCAGAGCACTCCGCGGCCTACAGCCTTAGAAAACTCATCAAGCACTTCCTGCGGGAAGCCGTCAGGATATGTGGGAAGCGGGTTCTTAGACTGAATACCTGCAATCTCCCAGTGTCCGATAGTGGTGTCCTTACCCTTGGAAACCTCAGCGAGTCTGCAATAAACTGCGGAAGGATCCGGCTCCTTGGGCTGTAAATCCACACCATCGATATTGTAAAGGCCGAACTTACGCATGTTCGGTGCATTAAAAAACTTACTTGAGGCTACGCTTTTGATGGTGCTTGCGCCCTTGTCGCCAAAGTCAGCCGCATCGGGCATCTCACCGCAACCGTAGCTGTCGAGAACGATTAAAAAAACTCTCTTCATGGAATATACCTCCTGTTAGTCGGACTTAAAAATCCCTAATTGATATACTGCCACCCCATCATTTTATTATAACTTATTTCTTCTTAAATTTGAATAAAAATTCAGTTTCATCATCCTTGTATACAATGAACAAAAGAATGACAAGCATAACCATACCGACAGTCACATAAACATCCGCAACATTGAACCTCGGGAAGTTAATGGGTACGAAGTAAAAGAAATCGACCACATAGCCCTGCTTAACTCTGTCAATCATGTTGCCGATGGCGCCTGCCACTATGAGTAAAAAGTCGATACGTAAGCCCGCATATCTCTTGCCTTCGGGAATTCTTACGAATTCTACAAGGATAAGTACAAGTACGATGCTTGTAATTGCAAGTAAAAATCCCTGCTTGCCGGTAAAGCTTGAAAAAGCAGCCCCCGTATTCTCACAATATTCAAGTTCAAAAACATTTTTAATCCATACGGCGTTGTCCTTACCCTTAAGGGCTGCCACCGCAAGGTTCTTGGTAATCTGGTCGAGTGCGACAAGTATCGCACAGATGGCAAGATAAATGACATATCTTACTGATTTTTTCATGTAATCTATCTTCCTTTCGGTAAAAAATAAGCAGGTGCACGTTTAAGTGCACCTGCCCAAAAATCAAATCTTACTGAGCGTCCTTGATGGAGAAGCTGATGCGACCCATCTTGTCTTTGCCAAGGCACTTAACGGTAACCTTGTCGCCGAGTGTAAGAACGTCTTCTACATGGTCAATTCTTTCCTTGGCAATCTTGGAAATGTGAACCATGCCTTCTTTTCCAGGTGCGAATTCGATAAATGCGCCAAATTCCTTGATGCTTACAACCTTACCCTTGTAAATCTCGCCTTCAACGAAGTCGGATACGATAATGTTGATGAGCTCAACGGCTTTATTTATCATTTCGATGTCGGTACCGCATACGCTTACCATACCGTCATCGGTAATATCAATCTTAACGCCGGTCTGAGCGATGATAGCGTTAATGGTCTTACCCTTCTGTCCCACAACATCACCGATCTTCTCGGGATCGATCTGTATGGAAACAATCTTGGGTGCGTATTCATTAACGGTAGGTCTGGGCTCAGCGATGGCGGGCTTCATGCAGTTGTCCATGATAAAGAGACGAGCTTCACGGCAACGTGCGATAGCGCCTTCAACGATGGGTCTTGTAAGACCGTGAATCTTAATATCCATCTGGATAGCGGTGATACCTTCTGTAGTACCGGTTACCTTGAAGTCCATGTCTCCGAAGAAGTCCTCTAAGCCCTGGATATCGGTAAGAAGTACGAAGTCATCATCTGTATCGCCTGTAACAAGACCACAGGAAATACCTGCTACCATAGCCTTAATCGGAACACCTGCAGCCATAAGGGACATACAGGATGCACAGGTGGAACCCATTGAAGTAGAACCGTTGGATTCAAAGGTTTCGGATACGCAACGGATTGCGTAAGGGAACTCTTCTTCTGAAGGAAGTACGGGAAGAAGTGCTCTTTCTGCAAGTGCACCGTGACCGATTTCACGACGTCCGGGTCCGCGGCTTACCTTGGTCTCACCTACGGAGTAAGCGGGGAAGTTGTAGTGGTGCATGTATCTCTTGGCTACAACGTTCTCGTCAAGACCGTCAACCTTCTGAACCTCTGAAAGAGGAGCAAGAGTACATACGTCACAAATCTGTGTCTGTCCTCTGGTGAACATGGAAGAACCATGAACTCTGGGGATAATATCAACTTCAGCTGCAAGAGGTCTGATCTGAGTGATCTCACGACCGTCGGGACGCTTGTGGTCCTTAAGGATCATCTTACGAACTGTCTTCTTCTCGTACTGGTAAACTGCTTCACCAAGGATAGCAAGCCACTCTTCGTTCTCAGCGAAAGCTTCTTTGAACTTCTCGGTGATTACGCGGATGTTCTCTTCTCTAACCTGCTTCTCGTCGGTAAATACCGCAACTTCCATTTCTTCGGGAGTTACGATTGCCTTCATTGCATCGAACATTTCTGCGGGAATAGCGCAGCTTTCGTATTCGTGCTTCTTCTTGCCAACCTTGGCAACGATTTCCTCGATGAAAGCGATAACTGTCTGGTTAACATCGTGAGCCTTGTAAATAGCCTCGATGATCTTGTCTTCGGGAACGATCTTAGCGCCTGCTTCAATCATGATAACTTTCTGCTTGGTAGAAGCAACTGTCATCTGAAGATCGCCGTTCTTCCACTGCTCCTGAGTAGGGTTGATGATGAACTCACCATTAATAAGTCCTACCTGAGTCATAGCGCAAGGGCCGTCGAAAGGAATATCAGAAATGCAGGTTGCGATAGCGGAACCAAGCATTGCTACAAGCTCGGGACGGCAATCGGGATCAACTGACATTACCATGTTGTTAAGGGTTACATCGTTACGATAATCCTTGGGGAATAAGGGACGCATAGGACGGTCGATAACGCGGCTTGTAAGAATAGCGTTCTCGGATGCCTTGCCTTCTCTCTTATTGAAACCGCCGGGAATCTTACCAACGGCGTATAACTTCTCCTCGTATTCAACTGAAAGAGGGAAGAAATCGATGCCCTCTCTGGGAGCATCTGATGCTGTTGCAGTACTAAGTACGGTGGTATCGCCGTAGTGCATGAATGCACAACCGTTAGCCTGCTTACCTACGCGGTTGATGTCAACGCGTAAGGTACGACCTGCGAGGTCCATTGTAAAAGTGTCGAACATTTTACATTCTCCTTATAATTTATTGGGAGTAGAAGATGCCGAAACTACTTATAGCTTCGCAAAAGAAAACCCTTGTGAGACTATAAGTGGTCTCGGAAGCTTCTTCTACTCGTTACCGGGTTTCTTGCAAATTAATCGCTAAAAATCCTTCAGTATAACAACAAAAGGGTGGATATAAATACCCACCCCTTATATGTGTTATTACTTTCTAAGACCAAGCTTAGCGATTAATTCACGATATCTTTCGATATCTTTCTTCTTGAGGTAGTCAAGTAATCCACGTCTCTGACCGATCATCATGTACATACCTCTTGCAGAGTGGTTATCCTTAGGGTTAGCCTTTAAGTGCTCTGTAAGCTCCTGGATACGAGCTGTAAGAACAGCTACCTGAACTTCGGGTGAACCTGTGTCGCCTTCGGTTCTTGCATACTCTTTGATAATTGCCTGCTTCTTCTCTTTAGAAATCATTTCTTAATCCTCCTATGTTTCTAAAATCGCCGTTTCCAAAGTCCTAAGTCGGAGTGTCTTAAAACCTTGAAAAGGGTTAATGGTTACATCTGTGCATATTCACAGACCTTAGGTATCTTACCATAAGAGCGTAAGAAATGCAAGCATTTATATATTTCTTTACGCTTCTTTATGGCATACCCCCATATTTAACCTATGGTGCCCGATTAATGCTTCGGCACATGTGCTCCATTGAAATTTACAACCGATACAAGCTTGCCAAGGTCGTCCGTCACTCTCACCTCGTAAAAGCAATTGGTGCGACCGTCCTTAAGAAGCTTCGCCTCCGCATATAAAATCGAGCCTTTCGTAGCACTCATGAAGCTTGCCTGTCCTACAACGCTTACCGCCGCCACCGGCTTATCAAAATTAGATGCCACGGCAAAAGCAAAATCCGCCAAAGTATATATCGCACCGCCCATCACTCCACCGTATGCATTTCTGTGGTCTGGTGTAATCTTTAAACTGCACTTAGCCGAGTCTATGCCCACCTCATCTATTACCGCTCCGGTAAGCTTGGTGGCGTATAGGTCTTGACTGAACATTTCTCTTGCTTCTTCAAGTTTAGTCATGTCAAATTTCCTCGTTTTCCGATTGTCGTAATCATTTTATCATGTGATTCTTTGCCCTACAACCCGGGATTCCTTTATTTTTCCGAATAGTTCTTACAAATTTATTAAGCACATTTCCTATAGGTATCCCATTGTGGGGTAGGCAATGCCTAAATTTCTATTCTCGGCTCATTTATGCATTATTATTCTGTTCTAAAAAAATAGGACGATGAATAAGATATAGTTTTTTTTACCCTTATGCATTAATATTTCTTTTTTCTCCTCGCATCTCTCCGGCAAAAGAACACATATTGGTAAAAACAATGCATAAATCTGCGTTTTTCCGTTTTTTAGTCATTATGTACCAAAATGACAAGCCAAAACCAATGCATAAGATGCGAATTACCAATGACTTATGCATTACAACCCTATTCTGACCTTTGAATATCGACAAAATCGCAGTTAAGGCAGACTCTCACTGCATACGCACCGCCATAATTTAACGCAAAAAGCGCCACCCTCGTGTGAGAGCGGCGCCTTTCGCGCATTAGTCTTAAATTTCAAGCCTGCCGGCGGTGATAAGCTTGCCTGATTTGCGATCAAATAGCAGGATATCTTCGCCATTTATATTAATCTTCTCTTTCTGGTCAATTGAGTAGATGCTGTTACCGAATACCACGCTTGTAAGGAGATATTCGCCGACTCTTAGCTTAAGAGTTGACTCCATACCTGTGGGCATCGCGCCGTAGATGGTAGCCTCGGTGTGTCCGTCCGGTTCAATATCGATTGCCTCGGGACGGATACCGATTACGTAATCATCCTCAGTGATAACGGGAGCATCCATTAAGCTGTCGTCTTCCTCTTCGACCTTTTGTACGTGATACTTAAATACCTCGTCCTTGTTGGTCTTTTCAACGGCACCCTTGCGTGCTAGGCGCCTCTTCTCTTCCTCTGCCTTTTCAAGTGCTTCTTTGTCACGATTGGCCTTCCAGTCGGAAATGCCTAAAGGCTTGCCCGGTACAAAACGTGCCTTGATTCCGTCCAGAATATCAAGAGAAACGCTGCCGTCTTCATTCTGCTTACCCTTTGCATCCACGAAGTTCATGGAAGGATTGCCTACGAAGTCGGCTACAAAAAGGTTCGCGGGTCTGTTGTACACTTCAAGAGGAGCCGCATACTGCTGAAGTACGCCGTTGTTTACAAGACAGATTCTTGTAGCAAGCGTCATAGCTTCCATCTGGTCGTGCGTAACGTATACGAAGGTGCTTCCGGTCTCTACGTGAAGTCTCTGAAGCTCATATCTCATCTCAAGACGTAACTTCGCATCAAGGTTAGACAAAGGCTCGTCCATAAAAAGAACCTGCGGCTTAGGAGCCAAAGTTCTTGCAATGGCAACTCTCTGCTGCTGACCGCCCGAAAGCTCTGCGGGATAACGGTCCATGAACATACCGATTTTAACGATTCTCGAGCATGCTCTTACCTGCGAGTCAATCTCTTCCTTGGTAAGCTTTCTTTTTTCAATAACGGGAGCGCCGTCCTTAGTTACTTCGAAAGCATCGTTTAAATCCTTGCCTTCGCTGCGGTACTTGGTCTTAATGCTCTCAAGCTTCTCTGCATATGTAGCAGCCTTGCCCTTGGCAAAAGCATTCGGGTCGGAAGCCTCATGCACCTTTAAGTTAAAGAGGTCCTTCGCGGTATAAATTGAAAGTGTAAAGTTATCGATTAACTTAACATATGCTTTCTTTTCATCAAGTTTGCCGTTTTTGTCTCGGCACTCTTCGATGACTTCTTTGACCTTGGCGCCGTTGCTTAACGCTCTCACCATGTCAGCGGCACGCTTGGCTTCAACGTCCACTACGGGCATCTCTTCATTGATGTTCTTAAGGCCAAAAGAAATATTCTCATAAACCGTCATGTTGGGCCACAAAGCGTAGTTCTGGAATAAGAATCCGACCTTTCTTTTGTTGGCAGGTACGTTAATTCCGGCATTGGAATCGAATACTACCTTGTCGCCGATTGTGATACGTCCTTCCGTGGGAGTCTCAAGACCCGCAATCATACGAAGGATTGTGGTCTTACCGCAGCCGGAGGGACCAAGAAGTGTTATGAATGAATTGTTGGGGATATCAAGGCTTACATTGTCAACACCAAAAAATTTACCCCAGCGCTTGGTTATATTTTCAAGTTTAATTTCAGGCATCTTACTTACCTCCTATGCCGTCGTCCAGGCTCGCCCCGGTGAGTTTGTTAACTAAAGTATTGAATACAAGAATCGTCACAATGAGGATTAAGTTAATGGCACTGGAGAATGCGTACAGTCCCATCTCATCAAAGTAATCAAGGGTCGTCGAAAGAATGAAGCCCTGAGTACACAAAAGTAAGAACAGTGACAATTCTCTTAAGCAGGTCATAAACGGAAGCAGATATCCGCTGATAATCGAAGATTTCTGAATCGGGATTATGATCTTCGTCATTCGCTTAAACCACGATGCATTCTGAATAAGTGCGGCTTCTTCAAGCTCACCGCTTATCTGAAGCATTGAGTTAAGCGAGCTTCTTGATGCAAAGGGTATGTATTTGACAACACCCGCGATGATAAGAAGCGTATATGTATTGAAAAGGTTAATCTTTTCATTCGAAAACAGTATAAAGAAAGCCGCGCCGACTGCGATTGAAGGCATTAAGTAGGGTAAGAATGCTACGTTGTTAACGTAATTGGCCCACTTATTTCTTCTCTTCTTGGCAACCGCATAACCGATTAAGGTTCCGATGGTACCTGCGATAAGCGCACATACAACAGCAAGTAACAAGGTTCCTAAGAACGCATGCCAGATTGTGTTGTTGTAAAGGATACCGGGCTGGCCGTACATACCGTTTTCTGTAATATTCTCGTTGGTAACCCACCACTTTGTAGTCAGGTGAGCAAGGTTTCCTGTGTAGAGGAAGCTGTAGTCACCGGGGTTAGGCAAGAAGGTCTCAAGTGCGAATAATAGTATCGGCCAGATACTGGTAAAGAAAGTAACAAGGATAAAGATGATACCTACAAGGTACTTTCCTATCTTACCGATTCGAAGCTTAGTAAGCTGACCCGACTTACCGGTTACAGTGGTGTAATTTTTGCGGCTCTTAAGGCTTAACTGGTTCATTCCGAGAATGATTACACCGAATATCATCATGATGATTGCAAGGATACTTGCCTCGCCGGTGTACTTACTGTTCATGGAAATGTACTTGGTCGAAAGAGTCGTAAGGTTCAAATAATGAGGAACAGGATAACTTCCCATCGCACTGCCGAATACCAAAAGAATGGTTGACAGGATTGCGGGTTTAATCATGGGAAGCGTTACCTTAAACATAATCTTGGTCTTGGGCGTATCTAAGATGGTTGCTGCCTCTTCAAGGTTAGCGTCCATGTTCTTAAATATTCCGCCGATTAAGATGTATGCGAAAGGTGCATAGTGAAGTCCCAATACCATAGCACTCGGGAATAATCCCTGGCACCACCAGTGAGGGAAGTACACGTGGAACAAGGATGCTAAGAGTCCGTCCGATGTGCCCGTCACCTTATTTGAGTAGAACATGTGCTGCCATACTACTGCGAGTGTCCACTGAGGCATGATATAAGGGAAAATGAATATCGAGCTTAAGTATTTTTTGAACTTCATATCCGTTCTTGTAACCAAGAAAGCGAAAAGTCCGCCGAACAGAATGGATATGATACATGTAAGTATCGATAAGAATACGGTATTTACAAGCGGATTCCAGAGGTTGGTCTTCGCAAGCTTACTCGTAAACAAATCGATATAATTGACTATCGTATACCCCGATGCACGCTTGGTTAAGTGCTGGTCAATGGTGCCCGGATGTATCGAAAATGTGTCTTTGACAATAGCGACAATGGGGGCAACCGTGCTGAAGGTAAGTACTATTCCGAACAGCAAAAGAATGATATTTTGCGGTTGGGAAAACCATGTCTTTACCTTGTTCTTAAATATTGCCACCCTGTCAGGTTTAATATTTTCCTGCATAGGATGCTCCTTCTTTTTCTAAAAACAGGGGTGCCACTTGCGGGAAGCGACACCCCCTTAAACAGCTTATTACTTATTCGGGCTTATAGTGATCGAGTACGTCGATCCAGCTTCCTACTGTGAAGGATACTTCTGAGCAGTAAAGGGGATCTTCAAGTACGAGTTCGCCTTTGCCTTCGCCTGTCCACCAGTCGTAACCTCTGTCGTTCTTAGCGGGGAATTCTGTGCCGCCGCCCTGAGAGTGCTGGAACTTATCTTCGATTTCCTTAGCAACGTTAGGGTTAGCTGAGTAACCGCCCATGTCCTTGCCCCATGCTTCGAAGCCTGATTCTGTACAGGTCATGTATGCGATGAATGCACATGCTGTCCAAGGAAGAGGACTGTTCTTGGTAAGGAATAAGTAGTGGCAGTAACCGTAACCGCCGATACCGGTGTAACCGTCTTCGTAAGCTGCAACCTTGATGTTGTTAACAGATACGGATGCGGATTCTTCTACGGAACGAAGTTTTGAATAAACAAGGAGACCTGACTGATCGGTAGCGGATGCATCTACAAGTGTGTTGCAGATAGGGCCGTCATCGGTCTGCTCGTTGTAGTTGTTAACCCAAAGCTTAATCCATGCAAGTGCGTATGCGCCGTTAGCGCCGAGGCCTAAATCCTGAGCATCAGACTGCATAGCCTGAATGGTGGGCTCGAAGTAAGCCTTCTTGGTAGCATCCAGCTTATCGTATGCGTCTTTAAGCCATCCTGCGTACTTATCCTCTGTAAGCATCATGAGGAAGTTCTTACCTACGATTTCAGAATCAACGCCCATGAATAAGGGGTGTGAACCTTCGTATACGAAATCCCAGCAGTTGGTGAACTTAGCGTCGCCTGTGCAGTTAAACATGAATACTTTGTTAAGTGTCTGAAGAGGTAAGAAACCTGTGAAAGCGTCAGCGGTTGTGCCGTTGGCTTCTGCCCATTCCTTGGGAACGAAGGTCTTTAAAATACCTGTGTCAACCATCTTAGACTGAATCTGGTTACCGTCCTGGATAAGGGTCATTGCGAATGTACCGGTGCTCTTTAAAGAGTCAGAGGTAAGCTGCTCGAAGATCTTATTGTTCTTGGGCTGCTGCCATTCAAATTCCATGCTGTAGTTAGCATCGATTGACTGTAAGTACTCGATGAACTTGGGAAGTGCTGACTTACCGCGGCTAGAGTTACCTACGCCGTAGAATGTCTTTCCGTTTGATTCTTCAATAGCCTTCTTGGCAAGTTCTTCCATTGTCATGCCTTCGGCTTCTTTGATGATTAAGTCGATACCTGTAAGTTCTTCTACAGGGGTATCGTTCTTAACTTCTGTCTGTGTTGTCTCTGTCTTGGATGCAGGTGTCTCTCCGCCTGCGCTTGTCTCGGTCTTACCGCAAGCAGCGAAGCTTGAAACTACCAGTGTGCAAGCCAAAAGTGTTGCCAACAGTTTCTTTTTCATAGTATGTGTTTCCTCCTTTACGCAATTTGCACAGATAATGCCACTATGGCAATAAAAAGAATGTACTTATCTGTGTTATTGCTTCCTGATAAGTACATTCTACTTGTGCATGTTTATAATTTGCAGAGGACAAAACTGATATTTTTTGTAAAAAATTCACATCTTTATTCAAGGCCTTTGGTCTGATAGTCTGAGGGCGACTTGCCGACCAGTTTTTTAAATGTGTTGGAAAAATATGCTATGTCCTGATAACCCACTTTCTCGGCCACTTCGTAGACTTTCACCTGAACATCCTTAAGGTAATCCATGGCTTTTCTGATGCGATAGCGGGTCAGGTAGTTGTTAATGCCTACGTCCGTCTCCGACTTAAAAAGCCTGCTTATGTGGCCTTCGCTCACCCCCATGGAGTCGGCAAGCTTACCTATGGAGAAATCAAGGTCGGCGTAATGCTCTTCTATATAAGTAAGCGCGGTCTGCACATATCTGTTGGCTATGTCGGCCTTGTCTTTAAGCGGAATAAGTGTATTCTCAAGCTCCACAACCGATGCCGGAGTATTGGGATGAAGATGAAGAAGTCTCTGAACAGATGCCTCCAGTTCACCGTCTTTAAAGGGCTTTAAGAGGTAATCGCTTACACCTATACGAACTGCCTGGCGCGCATATTCAAACTCATTGTATGCAGTCAGGAATATGACCTTTATTGCCGGGTACTTCTCTATAAGTTTCTCCGCAAGCTCTATTCCGTCCATCTTAGGCATTCTGATATCGGATATTACAAGGTCCGGGCGGGTCTCTTCAGCCTTGGCCAGTGCTTCCTCTCCGTTGGCCGCCTCAGCCACCACTTCGCAGCCTATAAGTGCCCAGTCGGTTTCTTCCTTGATGCCCATTCTTACATATTTCTCATCGTCCACTATCATAACGGATGTCATGGTGTTATCTCCCGTTCTTTGACCGGCGTCTCCGTGGAAAAAGGAAGACGCACAGTCATCTCTGTACCTGTCTCAGTGCGCTTGGCACTTACTCCATACTCGCTTCCGTAATAGAGGCGGATTATGGTATTTACGTTCTTAAGCCCCAGGTGTCCTTTTAACGCCTCGGGGTCATCAGTCTCAATAAGCTTAATCATTTCGTCGCTTATACCCTTACCGTTGTCGCTTACGGTTATTACGAGAGTGTCGGAATCTGTGTCCTTGTCGGAAGAAAGTCTGTCGGCGGTAATCTTAATGCGGCCGTCGCTTCTTCCTTCAAGTCCGTGAATGATTGAATTCTCCACAAGCGGCTGAAGGATGAGCTTGGGAACATATGCTTTGGCGATGCTTTCTTTGACCTCTATTTCAAGGTCAAAGCAGTCGTCAAACCTTATCTTCTGAATATCGCAGTAGTTACGCACAAGGTCAAGCTCGCTTTCAAGCAGGCAGAACTGATTCTCGGAAATGCCGGTTCTTAAGATGGTTGCCAGTGACGAAGAAAGAGTCGCCACCTCCGGCACCTGATTGGCCTTCGCAACCCACTTGATGGTATCAAGAGTGTTGTAGAGGAAGTGCGGATTAAGCTGAGCCTGCATAAGCTCTATGTGGGCTTCATTAACCTTTCTCTCCGCTTCCACGCGCTCTCGCATGGTATCTTTAAGGCGCGCCGTCATCTTATTAAAGCCCGACGCTAACTGCCCGAATTCATCCTCTCTGTTAAGGTCTATCTTGGTATCAAAGTCGCCCTTTCTAAACTGCTTCATCGCAACGCTTAACGTATTGATGGGCTTTGAAAAAGAAGAACTGAGTCTCGAGGCCACAAGCAGGCACAAAAGTATACTTATAACAACCTGCATAAGCACAATCTGGTAGCCCGCGCGCACTGCAGATTTTTCAAAAGCGGGAGGTGTGATATAGATGCTTATCAGTCCGCTGTCGCCCACTTCCGAAATGTATACGTTCTCTTCTATGTCTTTGTTGTACAGGTCATTCTTAAATAGGTTCTTACGTATTACCGAAAGGTTATTCTTACTCTCCGCCGTTCCCATAAGGCAGAAAGGTCGGAAGAATTTATCCGTAAGCATAAAACCGTCTCTTGCGTTAAAAGAACCTGCAAGGATACGTTTTAATTCGTTTTGGGTAATTCTTATTACGGCATAGCCCTTGGCACCTACATCGGTAATCTTTCTTGCGATTATAAGGGTTGCCCCTGATTCTGTGGCATCAGACGGATCCATAGCATATACGGTCTCGCCCGCTGCCTGATCCGCCTCCCTAAGCACTGCATAATTGGTGGGAAGCTCCTCCGATGCAACACCTCGTCTGGTGCTGAACTTACTGGTGCCGCCAAGGTACAAATCCACCACGGCATAGTCTCTGATATCGGCAGTCACTTCATAAAGCGCCGAATATGTATCAAGGTCGTTCTTCGGCCCCGGCATTAAAGCTTTCTTAAGCGCGTCACTCTCCGCTATCTTGTCAAGAACACTCTCGGAAAGAGTCAGAACATCATCAATCTTGTTACCGATTGCAATTTCCTGCTCCCTGTCTTCTCTCTCATGGTCGGCGCGGATTCTTGCCTGGAATCCCTGAATTGTAAGTATTCCTCCGAAGATTACAAGAACCAGGGTTACTGACAGTATGATAAAGAAAAGTCTTCTTTTGAAGGAGTGTCTGATAAAGCCCATATCAGTCCTCCTTACCGAAAATCTCGTCCCAGAGGTTAAAGATTTCTTCTTCCTCTGCGGCGGATTTCTCTATGTCAAATTCAATCTGGTCAATGGCCGAATAGCCTTCGGGCAGGATAATATCGGTGCGAATGGGACGTCTTAAGAACTCATCCATCGCATATGCCTGAGTATCGTAGCCTGTAACAAAATCTATGAACAAGCCCGCATTGTAGCTATGCGGCGCGTTCTTAACCATGGCAACTCCGTCCGGCACCGCGCTGGTACCGTCTGCCGGATATACCATTGAAATGTCGTAACCTGCCTGAATCGCTTTCTTGGCAGTCTCTTCAAGCGTAATACCCATCAGGAAAGAACCGTCCGAAACCTGCTCGATAATCTGCCCAGACGAAGTTAATACGCGCCCGTCAAGATTATTAAGAAAGGCTTCCATCGAGTCCTTTAAAGGCTTATTGCTCATCTGTGAAATTGTCGAAAGAATGGTATAACTCGTACCCGAACTGTGCAGGTCGGCAAAAGCAATCTGCCCTCTCCACTTAGAGTCTATAAGCTCCGCCCATGTGGCAGGCGCTTCGGACTCGGGCACCAGTTTGTTGTTGTATATAAATACCAGGGGAAGTTCCGTGAACGGTGTCCAGGAATTGCCGTCGGATAAGTAGTTTGAATCAAGGCTTTCTTTGTCCGAGACTTCATAGGGAAGGAACATGTCTCTGCCCGCTTCGAAGGACTCTATACCGCCTCCGAACATTATGTCGCAGGCGCCTTCTTCAGCCGCCGTACGTACTTGCTTAAACATCTCGGTAGTACCGCCGGCATGAATCTCTACCCATATGCCGGTGCGGTTTTCAAATTCTCTTATGATGGGAAGATATACTTCTTCTTTGTGGGAAGTATAGACGATGAGCTGCTTGTCGTTAGGGACGCTGTATTTCTCGGAAATATCGGATATGAGTGCGTTTCGTTCGGTTTGTCTGCATGCACTAAGAAGGAGCATCGCTGCTCCTAAGATTAATACGCTTATTCTTTTGACAAATCCCCTAATCTTTACACTCATGGGGGTATTATAACACAAAAGCTTGGGGTTTACGAATTCCACCAATACACTCGTTTTGTGAAATACCAAAACGAGTGTGGAACTCTTCGCGTGAAAAGCATTTTAAAGCTAATGCTTTTCATCATGAACCTACAACACAGGTTCATGATTCCTAATAAAGCCCCGCCCTTCGGAGTCAATGTCTCGAAAGGCGGGGGTATTGCACTGAATTAAACAACGAACTGGCTTACAAGCGTATTGAGCTCTTCGGACTGAGTCGAAAGCTCGGTGGATACGGCGCTTGACTCCTGAGCGGTTGCGGTATTGTTCTGTACTACCACAGCAATCTGCTCGATACCCTTGCTGATTTCGTCCATGTTCTGAGCCTGCGACTTGGCAAGCTCGCCGGACTCCTGAACTATTTCAGCGATACTGTTAACGGAATCCTGCACTCTGCCGAGGGCTTCCGTGGTCATCTCAACAACATGGTTACCGTTTTCAATTTCCTGAATGGTGCCTGCGATAAGCTCGTGAGTATTCTTAACAGCCTCTGAACTTTCATTGGCAAGAGAACTGATTTCGTCGGCAACAACAGCGAATCCTTTACCCATTTCACCTGCTCTTGCGGCTTCGATTGATGCGTTAAGCGCAAGAAGCTGGGTCTGCTTTGCAATGCCTTCGATAGCATTTGTAACCTGCTCGATTTGGTGTGACGCATCGGTGATTCGCTCCATGGCGTTGGTAACTTCCTGCATTCTCTCGGCGCTGACTTCCGCTTCGTGGCGCACCTGCTTGGCAAGGTCTACACCCTTCTCGGCTGAAGCAGCCATATCCTTGGTCTGGTTGTTAACGCTTTCAACGCTTGCGGTAAGTTCTTCAACCGCTGCAGCCTGATCTGTAGCGCCTTCGGCAAGATCCGACGCTGCGCTGGCAAGATTTGAAGCATCCTGAGCAACCTTTGATGAAGCTGTTTTAACGTCTCTGATTGTTCCCGAAAGCTGTGATACGATTCTGTCCACCGCTTCTTTAATCGGTGCAAAATCCTCAACATAAAGTTCGGGATGATTTGTACTTCTTGAAAAATCGCCGGAAGCCACTCTGTCAAGAGATTCACTGATATCGTTAACAACTTTTTCTATAACTGTGGTTGAATGGTCGAGGTCTTTTGCAAGTCTTCCAAGCTCATCATCGGCATCGTAATTGATGGAAATCTTCATCTTGCCCTTGGCCATGGAATCGGCCGCTTCGGATATCTCATTGACAGGTTCAAGGATAGCTCCGCTGAATACGCGTCTTGCATTTACGATGAATATAAGTATACCGACTACAATCAGTGCCGATACGGTCATCATCACTATAACCACTACCATACTGGTCTTATATACCGATACCGCCGAAGCGCCGGTTTCTGCCGAAACCGCCTTTAAATCCTTAACAACAACATCAATTGAAGGATACAGCGTATCGTTAAAGAAATAGAATACTTCCTCATTACTGCTTCCGTCTTTAAACATTTCTCCAAGCTTAACACCGTTAGCCTTAACCGTTTTTAAATCGGCGCTTACTTTGTTAAGATTAGCCTGATTGGAATATAGTTTCGAAAAAGTTTTAAGATTGGCATCGAATTCGTCAAACTTCTCCATTGCCTTTCCAAGCTGTTCATCCCTAATAGCCTGGTCAGGCGCCGACATTGCCCAAAGAAAGGCTTTTGAAAGGGCCTGAATATCGATACGAATTTCGCCCTGCACATTACCGATTTCATAGTTTTTCTGCATTGCAGAAATAGATGTAAGGCTTATGGCAATGGTAAATACCAGCACTATTACCGTAACTGCAAAAAAGCGAAGAATCTTATTAAAGACAAATTTGAATTTATCCTCCACTTTTAGCTCTTTGATTCGATCTGCTGAAACAGTTAATAATCCTTTCATTTTTCCCTCCTACATCGTGCCGGCCTTTTTAACCGACATATTTTTTACATGTTAACATAAACCAATTAATTGTATGCTAGCAAAAAAACAGGCCGGTACGCATACACGTACCGGCCTCATAATTAAAGCCTTTATGGAATTAGTACATTCCGCCCATTCCGCCGCCTGCGGGCATCGGAGGCTGGGGCTCCTTGATGGTAGCTACTGCAGATTCTGTGGTTAAGAAGGTGCTTGCTACTGATGTTGCGTTCTGAAGAGCGGTTCTTGTAACCTTAGCAGGATCGAGGATACCTGCCTTAACCATGTCAACATACTCTTCTTTGTATGCGTCAAAGCCTACGCCTACTGCGGATTCTTTAACCTTGTTGATGATTACGGAGCCTTCTAAGCCTGCGTTGTAAGCGATGTGGTAAAGAGGTGCTTCCATAGCCTTTAATACGATGTTGGCACCAGTCTTCTCGTCGCCTGAAAGCTCGTCTGCAAGCTTCTTAACTTCCTTGGAAGCGTGGATGTATGCGGAACCACCGCCGCAGATGATACCTTCTTCAACTGCCGCACGGGTAGCTGCAAGAGCATCTTCCATACGAAGCTTAGCTTCCTTCATCTCGGTTTCGGTAGCAGCACCTACGCGGATAACTGCAACACCGCCGGAGAGCTTGGCAAGTCTTTCCTGAAGCTTCTCTTTGTCAAAGTCTGAAGTGGTGGTCTCAATCTGGCCCTTAATCTGGTTAATACGAGCAGAAACTGCAGCCTTGTCGCCGCAACCGTCAACGATAACGGTGGTTTCTTTCTGTACCTTAACGGACTTAGCACGGCCGAGCATGTCAAGTGTAGCTTCTTTTAACTCAAGGCCGAGTTCGGAAGAAATTACCTGACCGCCTGTAAGAACTGCGATGTCCTCAAGCATCTGTTTTCTTCTGTCGCCGTAGCCGGGAGCCTTAACTGCCACTACATTGAAGGTACCGCGAAGTTTGTTAACGATTAATGTGGTAAGAGCTTCGCCTTCAACGTCTTCAGCTACGATTAAAAGCTTGGAGCCGGACTGAACAATCTGCTCAAGTAAAGGAAGAATCTCCTGAATGTTACTGATCTTCTTGTCGGTGATAAGGATGTAAGGATCGTCAAGAACTGCTTCCATCTTATCCATATCTGTAGCCATGTATGCTGAAATGTAGCCTCTGTCGAACTGCATACCTTTAACGAGTTCTAGTTCGGTTTCCATGGTCTTGCTCTCTTCGATGGTGATTACGCCGTCGCCGGAAACTGTCTCCATAGCCTTGGCAACCATCTCGCCTACCTTGTCATCGCCTGCGGAAATAGCGGCAACTCTTGCGATGTGCTCGCTTCCGTTAACCTTCTGGCTCATGTTCTTGATGGCTTCAACAGCCTTGTCGGTAGCCTTCTTCATACCCTTACGAAGTACGATGGGGTTAGCGCCTGCTGCAAGGTTCTTCATGCCTTCGTTAATCATTGCCTGTGCAAGAACTGTAGCGGTTGTGGTACCGTCACCTGCTACGTCATTGGTCTTGGTAGCAACTTCTTTAACAAGCTGAGCGCCCATGTTTTCAAAAGCGTCTTCAAGCTCGATTTCTTTGGCGATTGTAACACCGTCGTTGGTAATAAGGGGTGCGCCGTAGGACTTATCAAGAACTACGTTTCTTCCCTTGGGTCCAAGAGTAACCCTAACTGTATCCGCAAGCTTGTTAACGCCTGCTTCGAGAGCCTGTCTTGCGTCGGCTCCGTACTTAATCTCTTTAGCCATTGTAAATATCCTCCTTAGTCAATTACAGCAAGGATATCGTCCTGCTTGCAAATGATGTATTCTTCTTCGTCAAGTTTAACTTCGGTGCCTGAGTACTTGGAATAAATAACCTTGTCTCCCACCTTAACCTGCATCTTAACTTCTTCTGTGCCGGGGCCTACAGCAACAACTTCTGCCTGCTGGGGCTTCTCCTTATTCTGACCGGGCAAAACAATGCCGGACTTTGTGGTCTCTTCAGCAACCAACTGCTTTAAAACGACTCTGTCGTTAAGTGGTGTTAACTTCATGACTTCGCCTCCTGATTTATATTGTTAGCACTCTGTATGTCCGAGTGCTAATTTTTATCACATATACATTTATAATACCCTCGCGTGGGGATTGCAAGCAATATTTTGGCTTTTTATTGTTTTTTTATATTTAATTTCTGTCGCTTCGCATGGCCGGCCTGCTCGCCGGTCCGATTTCTCGTTGCTCCGCTGCGAGGGAATGCATAAAATCGTCGGTTTTAGGATTTTATCCATTGTTTTCGCATAGATGTTTTTGGGTGCAATGGATAAATTTTCGATTTTCAGGTTTTTATGCATTGTTTTTTCCTCGGTATTCATGGTGACAACGGATAAAAAAAGGATTTTGGCTGTTTTATGCATTGTTATCAGTCTTCTGCACCTCTCTTAAAGCCATTTCGTCCCATTTAATACCATAATACAATGCATAAATTCTTCTTTTTCCGAAATTTATCCATTGCCTAGCAAAATGTTGAGAGCAAAACAATGGATAAAATCGGCCAATTCTTCTTTTTATGCATTGCAAAAGAAAAAATGAGCTCCGCCGTAGCGGAGCCCACATTAATCAAATAGCCACTATAAATCTTACGCCCAAACCAGCCATATAAACGCATAGCCGATTATCACAGCCGTAAAGGTAAAAGGAATACCTATCTTAAAGAAGTCCGAATTCTTGACAGTATAACCTTCCTTCTTAAGGATGCCGATACCCGCAACATTCGCGGAGGCGCCGAAAGGTGTGATGTTACCGCCAAGGGTCGCGCCGGTAAGAAGTCCAAAGTACAGTACTACAGGGTTGATACCAAGCTTAAGCGAGATACTCTGCACAACCGGAAGCATGGCTGCCACATAGGGAATGTTGTCCACGAAAGCTGATACAAGCACGGAACCGAATACGATAATCGTGTAAAGCACGAACAAGTTGCCGCCGCCAAGACCCGAGAACCAGTCTGCAATCTTGTCGATGATGCCTGCCTCGGTAATACCTGCGATTACGGTGAAAAGTCCGCAGAGCATGAGCAGAGTCTGGTAGTCCATTTCCTTAAGAACCAGCTTAAGGGGCGCCGTGCTCTTATGTGAGAGCATATTGCGCACAAGCTCAATGATAAATAAAGTCATGCAAATAAGACCGTTCTTAATCTCATCGATTACAGGTATCTCAAAGAAAGAAGCAATAATGAGGCACACAACCACAAGTACCAGCATGATACCGGGAACATGGTCGGTTACGGGTGTGAGACGTTCTGCCGTAACGGGCTGCTTCTGCTTTCTGAAGATAAAATAAAGAATCACTACAGTACCAAGCGCGCCGAGCTCAACCGCCCAGAATATAGAGAACTTACCCTGCCAGAACAAGAAATCAATAAAGCTCATTCCCGCATATCCGCCGAGCAGAATCGATGTGGTATCACCTACCAATGTTGCAGCTCCCTGCAAGTTCGAAGACACGGCAATCGAAATAATTACCGACACAGGATTAATCTTTAACTTCTTACAAATCGCAAGACCCACGGGCGCAACCATCAAAACGGTCGCAACGTTATCAACGAATGCCGACACAACGCCCGAGAATACGCACAACGCAACAATCGCCGCGCAGGCATTGGGCATCTTCTTAAGCATAAGGTCCGCAAGTCGTGCGGGCATGCCTGTCTCGATAAATAATGTAACCAGTCCCATGGTACCCGTAATCATCATGATTACGTTCCAGTTAATGGCAGTAGGAACCGCTGTTACGGACAATACTCCGGTCACCACCATGGCCACCGCTCCGCCGAGGGCGAACCACACTCTGTACTTGGAAAAAGCAAGCATTCCAATATACATCAGTACAAAAATAATCAGTGCTGTTATCATGTTACAATCCTCTCTTAATCACAATACTCCGGTCCCTGCCAAAGAAGCCATGACTACCCCCTTAAGCAAAACAAAACCGGGCACAGCTCTCACTACACCCGGTAAATCTTCATGATAATCCCATGTATAGTGAACGCTATACATGAGTCTTGCAATTTAAAGTATGCCAGATCTTACGATCGTGCTGGTGACTTCCTACGGTTACCCGCCTGCTACTCCCTCATGAAACAAATAAAGTTTATATCTTTTATGACTTCCAGTCAAGAAGAGTTGCGGATTTTTGAATCTTCTGCTTCATGTGATAGCAGAAAGTATCGAACTCACCAAAATCCATCATGGCCCAGGAGCCTCCCATACGCCGCTGAACTTCCTTGGCCGGAAGATTAAGAAACGCAATCATTTCTTCGGGATCGTACGCCTGAATACCCGTTACCGGAGTTCCGTGTCCGAGATACGCCTTCGTGGCATCCGCTATAAACTGCTTCTCCTGCTCAAGCTTAGAAGCCGCTTCTTCCTCATCTTTTCTTTCAAGCATCTTCTTAAGTGCTGCCAAGTTTTCAAGATCGCCCATATTAGTCTCCCTTCATATATTGCCCTAACGAGACTATTCTACACAACCCCGATTAACAGATAGTAAGCCTTATGCCAAAGAAAGAAGCTCTCCGATTGCCCCAATACTGTAATCCGGCTCCGTAACATCTCCGAATCCGTACGAAGCATACACAAACTTAATGCCTGCCTTGTGCGTAGCCACAAAATCGCCCATAGTATCGCCGATATATACCGTATCCGCCGGCGCCAAGCCATTACGCTCCATCACAAGCCTGATATTCTCATCCTTCTGAAGTTCCGTTCGACCGAAGCACTCAAAATCCTTGATAATACCCGAAAGCCCCGTCTTCTTAATGACAAGCTCGATATATCCGTCCTGGCAGTTGCTGACGATGAAAAGATTGTGGTCTTCCGAAAGCTTCTTAAGCGTCTCGGTCATACCTTCATATCTAAGGTCATCTTCACACTCCGCAAGCGCCTCCTGCTCATATTCGCAACACAAAGAAAGAAGTCTTGCCTTAACCCCGGCATCGATATCTCCAAACAAATCGTCTGCGATAACGTCCATGGGCTTGCCGAATTCCTTCTTAAGCATATCAGCCGTCACATTAAGCCGCGTAAGCTCAGGCACCGCCATCTCGCGAACAGCCTTGTTCCAGGCGCCTGCCACCACTCCGGTGGTATTCCACAAAGTTCCGTCAATATCAAAAATCAGATTCTTCATCAACACCTCAAATTACTTACCGATACCAAAGTATGACAAGATACCGAGTACAAATACAATCAAAATGATTACGGGAAGCACGAAAGTAACATAGCCCTTCATCCACTTGGGGAACTTAAGGCCCTTGCCCGCATTGGCTTCATCCGTAAAGTTCTTAAAGCCCCAGCCCCACTTACGGGTACAATACAACACATAAGTTAACGAGCCGAGCGGCAGCATCAAAGTCGATACAAAGAAGTCCTCAAGATCGGACACATCCTTGCCCTCGATACCGAAAGCATGGAAGCCCGACCATACGTTGTTACCGAGGATAAACGGAATGTTAAGCACAATCATCATCACGCACACAATCCAAGCCGTCTTCTTCCGTGACCACTTAAACACTTCGGAACCGCACGCAATAATATTCTCATACACCGCAAGCACCGTCGAAAACGCCGCAAAGGTCATAAAAATAAAGAATAACGCACCCCAGAATCTTCCTCCGGGAATACCGTTAAATACATTGGGAAGTGTAAGGAACAAAAGTCCCGCACCTTCATTTGGCTCAATTCCGTATGAGAAGCATGCAGGAAACACGATAAGTCCCGCAGTAAGTGCCACAAACGTATCCAGCAAAATAATGCTTACCGACTCACCCGTAAGTGAACGTTCCTTACCTAAGTAGCTTCCGAAAATCGCCATGGAGCCGATACCGAGGCTGAGGGTAAAGAAAGCCTGGTTCATAGCCTCCGACACCACATTTCCGTTAATCTTGCTAAAGTCGGGCTCAAGGTAGAATTTAATACCCTCCTTAGCCCCGTCAAGCGTAAGACCATATATAGCCAAGGCCACCATCAGCACCAAAAGTGCCACCATCATGTACTTGGTAATTCTCTCCAAACCCTTCTGAAGGCTGAACGAGCACACAAGGCACGCAAGAAAAGCAATAACCGCCGTATATCCAAGCATACTCCAGGGATTGCCAAGCATCCCTACAAACTCGCCCGTAACCGCGTCGGAATCCATACCCGTAAACACGCCCGCAGCCGCCTTAAAGAAATATCTTAATATCCAGCCCGCGATAGTCGTATAGAACATCATAAGCAAAATATTACCGAAAGGCGTTACAAATCCATGAATGTTCCACGCCTTCTTTTCAGGCGTCAATGTCTTATAAATATAAACGGGACTCTTCTGTGCCGCACGGCCGAGCGAAAACTCCATAACCATAACCGGAAGTCCCAGCAAAATCAGGCAAAGCACATACACAAGCACAAATGCGCCTCCGCCGTATTGTCCGACCTTCATCGGGAATCTGTACACATTGCCAAGTCCGATTGCGCAACCCGCACTAAGCAGAATGAATCCCAGTCTGCTCCCCAAATGTTCTCTTTCCATCTTACTTCTCCTTTTAACAAAAATCCTCAAAAAGTATACCATCTAAAACCTCTTCTGTCGAGAAAAACAGTTTGCGCGAAAAACCCGATATGTTATACTTTTAACTGCCAAAGAAAGAAGTTAGAGAAAGGACATCACCATAATGAGTGAATTACTTGACAATTTTAAAGCATACCTCGAAGAAGGCCGCAATTTAAGCCACGCTTCCACGCTTTTATACTGGGATATGGAGACCACGATGCCCAAGGAAGGCTTCAAAGGCCACTCCGACGCCATCGCATATCTTTCCACCGAAAGCTTCAAAAGAAACACTTCCGACAAAATGGGCGAATTTCTCGATAAGTTAAGCGCCCCCGAAGAATTTGACGCTCTTGATTCAGACTGGAAGTACATCGTTAAAGAAATGAAGAAGAACTACGACGAGAACAAGCGTGTTCCCGCAGAATTCTACCACGACTACATCGTAGCTCAGAACGAAGCCGGCATAGCATGGCAGGACGCTAAGGCGGAGAAGGACTTTTCAATCTTTGCTCCTCACCTTGAAAAGATGATAGATTACTCCAAAAAGATGATGGGCTATATGCACCCCGACAAGGAAGTCTACGACGCACTCCTTGACTCCTACGAAGAAGGCATGGACTCAGCCACCTACGACAGAATCTTTAACGAGTTAAAAGAAGGACTTCTTCCCCTTCTTAACAAAATCCTTGCCGCCAAGCCCTATGACGAGTCCAAGTTTAAGAAAGAATACGATATCTCTGCTCAGAAGGCAGTTGAAAAGTTCTTGCTTGAATACATCGGATTTTCTTTTGACAAAGGCTGCACAGGTGAGACGGAGCATCCCTTCACGCTTAACTTTAATTCCAAAGACGTGCGCGTATCCAACCACTTTAGGACCGATGACGCGGTTGACCCTATGTTCTCCGCCATTCACGAAGGCGGCCACGCAATCTTTGAGCAAAACGTCGCAGAGCGTCTCGATGATACCGTTGCAGGCTCCTGTGAGTACTTAGGTCTCCACGAAAGCCAGTCCCGTTTTTATGAGAATGTGCTCGGTCGTAACATTAACTTCTGGAAGCCTGTCTACTCTAAGCTTCAGGAGCTTGCCCCCGACTTTAAGGATATTACAATCGATGAGTTCTACCGCTACATTAACAGCGTTAAGAATTCTCTCATTCGTACCCAGGCCGACGAGGTTACCTATTGCCTCCACGTTATAGTACGTTATGAAATCGAGCAGGCAATCTTCAGAAACAACACTCCCGTTTCCGAGCTTCCCGCCCTTTGGAACAAGAAAATGAAAGAATACTTACACATCACTCCTCCCTCGGACGCCGAAGGCATCTTACAGGATATGCACTGGAGCGACGGAAGCTTCGGCTACTTCCCCACATACCTTCTCGGTACCATTTAT
>JAFYDI010000108.1 GCA_017544835.1 Lachnospiraceae bacterium | reverse complement strand
TGAGTAGCCGTGTCCGGCAGGGATAAACGCTGAAGGCATCTAAGCGTGAAGCCCCCCTCAAGATGAGATATCCCTGTAGTAATACGTAAGACCCCTTGAAGACGACGAGGTAGATAGGGCCAAGGTGTAAGTACAGTAATGTACTCAGCTGATGGTTACTAATAGGTCGAGAGCTTCACTTGAAGGTGAAAGTTATCCTAGGATTGAAAGTTCTTCTGTTTTGTATTAAGTGTTCAAGTCTTAGGAATCACGATTTTGTATTTTGAAATCGTGATGAAAAGTTGTAGCTTTAAACAACTTTTCACGCGGAGCGTTCCGCCGTTGATGAGGTTTTTTCGAACAACGGTTGCTCAATCTTGCGATATGCTTAAATTCATTTAAAGCGGGTAACCGCTATATTTGTTTCTTTTTTGTAAGACGCGAAAGCGTCTTTTTTTAATGTATTTCACGCGGAGCGTTCCGATGTCGTTGAGGTACTCTCGAAAAGACAGTTGTTCAATCTTGCATATAAGGTCTGGCTCTGCAAATAATTCAATTATTTAAATTGTAGGTTAATTTTGTTTTCATACAATAATTCTATCGGAGCCCTTTCGATGGGCTTTGCGTGGAAATTAACCAAAAATTATCTACAAAATTCAGAATATTGTTTGATTTTTAGATACAATATGGTATAATTTTCTTATATTTGAAAAGTAAAAATGTGCCCACGCACAGATAGGAGATATTGGATGGATACTAAGATTCTTTTGGAGAACGGCACTAATGAATTGGAAGTTCTTGAATTTGTTCTTGATGATCATTCCTATGGTATCAACGTAGCCAAGATTAGAGAGATTATTCCTTATGCAGAGGTTACTCCGGTACCCAATGCTCATCCCAGTATCGAAGGTATATTTATGCCGCGTGATACGATGATTACCGCAATCGATTTAAAGAATTGCTTACAAAGAGGCAAATCCGAGCCCGGCGGCCTTTTCATCGTTACAAACTTCAATAAGCTTGATATAGCATTCCACGTAGATCAGGTTCTTGGTATTCACAGAGTCTCCTGGGCAGATATCATTAAACCCGGTACTACGATTTCAACAACAGAAGAAGGCGTTTCAACCGGTATCATTAAGATGAATGATAAGCTTATTATCATTCTCGACTTCGAGAAGATTGTTGCAGATATTAACCCTGAAACCGGTCTTAAGGTTTCCGACATAGACGCTATTGGTGAAAGACCTCGTAATTCAATTCCGATTCTTATCGCTGAAGACTCAGTTCTTCTTAATAAGCTCATTGTTGACTCGCTTAAGAAAGCCGGTTACGAGAATCTTATCCATACCGAAAACGGCCAGGAAGCTTACGATGTTATTTGTGACTGCAAGGCTAAGGGTACATTAAAAGATCATGTACAGTGTATCGTAACCGATATCGAAATGCCTTTGATGGACGGTCACAGACTTACAAAGCTTGTTAAGTCGGATGACGCTACCAAGGATATTCCGATTGTTATCTTCTCATCTTTGGTTAATGAAGAAATGAGACGTAAGGGCGAGGCACTCGGAGCTGATGCTCAGTTATCTAAGCCTGAAATCGGTAAGCTTGTTCAGATTATCGACGGACTGGTACTTAACAAATAACAAAGTCCTTAAAAGGGCCGTGATTTACGGCCCTTTATTTATGTTTATTAAGTGAGGTACATATGAATTTAGAAGGGTATGAAATGGTTTTGATAGGCATAGGAGAAGAGTTTGAAGAGTCTCACGATGCCCTTAGCGCATATAATAAGCTGGCAGAGGATTTAACAGGAAAAAATTACTTTATCGTATCATTATGCATGGACGATGTAATTTATAACAGTAACTTAAATCACGACAGAATAGTTACACCCCTCGGCGGCAAAAGAAAGAAACAATGTCCCGATGCCTGTGAAAATGCACTTTATGAAGTGACAGAAGAGAATTGTCCCATTTGCGGCAAGAAGCTTATATATAACAATATTCTTGCAGAAAATTATATCGAGCAAGGCTACCTTCCAATGTGGGAAAAGCACAAGCTTTGGCTTACCGGAACACTCAACAAATCCTTATATATCTGCGAGCTGGGAGTTTCAATGAAGCTTCCTCAGGTTATTAGGTGGCCGTTTGAAAGAATAGCTATGCTTAATAATAAGGCTTTCTTTTTACGTGTTAACGAAAAACTTCCGCAGATAGCGGCAGAGCTTAAGGAAAAAGGAATGAGCGTTAAGGAAAATTCCGTAAAGTGGCTTATTGAGAATTAAATATGCCTATGTTAAGATTGTATTAGTAAGGTAAAGTTTTTACGTAATAAACTCATTCGGGGGATGTATATGAATAATGAGGATTATTTAGACAGCCTGCTTAGAGCGGCGGTTGCGGAGGACAACCCCAATTCCGCCATTAATAAGGTACGTAAAATTGAAAGAGAAACGCCCAAAGAATCAATAGAGGAACCGACAGAAGCCGCGGATGAAGAATTATCCGAGGCTGTTTCTGATTCTTTGGATGTAACAATACAAGAAATTACGACGGATAGTGCCGGAAGCGTTTTAGATGAGTCGGTTGAAGGCGCTGAAGATATTTTGGCTGAACTCTCTCAAGTAGAACTTCCTATGGAAGCCGATGGACTTTCGGATGATATCATTGAGGGCTTATCGGATATTGAAGAAACCGTTTCCGAACCTGTAGAAGAACAGGCTGAAACTGCAGAAACACCTGTAGAAATGCCTGCCGATATACCTGTAGCGGCAGAAGTTGTCGAAGAACCAATAGAAGAATCTGCACCTGCAGAGACAATAACTGAGGCTGTTGCAGAGGAAGTTACTGTCGCAGAAGAACCTGTCGCAGAAGAACCTGTCGCAGAAGAACCCGCTATTCAGGAACCTGCTTCCGAAGAACCTGTCGTTGAAGAACCGATTGCTGAAGAAACGACAGAGATTACTGCAGAGACACTTGAAGAAATTCCCACAGAAGTACCCGCTGAAGAGACTCCTGCAGAGGACGTAACCGACGCTCTTGCAGACATCCCGGCAGATTTACTCGAAGGTATCCCTACAGAAGAAGTTGCAGAGGACGTATCTGACGCGCTTGCGGATATTCCGGCTGATTTGCTTGAAAGCATTCCCACAGAAGAAGTTACTGAAGACGTATCTGATGCCCTTGCAGACATACCTGCAGATTTAGCAGCAGAGGCACCTGTAGAGGACGTAACCGACGCACTTGCAGACATCTCTGCAGAAATACTCGAAGAGGCACCCGCAGAGGAAGTTACAGATGCCATTGCAGATATTCCTGCAGATATACTCGAAGAAGCACCTGCAGAGGAAATTACAGACGTTCTTGCGGATATCCCTGCAGATATACTTGAGGAAGCACCTGTAGAAGACGTTACAGACGCCCTTGCAGACATCCCTGCGGACTTACTTCAGGAAACGCCTGCTGATGAAGTTACAGATGCCCTTGCGGATATCCCTGCCGACTTACTTGGTGAAGCTAAGGAAGAAGAAATTCCCGCAGAAGAGGCAGGCGATGCGGCTGCAGAAGAAGCTACCGAAAACATTGACGATTTATTAGGCAGCGATTTTGCCGGCGAGGTAGACATTCCCGATGTAAGCTCGCTTCTTGAAAGCGCAGAAGAATTTGCGCAGAAAGAAGCCGAGAGCACGCAGAACCTTACCGAAGAAAGTTCAGAAGCTCTTGATATGTCCGGTGAAGATATAGAGAAGATGCTTAACGAAGCAGCTGACGTAGGCGTAAGCGAGGCTGCTCAGGAAGGCGAAATTGCGGTAGATTTGGACGACATAGCCGCAATGGAAGGCGAGCTTGGCATTTATGACAAGAATGATATAACAGAAGGACTTTCCGATGCTGATTTAGGCGGAGACAGCGGCGAACTTGCCGAGATTTCAAGCCTTCTTGCTGCAATTGATAATAACGATGCCGACAATTCCGACGAAATGCTTGAAATGCTCAATGAAGCCGTATCCAAGCAGGAAGCGGAAGACGAGGCCGCTGCCAAGGCCAAAGCCGAGGCAAGAGAAGAAGCAGCGGCTGCCGAAAGAGCTGCCGAAGCACTTGAAAAGGACAAAAAAGGCAAGAAGAAAGGCCTGTTCTCTTTCCTTAAGAAAAAGGACAAAGGTGACGAAGAGCCTAAACCGGACAAGAAAAAGTCCAAATTCAGCAAGCTTCTTGACTTCTTAACAGCAGAAGACGAAGAGGAAGAAGCACTCATCAAGCCTGTTGACGCGGCAGAAGGTGAAGCCGCAACCGGCGAGAACAAAGAAATTCTTGAAGAAATAGACGCTGAAGGCGACGACTCCAAGGGCAAGAAGAAAAAGAAGAAAAAAGACAAAAAGGGCAAAAAAGGCAAAGACGCCGAAGGCGGAGACGATAAAGGCGAAGAGGACGAAGAATCCGAAGAAGGCGGAGACAAGAAAGGCAAGAAAAAGAAAAAGCCTCCGAAGGAAAAGAAAGAACGAAAGCCCCTCGAACTCGACATCGATACCGGCAAGCCTTTATCCAAGCGCAATATCAAGCTTGTGGCAGTGCTTGCGGCAACCCTTCTTTTGGCAATCATCCTTGTATGCACTTTGATTCCCAAGGTTATAGTTAACTCTACGGCAAGAAAAGCCTACTACAGAGGAGACTACGAGACCGCGTACAATTCTTTCTTTGGCGAAAAGAAGCTTAGCGACAGCGACGCTATTATATTCAAGCGTTCCGAAATAGTGCTTAAGATGCTTCATAAATATGATGCATTTAAGACATATAATAAGATAAACATGCAGGAGGAAGCGCTCGATCAGCTCCTTCAGGCCGTTAGTAACTACGAGCCGTGGCTTATTGCGGCGGAAAGCTGCGGAGCCACTGCGGAGTTTAATGATGCATATAATAAGTGTCTGGGCGCGTTGCTTAGTTTCTATGGGCTTACTGAGAATACAGCCAAGGAAATAAATGCGCTATCGACCGATGAAGAATATTCTCTCATGGTACACTCGATTGTAACCGGCACAGAATATATCGATCCGACAGCTCCGCTTCCTGCACCGTTTGTGGAGCCGGATAGCGAACTTATCGAGGACACTGACGGCTCGGGCGACATTTTAGACGAAGAAGGAAATTAAATGATAGCTATTATTGATTATGATGCGGGGAATATACTAAGCGTTGTCAAAGCGTTTCAGTTCTTGGGTGAGGACGTAATTCTTACAAGAGACAGAGACGAGCTTTTAAAGGCTGACAAGCTTGTACTTCCCGGGGTAGGGTGTTTTAAAGACGCAGTTGACAATTTAAGAAAGTATGGACTTGAACCCATTATTAAAGAATGCGTTGAGGCGGGCAAGCCGTTCTTAGGAATATGCCTCGGCATGCAGCTTCTTTTTGAAGAAAGCGAGGAAAGCCCCGGAGTCAAAGGACTTTCGCTTCTTCCGGGAAGGTGTATTAAGATTCCTGATGATAAAGGACTTAAGGTGCCCCAGATTGGCTGGAATTCACTTAGCTTTCCCAATAATTCAAGGCTCATGGCAGGAATTCCCGAAGGCGCATTTGTATACTTCGTCCATTCATATTACATTTCGGCAAAAGAAAGCAGTGACGTATCGGCCACGACCGAATACGGTGTAACCGTTCATGCGGCCTGCGAAAGAGGCAACATATTCGGATGCCAGTTCCATCCCGAGAAGAGCTCGGATGTAGGACTTAAGATACTAAAAAATTTTGCGGGGCTTTAATATGTATACGAAGAGAATTATTCCATGCCTTGATGTTAATAACGGAAGAGTGGTCAAGGGCGTTAATTTTGTTAATTTGATAGATGCGGGAGATCCCGTGGAACAGGCAATACTTTATGACCGCGAGGGTGCGGATGAGCTTGTCTTTCTTGACATTACCGCGTCAAGCGATAAGAGAGATACCGTGGTTGATATGGTTGAGAGAGTGGCAGAGAAACTCTTCATTCCTTTTACCGTAGGCGGCGGCATCAGAACTGTTGATGATTTTAAAAAGATTCTAAGGGCCGGAGCCGACAAGGTTGCGGTCAATTCCGCAGCGATTATGAACCCCGAACTTATCTCGGAAGCGGCTCTTAAGTTTGGAAGCCAGTGCGTTGTGGTGGCCATTGATGCCAAGAGACGTGAGGATGGTTCGGGCTGGAACATATACAAAAACGGCGGAAGAGTGGATATGGGCATTGATGCCCTTGAATGGGCAGTTAAGGCTTGTAAGCTCGGTGCGGGAGAGATTCTTCTTACCAGCATGGACAGAGACGGTACCAAAAACGGATTTGACAATGAACTTACAAGACTTGTTTCCGACTCTGTCAATATTCCCGTCATAGCTTCAGGCGGCGCAGGCTCCAAAAAAGACTTCTATGACACATTTACGGACGGTCACGCAGATGCAGCGCTTGCTGCAAGCTTATTCCACTTTAAAGAGCTTGCAATAGAAGATTTGAAGGCATACTTAAGCGATATGGGCATCTCAGTCAGGAGGAAGCTTTAATGATTGAGAATGAATGGCTTCCCTACTTAAAGCCTGAATTTGCCAAGCCTTATTACAAGACGCTTTATGATTTTGTTAAGGAAGAATATACGAATCATGTTATTTTTCCGCCTTCGGATAAGATATTTTCCGCACTTGAGCATACATCGATTAAGGACGTTAAGGTGGTAATAATAGGGCAGGACCCTTACCACGAACCCGGGCAGGCTCACGGTATGAGCTTTTCGGTACTGCCGGGAGTTAAGACGCCTCCTTCGCTTCAGAATATGTACAAGGAGCTTAATACCGAACTTGGGTGCTATATTCCCAATAACGGATATCTTATTAAGTGGGCGGACCAGGGAGTGCTTTTGTTAAACGCGGTATTAACCGTCAGAAACGGCGCTGCCAACTCTCATAAGGGAAAAGGCTGGGAACAGTTTACAGACGCCGTAATAAGAGCCGTAAACGCTCAGGACAGGCCTGTAGTGTATCTGCTCTGGGGTTCCAATGCAAGAGCCAAGAAAGCACTTATAAATAACCCTAAGCACCTGGTACTTGAAACGGTTCATCCAAGCCCGTTATCGGCTTACAACGGTTTCTTTGGCTGCGGTCACTTTAAAAAGGCCAATGAATTTCTGGAGAGTAACGGTATCAAACCGATAGACTGGCAGATAGAGAATATTTAGACAACAAAAAAGCTTATGCGTAATGCATAAGCTTTTTTAATATGCCGGCGATGGGACTTGAACCCATACGTTGTTGCCAACAACAGATTTTGAGTCTGCCTCGTCTGCCATTCCGACACGCCGGCGTCTTCGCGACAAAAAGAATATTACCATAAACAGGCACTTGTTGCAAGTGTTTATTACATATAAATTGGGACTGTTTGTTAACGCATTTTTAAGGGATATGAGTAGGATGATTAACAAAGGATATAACAATTTATTGTAAGTCAATAATGAAATGTTATAAGAAAATTCTGAAAAATTAACGTTGTAAGTGGTTTTACATACGCTATAACAATTATAGTGGCTTGACTATAAGCAACGCTTATAATCGGATGTATATGTCTAATTTGCTTTTGCAATAATAAGACCATAAAATACTACCATACAAAGCCTGTTACGCAGGCTTGTTGTTTTTATCAGGATTAAAGGATTCTTCAGAGGGGATTTATGAATACAGAAAAAGAACGCGAACTGTTTGAAAACTGTAGCGTTTCGAAAGCTATTTTTACTTTGGCTTTTCCTACGGTTGTCGGACAGATTATTTTAGTTATCTATAATATGGCAGATACATTTTATGTGGGACTTACCGGTAATGATGCCATGCTTACGGCCGTTACGGTTTGCATGCCCGCATTTATGTTTTTGTCGGCCATTGCCAATCTTTTCGGCGTAGGCGGAGCCAGCGTAATTTCCAGGGCCATGGGTGCCAAGGACTGTAAAAAGGTCAAGAATGCTTCGTCTTATGCTTTCTACGGCTGTATTGTCGTAACACTTATTTATTCCGCACTTGCTTTTCTTTTTAAAGACTTCTTTGTAGATATTCTCGGCGGCACCAATTCCGAGGCCCACAGGAATGCGGTAGAGTATCTTATGGTCACCGTTATTCTGGGCGGCCTTGTAACTTCTTTGAACGTCTTTATGGCGCACCTTATAAGGTCTGAAGGAAGATCGGTTCACGCAAGCGTCGGTATAGCAATCGGCGGTCTTATGAACATCGCTCTAGATCCGTTGTTCATGTTTGTAATTCTTCCTGCCGGCAAAGAAGCCATGGGTGCCGCAATAGCTACCACGCTTTCAAATGTTATATCGCTTATATACTTTGTGGCGGTCTTAATTGTCATAAAAAAAAGGTCATCGCTGTATTTCGGATTTTCGTCCAAGATGCTTGACGATAATGTTCCCCGGGAGATATTTAACGCAGGCATTCCGGCTTGCGTGATGACACTTTTTGAAAACATTTCGTACGCAATACTTGATAACCTTATGTCGGTATGGGGCATCACATATCAGGCAGGTATAGGCGTTGCCAAGAAGGTCAATATGCTTGCGCACTGCATAGTTCGAGGCATAGCACAAGGCTCACTTCCGCTTATAGGTTACAATTTCGCTGCGGGTAATATCAAAAGAATGCGCAAGGCTTTCTTTTACTCAAGTTTTATAGCTGTAATAGTGGCAGGCGCGTGCATGATTATCAGTCTTATTTTTGCACGCCCGTTAATCGGTATATTCATTCACAGCGGTACCGACTCCATCAGATTCGGCAGCATTTTCTTAAGAATCCTTTGTATCGGTGGACCTTTTTCCGCAGGTGCATATACGATTATCACTTTCTTTCAGGCAACGGGAGAGGGCAGAAAGTCATTTATACTGGCACTTTTAAGAAAAGGCATTATAGATATACCGCTTATGTTTATACTTAACACTTTCATACCTGTTTATGGTATAGTAATGGCAACACCGATTGCCGATGCAATTTGCTGTATAGCGGCCAATATAATGTTTACGGCATTTATACGTAAACTTATGAAGCCCACAGCCAAAGAAGAAATTACGGCATAGGTTAATACATTAAGAGGTTAACATGATAGACAACAGATTATTGTCACTTATCAAAATAGCGGAAACGGGAAGCTTTACCAAGGCAGCGGCCGAACTTTCTTTGTCACAGCCGGCTGTGAGTCAGCATGTTAAGCAATTGGAGAGCAGCCTGGGAGTTAAGCTTTTTGACTACGCACATAATAAATTCAGCCTTACTCATGAAGGCGAGATTGTGGTGACTTACGCACGCAGAATGGCGGCTCTTTATTCCAAGATGGAAGAGGAGCTTAAGAACGAAAAGGGCACCATGAGCTCTTTCAATGTAGGTATTACTCATACGGCTGAGTCAAGCGCCATAATCGAAGCATTGGCGGCTTATGCCAAGACTATAGACGGACTTAATCTTAAGATATTTACGTACACAACGGACAAGCTCTATTTGAGCCTTAAGAATTACGAAGTGGACTTTGCTTTTGTGGAAGGCAAGACCAACGACCCCGAGCTTAAGTACGCAATGCTTGATACCGACTGCCTGGTGCTTGCGGTATCGCCGACACATAAGCTTGCATCGCAGAGTTTAATTACCATTAATCAGTTAAAAGAAGAAAAGCTGATATTGAGACTTCCGAACTCAAATACGCGCAGCCTTTTTACAGCGTCACTTGAGAGCCAGAACCTAAATATTAACGATTTCAATATAGCGATGGAAATTGACAGCATTGCGACCATCAAGGACCTTATAAGACGTGACTTCGGTGTATCGGTACTTGCCAAGAGTGCTTGTATCGACGAAGCCAAGAAGGGTAAGCTTAAACTACTTCAGATAGAGAACTTGAGTATGATGCGAGAGATTAATATAGTATACCAAAAGGATTTCGAACATCCCGCAATAATAGATTCAATTGTTAAGGCGTACAATGATATGAAGAACAGATAAAGAAAACGGCAAGTTACAACTTGGTAACTTGCCGTTCTATTATGCTCTGAATTACTTGTTGAACTGCCAGTCTTTAACTTCAAAGCCTTCACCATAGAAGACAAAGTATAAGAAGTGGACACCAGTAACTTCTTCACGAAGGTCGGCGGTGTATGATGTGAACTCGCCTGTGCCCTCGATATCGATACGGCATACGTTGGGCTTGTTGGGGAAGTCGATTCTTAAATAAATCGAGCCTTTGACGCCCTTGTCGGCCTTGGCCGTAACGGTAACGGACCGGGGTGCAACATCTGAGAAGTCTACGCCTGTTGTCTCGGTAAAGTCACCGGTGTTAAGCTCGCCGAGAGCCATGTCCTTATAACCCAATGATTTATCAAGCGGAACGGAATTGGTGCCTACCATCTGAGATACGCAGACACTGGAATTAACAGCATAAGCGTCCTTGGGGAATAATTGGTCGATGCCTTCTTTGGACTGTCGGATAAGCTTAATGGTGCCGTCGGGGTTAGTGGTTACTTCGTTAATGAATGTAGCGCGGTAGCCGTGCTCTAAGCCCATATGGCGCTCGAGGCAACGTGAGTGGTAGCAGATGTACTGCTGGCCGTTAAACTCAAAAATTGCGTGATGGTTGTTACCGTAAAGACCGCAAGCGGTACCGGGATTCTCAAGAATCTTATTAACGTATGTAAAAGGTCCCATGGGGGAATCGCTCATCATGCAAGCAATCTCGCCGTTGGTGAAGCCATATTTCTGAGTGCTTTCGGGAGATACGTTCCAGTTGGTGCAATATGTGTAGTAATACTTATTGTTGTACTTATGAATGCCTGAATCCTCGAAAAGGCAGGGTGCATCAATCAAAACAGGGTCGGAAGCAAGATGAATCATATCATCGGAAAGCTTCGCAACGCGGGCTGTTCCGGGAAACTCTTCCTTGCCCTGAGGAACACCGCCGCCGAAGTAGATGTAAGCAGAACCGTCATCATCAACAAGTACTGCGGGATCGAAGAGCCATAAAACCTTATCGCATGTAGGAACGTTTCTGTCAATCAAAGCCTTGCCGAGCGGATCGATGAAAGGACCTGCGGGAGAGTCTGCTTCAAGTACGCCGATTCCGCCGCCGTTATCGGCAAAATACAAGAAGTATTTCATCTTACCGTCAACTTCCTTCATAGCGGCAGCGGGAGCCCAGGAGTTGTGAGCCCATTTGGCAATGCCGTTACTGCCCGCAACGGGAATCTCACCGTGATCGGTAAAGTTCTTAAAATCCTTCGTGGAAACCACGTGAATGGTCTTAATCTTGCTGTATGTGTTTTCTTTTAACTCGCCTTTTTCGTCATATTCAAAAGCGTCTGCTGTCATGTAGATGTAAACTTCGTCATCCACTACCAAGGCAAAAGGATCCGCACCGAATTCCTGAGTCATGATGGGATTGGTGTTGCCACGGGTCTTATATCCTTTTGTGAGTTCAAAAATGTCATCCATAGTCATATCCTCTGAATCAGTCGTTGTTTCCTCCTGCACTATTGTATCAGTTGATTGATTAACGGTTTCGGAAGCGGAAATATCCGAATCGGAGCTTGAAACCGTCACAGCCTGGGTGCCGCCGCATGCGGACAGCAGTAATACCAGTGCAAAAGAAAGAGGCAGAAAAACGTTTTTTCTCATATCTATTTTACCTCCTAATTGACCATAATAACAGAGGTTTCTTTTTTTGTCTTCACTATTTTCATAATTGGCAAAATATGACAAGTTTTTGGCAAGATGTAAAGAGATAAGATATTTTTGCTTGGTTTAAACTTGATTTACAATCGGTCTACGTATACGTTTTCGCAGACCTCCGAAGATGAAGGGATGTAGAGTATGGATATGCATGGTTACAGAAATGTTTTTGCTGAAGTCGGTTTCACCGAGAACGAGGTTAAATCGAGACTTGAGGAAATTAAGCAGGAGTTTTTCTTTGGCGAAGACAGAGTATATTTCGAGACGGGAAGCGATATGGCATATATCGTAGATACCGGTAATAACGATGCGCGTACTGAAGGTATGTCTTACGGCATGATGATGTGCGTGCAGCTTGATATGCACGAAGAGTTTGACCGTATCTGGAAATGGGCCAAGACTTACATGTGGATGTCCGAAGGTGAGAACGAGGGATACTTTGCGTGGTCCTGCGCTCTTGACGGTAAGAAGAACGCTTACGGACCGGCTCCCGACGGCGAAGAGTATTTTGCGATGGCTCTTCTTTTTGCATCACACAGATGGGGCGACGGAGAGGGCATCTTTAATTACAGCAAGGAAGCTTGCGATATTTTAACGGCTATGATTCATAAGGGAAAGGGAGACAGAGCGGGCGCGCCCATGATGAATTCTGACAATTATCAGATTCTCTTTGTGCCCGGCATCGGATTTACGGATCCTTCTTACCACCTTCCTCATTTTTATAAGCTGTTTGCGGAGTGGGGTCCTGAGGCCGACAGAGAGTTCTGGGCCAAGGCCAGCACCGTTGCAAGAGAGTATCTTGTGAAGGCTTGTCATCCCATAACTGGATTTTCGGCAGAATATGCCGAGTTTGACGGAAGCCCTCTTAAGATGAAGCTTCCTTGGAGTAAAGACCGCCATGACTGGTTCTATTCAGATTCCTACAGAACCGTTGCGAATATCGGTCTTGATTATGAGTGGAATAAGATTGATGTAGGTCAGACTAAGGCTGCCGGCAATATTCAGAGAGCGTTGCTTGACGATATGAGAGCAGATACTTATCACATATATGAAGTAGACGGAAGAATCGCCGGCGAGAAGGCACTTCATCCTTACGGAATAACTGCTACGGTTGCAGAAAGCGTACTTGCTTCCAAACTTGACAACGTTGCGGAAGAATGGGTTAAGAAGTTCTTCAATATGCCTATGAGAAAGGGCGAGAGAAGATATTATGACAATTGCCTCTACATGTTCGCATTTCTTGCGTTAAGCGGCAATTACAGAATTTGGTAAAGGAAAGATTGTGATATGACAGATATAGTTAAAGGGGGAAACGGAGGGCCTAAGGCTCCCAAGGATCCGACCAAGAAACGTCCAGCATTTTGCATTATGCGTAATAAGAGAATATCGGCTTCGCCTCAGCCCGACGGCAGCGGTGTATGCTTTATATTCGAAAGTGACGGAAGACTTCTTGATTCCGCAAGACTCGTAGGCGGAATTACGGACGAAAGCGTAATAGATTTGCTTAAGACCGTAGAGTCCATGAAGAAACTTGTTCACTCTATCGGTGTGACCATTGAGTCCGATGACAGAGAGGACGTTAAATTCGTATTTCAGATGTATGGCAAGACCAATCCTTACGTATCGGGCACCAGCATTGAAGCTGTAGTGTCGGGTGACGGAATGGAGACTGTTATTCCTTTGTCGGAAGTAAATTGGTCCGATGATGATAATATTCCCGGACAGATAAGATTCCACTTTAAGAAGGGCGGAGATTTCGGCAATGTTACCGTGCGCTTCTACTTAAACGACGGTTTCAGTGCTCCCGCTGAGGAGGAAGACGCTCCCGTAAGATTTGATTCGCCCGAGTATGCCGCAATAATTGAGAAGTCTCTTATGAACATGGGTAATAACGTTCGTATTAAGAGGGCTCTTGATAAGGCTCGTAAAGGTGAAGATGTCACTATCGGCTTTATCGGAGGCTCCATAACACAGGGTGCCGGCGCTGTACCGATTAATACAGAGTGCTATGCTTACAAGACTTTTCAAGGCTTCTGCGACATTACCGGCAGAGGTTATGATGACAACGTTCATTTTGTAAAGGGCGGTATCGGAGGTACTCCTTCCGAGCTCGGCCTTTGCAGATATGAGAGAGATATTTTAAGAAACGGTAAGGTTACGCCCGATGTGGTGGTTGTTGAATTTGCCGTTAACGATGAAGGGGATGAGACCAAGGGAGAGTGCTACGATTCTTTGGTACGTAAGATTTATAACGGACCGGGCTCACCTGCTGTTATCCTGATATTTGCCGTATTCTCCAATGACTGGAACCTTCAGGACAGATTAAGCCCTGTGGGATATGCATACGACCTTCCGATGGTCAGCACTTTAAACAGTGTTGTGGATCAGTTTGCGCTTAAGGGTGCGGACAGAGTTGTCAAGAAGAGTCAGTTCTTTTATGACTGCTATCATCCTACCAACATCGGACATCGTATTATGGCCGACGGCATCATTAATTATCTTAAGAAAGCGGATGCCGAAGCTTGCAATGCGGCTGAAGTTGACATTAATTCAATCAAGGCTCCGATTGGTGGTGAATTTGAAAGCACATTGTTGTACGACAGAGCTTCAGAGGCTGATTATGTGAGTGTAGATGCAGGTTCTTTTACCGATACCGATGAGGTAATTCAGGCGGTTGAAATGGACCTTGATGTTACCCATACCAAGGTTTACGTCAATAACTGGATGCATAAAGGTTCCAATCCCGACGATACGCCTTTTTCCATGGACGTAGAGAGCTCGGCGCTCTTTATTGTGGTTAAGGATTCGGCTGACCCTGCAGACGGCACGGCAAGCGTTTTGGTTGATGGCGAGAAAGTATTGGATTACGACCCTCACGTTGTGGGTTGGTGCCACAGCAATGCTGTAATTGTGTTCAGGGGCGGAGAGCTTAAGAAGAGACACATTGAGGTTAAGGTTAATGACCCTTCCAAGAACTTCACAATTCTTGGATTCGGTATAGTTAGATAAATTGCGGAGTTAAACTAGTGAGAGAATGTGATTTTAATCCAATAATTAAATCAGATTATCCCGATCCCGACGTGATTCGCGTGGGGGATACATATTATATGCTCAGCACCACCATGCATTTTTTCCCCGGCGGTGCGCTTTTAAGATCATATGACTTGGTTAATTGGGAGCCCATCGGGCATCTTTTCGACGAACTTGACGGTACGCCGGAGGAACGTTTGGATCATGAGTTTACCAATTACGGACGCGGAATGTGGGCTCCGTGTTTGAGGTTTCATAACGGTACTTTTTACGCTGTTTTTGTAAGTCATGGCACCAAGAAGACTTATCTTTTCAGGGCAAGTGACATTAACGGTCCATGGAAGAAGAGCGTGATTAAGGGCTATTATCACGATTGTTCCCTTCTTTTTGATGATGACGGAAGAGTGTATATCGTATACGGCAATCGTGAGATACATTTGACTGAGCTTGACAGTGAGCTTACGGGGCCTAAGGCCGGCGGACTTGACAGAATCATAGCTGTTGACCCTGTTGACGGCCTTGGTTATGAGGGTTCGCACTTCTATAAGATTAACGGTAAGTACTACTTATTCCTGATCCATTGGGAGAAGCCCGGCATCGGCAGACGCTCGGAGGTGTGTCTATCGGCAGATTCTCTTGATGGTGAGTTTAAAGGCGGAGAAGTACTTAATGATGATATGGGCTTTTTCAATATGGGCGTCGCACAGGGCGGTATCGTAGATACTCCCGCAGGCAAGTGGTATGCGATTCTCTTCAGAGATAACGGTGCGGTAGGACGTATTCCCGTAATCGTGCCCGTAACCTGGAAGAACGATTTCCCTGTATTCGGCGTAGGCGGTAAGGTTCCTGCCAATATGGAAATTGCAAGCAGCAGACCCTACTACAGATATGAGCCTGTATATACTTCGGATTCTTTTAAATATGAAGACTCTGAAGACGGACATCCTAAGCTTAAAGTTCAGTGGCAGTGGAATCACAAGCCGCATGATGAATATTGGAGCATACTTCCAGAAGGCGGCTTAAAGATTAAGACCGATAAGCTTTCCATAAACGTAACACATGCATCCAATACGCTTACTCAGCGTATGATGTATCCTAAGTGTGAGGCTGAGGTTACTGTCGATGCAAGCGGACTTAAGGAAGGCGACGTTGCCGGAATTTGCGCATTGCAGGGACTTTACGGACTTATCGGTATTACCAAGGAGACGGGAGAATACTTCCTCGTTAAGATTGTAAGACCCGAAAAAGAGCGTATGGACAACAGCAATGACTATATGCCGGGCACCGTAACCGAGAAGATTAAGCTTTCGGGACCGGTTGTATCGCTTTGCCTTAAGGCTGTATTTGAAGATATGCAGGATAAGCTCGATTTCTTTTACCTTAAGGACAGAAGATGGACTAAGGTGGGACCTGCGCACAATCTTAAGTTTAGACTTGATCATTTCTGTGGCGCAAGATTCGGATTGTTCGTATATTCGACAAGAGAATGCGGCGGAAGTGCCGTGTTTACGGATTTTGATTACAGATACAATACATGATAAAAAGATACGCACTAGGGATTCTAGTGCGTTCTTTTTTTGGAACCGCTGTTCTTGGAGCGGTATTCACTCGGTGTGCAGTTTTTCTGTTGCTTAAATAATCGGTTAAAGGTTGAAATGCTGGAGAAGCCTGCTTGCATGGCCACTTCGGTAATGGAATAATCGGGACTTGCCAGGTAATCCTCCGCAACCTTGATACGTCTGAAGGTAAGATAGTCGCAGAAAGTGTAGCCGGTATATTGCTTGAAAAGTCTTGAAAAGTGGTACTTACTGAAGCCTATCTGGTCGGCAACGTCTTCAAGAGAGACGTCTTCCATGTAGTGGCTGTCTATATATTCAAGAGCCTGATTAAACTTCTGAACGTATTCCTTCTGCTTGTATAAGCGAACATTGGGGAAGAGCTCGTCTGCGTTGTTGTGGTTCTCGCCGATTTTCACAAACATGTTGAGAAGAAGCGATTGAATAGTGAGCTCCGCATAATCGTTGTTGTTGAAATATTCGTTTCTTATCTGTAGCAAAATCTGATAAATGTCTTCATAGATTTTCGGAAAAGTTTCCTTGGTAATATGCAAGGGGTGGGAGAGTATACTCTGAATTCCCGAGAAACCCTTAAGTCTGCTTATGAGCGTAATATTCATAAGGAAAATAAACCGCTTGCCCCATTCGGGAGCGGTAAGCTCATGAACTTCACCGGGGGGAATTATAAGAATATCGCCGGGATTGAGCCTGAATTCCTCGCCATTAACCTTGGCATCGTAGTAATTCTCCACAGGAGAAATAATCTCCATGGCGGTATGCCAGTGCGGGGCAAAAGAATACGTCTGCTCATTCATCCATATACGATGAGAAGTGTTCTGCCAAAAGTCCACAAGTTCCTCGGTGTCGTGAAGATTACGGGAACCGTTCCAGTCGGCATTTATCTGATAGTAGTTAAAATTCTCTTTAAAATCGCTTTTTGTAGACAAAACTTACCTCCGAAGTAACGAAAGGCAATTATACTTAAACCCTCACGAAAAGTTGCTTTCGTTTAAACCCAAATGTCATCTCTCCAAGTGAGATTATAGCAAAGAATGAGAAGTTTGAAAAGCAAGACATGAACAATTATAAGCAAAAAATGGTTGGTTTTATACAATTTTTATAAATACAATGGTAATACACTCGTAAATTTGTGCAACAGAGGCAGGTATTAATATGATTAACAAAAAATTGACTATTACTTTATCACTTATGCTTTCGGCAACTCTTCTTTTAGCTGCATGCGGTGGTAAAGATGTACAAAACAATAACAGCTCTGCAACTTCTGCTACAGTAAGCAGTGTTGAGGCGTCGGTTGAGACAGAAGGCAGTGAGACTTCCGAGGCTTCCGTTTCCGAGACTTCGACTTCTACGGCGGAAGTTAAAGAGGAGACAGCGGCAGAAGACCTTGTTTTGAAGGATTGCGTTGAGAAGAATCTCGGATGTTTCGTAGGATGCGCTGCTACAGAGAATGAGCTTGCAGATCCCAAGGTATGGGATATCATTACGAAGCATTTTAATGCGATAACATTCGGCAATGAACTTAAGCCCGATGCGCTGTTTAATTACAGCCTTTCAAAGCCCTCGGGTACCCAGACGGTTTCTTTTAACGGCGAGGACCTTCTTGTTCCCAGAATGGATTATTCAAGAGCGGAGAGAATGCTTAAGAAGATCAAGAAATGGAACGATGAGAATCCCGACAATATAATTAAGGTAAGAGGACATGTTCTTGTGTGGCATTCACAGACTCCCGAATGGTTCTTCCATGAGGACTACGACAAGACTAAGCCTTATGTTGACAAGGATACCATGAACAAGAGACTTGAGTGGTACATCTGCACCGTACTTTCTCATTTCACCGGCGAAGACAGCGAGTGGAAGGGTATGTTCTACGGTTGGGACGTAGTCAATGAAGCAATAAGTGACGGAACATGCACTTACAGAAGTGACAACGAGAATCCCAACGAGAAGCTTTCCGAAGACAGACACGGCAGCAACTCAAGCTGGTGGCATGTATACGAGAGCAATGAGTTCATTATTAACGCTTTTAAATATGCCAATAAATATGCGCCCGCAGATTTGGAACTTTACTACAATGATTACAATGATTCCAATTTAGATAAGACTCAGGGAATCGTTAAGCTCCTTCAGGCTGTTAAGGACGAAGAGGGTGAACCCGGTGTGGGCACCAGAATATCCGCAATGGGTATGCAGGGTCACTACGGAATGGACAATCCTTCTTATAATAATATAGAAGCTGCGATTAAGTCTTACTGCAAGGTAGTCGGCCACGTTCAGATGACCGAAGTCGACATTTCCGCAAGCTCCGATTATACAGGTGATGCGAGTCAGAAGGACGAAGAGAACGAGAAGCTTAAGAAGCGTTACAACATGATTAACTTCGCAATTACCGCAGCCATGAAGAAAGAAGGCGTTAATTTCGACGGCATTACTTTCTGGGGAACGGTTGACCATTATTCATGGCTTCAGTCCCGTTCAAACGTAGGCGGAGGCAACACTACAGGACTTCCTCAGATGCCTCTTCTCTTTGATGAGAACTACGAGCCCAAGCCTTGTTTCTACGTATTTGCCAAATAATCATATTTAGCACATTTTGCACCTTTTATACAAAAAAGCAAATTTTGAGAAAAAAAAAGCACAATATCACAAGAAGAAATTTACTAAAACGTTTAATCTTTTGTGTATAAGTGACATAATGCGTTTGTTATTATGTACAATTTTATACCTTTTCGGAGGATGATATGAGTAAAAACCTGAAAACCCTTATCACAGTTCTTTCAATTGTTGCGGCAATAGTCGTGCTCTGTGTTCTTTTGTCTTTACGCGGAGTTAAGAATTATTCCGACAAATACGAAGGCGTTGATTTAAACAGAGACGTAGTGGGACTTGAGAGAACCGGTACCTATAAGGGTTATCTTAAGAATCATGCGGATGCCAAGGAGCCCCAGAAGACTATCGATGTAGATCTTTATTCTTACGAAGCTGACGGCAATGTTTCCGTATATACCAATTTCCATGACGAGGCTAAGTGCCTTTTCACAGATATCGAGTCTGTGATTACCTATACTATTGATGTTCCCGAAGCGGGTTTTTACAATGTTTATATGGAGTACCTCATCACCGAGTCAAGAGGCGTTGCTGCAGAGCGTGCTTTCTACATTAACGGTGAACTTCCTTTTGATGATGCGCTTAACTTAAACTTCACACGTATCTGGACCGACGGCGGAGAGAAGCGTATCGACAACCAGGGCAACGAAATTCGTCCCTCTCAGGTTGAACACTATGACTGGCAGTCATCTTATTTTTCCGACAAGCTCGGATATGAAATGAATCCCTTCAAATTCTATTTTGAAAAAGGCGAGAACAAGATTACCATTAACGCAATCAACGAGCCCATGGCAATCAGAAAGCTTCAGATTGTTCCCGTTGTTCATATCGATACTTACGATGAGTACATCGCCAAGCAGCCCACAAATGCTCCTTCCACGGGAGATTTCGTAACTGTTATTCAGGGCGAAGAGTCCACTTATCGTTCAGAATCTTCACTTTATGCTAAATACGACAGATCCTCACCTACCACTCAGCCTAACAGCGTAACCACAACCGTTCTTAACTACGTAGGCGGTGACGCATGGAAGACAACAGGTCAGTGGATTGAATGGGAATTTGAAGTTCCCGCAGACGGTTTCTATAATATTATGGTTAAGGGTCGTCAGAACTATCAGAGAGGTTCAGTTTCAAACCGTAAGATTTACATCGACGGTGAAGTTCCTTTCGAAGAAATGCAGGAGATTTCTTTCGAATATGCCAACGACTGGATTTGCAGAGACGTAGCGGATGCGGATGGTAACCCTTACAACTTCTACCTTACAAAAGGTAAGCACACCATCAGACTTGAAGCTACACTCGGTGGCGTAGGACCTATCCTTTCAGACCTTGAAGAGTCTACATACAGACTTAATCAGATTTACAGAAAGCTTCTTGTTTACACAGGAGCTAACCCTGATAAATACCGTGATTATAGAATTAACACCAACTATCCCGAAATCATGGAAGCTCTCGATCTTGAGTACAGAAAGTTGTACAAGATTGTCGATGACATGGTTGATTACTCCGGACAGAAGGCTGATCAGATTGCAACGGCTCAGACAGTTGCAACACAGCTCGAAAGATTCTGTAAGAAACCTCAGAAGATTACAGTAGAGTTCATTACATTTAAAGATAACATTACTTCACTTGGTACAGCTCAGCTTAACATGAGTGAGACCAAGCTCGATATCGACTACATAACAGTATCCGGTACCGAAGCCAAGGTTAAGCATGAGAAGGCTAATTTCTTTACCAAGGCATGGCATGAGATTAAGTCATTCGTTGCTTCCTTCTTCGTAGACTACAATGCAGTCGGCGACGTATACGAAGGTAAAGAGGAAGAAGTTGTTAAGGTATGGGTGCTTACCGGTCGTGACCAGGGTACCATTCTTAAGGCAATGATTGACGATGACTTCATTCCTAATACCGGAATCAAGGTTAATGTTGAAGTTATTACACAGGATGCATTACTTAATGCGGTGCTTGCAGGAAGAGGACCTAACGTAGTTCTTTCTGTTGGTTCCAACATCCCTGTTGACTATGCACTTCGTGGAGCTTCCGTAGATATTACGCAGTTCCCCGATTACAAAGAAGTTTTATCACATTATTCACCCAGTTCTTATGAGCAGTACAGACTTGACGATCACATCTACGGCGTACCTGAGACTCAGACCTTCACCGTTATGTTCTATCGTAAAGATGTACTTGATGAATTGGGCCTTAAAGTTCCCAACACCTGGAAAGAATTCATCGAGATTCTTCCTACCATCCAGGGTAACAACTTATCGGTAGGTATTCCTACAGCAGCAGGTTCCAGCAGTGCCGGTTCCGCAGCTACATCTACCATGAGTAACATGCCTGACCTTAACATGTACTTCTCTCTTTTGTTCCAGTACGGCGGTGACATGTACAATGAAGCAGGTAACAAGACCACAGTAGATACCGAAGAAGCTATCAAGGCATTCGATGACTACGTTAAGTACTTTAACGATTACGGTCTTCCCACAATTTATGACTTTGTAAGCCGTTTCCGTTCCGGTGAAATGCCTATCGGTATTCAGGCATACTCCGCATACAACACTCTTATGGTATCGGCACCCGAAATCAGAGGACTTTGGGACTTCACCCTTATCCCCGGTACAGAGAAGGTTGATGAGAACGGTAATACATACATCGATCGTTCCGACTTCATAGCCGGCGCGGCCACCATGATGATTGAGACTGACAATGAAAGCCTTAAGCAGAAGTCATGGGAGTTCATGAAGTGGTGGGCTACACCCGATGTACAGGTTCGTTTCGGACGTGAGATAGAAGCACTTCTCGGTTCTTCAGCTCGTTACGCAACTGCCAACAGAGATGCATTCTCCAGACTTTCATGGAGTGTTGATGATATTAAGGTATTAAACGATCAGTGGGATCAGACAGTCGGAATCAGAGAGGTTCCCGGCGGATACTACACAGGTCGTCATATCTCCAACGCAATCAGAAAGTGTATCAATGATAAAGACGATTCTCGTGAGACCATCATCGACTACGCTGTAAAGATTGATGAAGAGATTATCAAAAAGCGTAAAGAATTTGGCTTGAGCATAGACTATTAAGGCAGGAGAGAGCAGATGAAAGAGTTTTTCAGTAAATATATTACATTACGAAAACACAATATGCAGGTTGCCTGGAAGAAGGCAAAGAGAAGCAAGAACTGCTACCTCTTCCTTTTGCCCTTCGCAATACTGTTTGCAATGTTTTACATCTTCCCTGTTGTAGCTTCGATTTATTTCAGCTTTACTTACTACAACATTTTGGAAGCTCCGAGATTCCTCGGATTTACAAACTACATTAACCTGATACTTCAGGACGACGTTTTCCTTATCGGTCTTAAGAATACACTTCTTATAGCGATAGTAACGGGACCTCTCGGATACATCATGTCATTCCTTTTCGCATGGCTGATTAACGAGCTTCCCAGAATGGTTCGTTCCGTTGCGGTTATCATATTCTACGCACCGTCAATCGCCGGTACATGTTACACGATTTTCTCGATTTTCTTCAGAGGCGATGCTTACGGATATGTAAACGCTTTCTTACAGAATATCGGTGTTATCGACACCCCCATCCTTTGGCTGATTAACCCTCAGTACATGTTACCTATCTGTATGGTGGTTATCCTCTGGATGAGTCTTGGTACAGGATTCCTTTCCTTCGTAGCAGGTCTTCAGGGTATCGACGGTTCTCAGTACGAAGCAGGTTACATGGACGGTATCAAGAACCGTTGGCAGGAACTTTGGTACATCACACTTCCCAACATGAAGCCCATGCTTTTGTTCGGTGCCGTTATGACCATTACACAGTCCTTCGGTGTCTGCGACGTAACAATGGCGCTTTGTGGATACCCTAGTACCGACTACGCAGCACGTACGATAGTAACTCACCTTTTCGACTACGGTTATTCAAGATTTGAAATGGGTTATGCGTGTGCAATAGCAACCATTTTGTTCTTAATGATGATCTTATGTAATAAAGCAATTCAGAGTCTGTTAAGAAGAGTAGGAACCTGACATGAGTAAAAGAAAAAAGATAGAAGTTGAAAAAGAATATAAAAAGCCGATGATAAAGAGAAGAAAGCCTAACCGCTCAATTGCCGGTGACGTACTTCTTTATATCTTCCTTATCCTCATGGCTTACATTATGGCTTTCCCGATTATCTTCGCGGTAAGCAATGCGCTTAAGCCCTTGGATGAATTGTTCAGATTCCCTCCGAGAATATTTGCGCAGCACCCCACAATGGACAACTTTTCAGACTTGTTCATAACAATGGGTAAATCATGGGTATCATTTTCCAGATACCTCTTAAATACGGTATTCATTACATTTGTAGGTACCGCAGGACACCTTATCATCGCGTCAATGGCATCCTTCGTACTTGCTAAGTATGAATTCCCCGGTGGAAAGGGATTCTTCAAACTTGCGACAACCGCCCTTATGTTCACAGGTTGGGCAACACAGATTCCTAACTACTTAATTCTTAACTGGCTTGGATGGATTGATACATACTGGGCAATTATCATTCCCGCATTCGCAGCACCCATCGGTCTTTTCCTTATGAAGCAGTTCATGGAAGGACTTCCCACCTCTCTTATTGAGGCAGCTAAGATTGACGGTGCAAGTGAGTGGAGAGTATTCTCAAACATCGTTATGCCTAACGTTAAGCCCGCTTGGATGACACTTATCATCTTCTCGGTACAAAGACTTTGGAACGACAGAGCAGCAACATATATCTACTCAGAAGAGAAGAAGACACTTGTTTATGCTCTTAACCAGATCGGTCTCGGCGGTATCGCACGTACCGGTCAGCAGGCTGCAGTACTTGTAGTCGTTATGATAGTTCCGATTATTATATTCGTCTTCTCAGAGAGCCAGATTCTTGAAACAATGGCCAGCTCTGGACTTAAAGATTAATTGGAAATTTTCTAAGACGGGATGGAGACATTTATGAAAAAACTGTTTTTAAGAGTCGGTGCATTGGCGCTTGCCAGCGTCATTGCTGCAGGTTCTGTTAGCTTAAGTTCATATGCTGTAGATCGCAGTTATTCATACAACTACGACTACTGGGGAGATGTTCAGGATTCTCCTGACTTCTATGAACCTTGTAAGACCTTTACATGGAAGGATTTAAATCTTGACAAGAAGATTTCTAACCCTCAGGGTCTTACCGCTTATGGTGACTTCCTTTATCTTTGTGATTCCGGTAATAACAGAATCATAAAGCTTAAGAGAAATACAAGAGAAAGCCTTGAAGTGGTAGAGATTTACGACCATTTTGGCGGTAAGAGTTCGGATAATACATTCAATCAGCCTACTGATATTGCAATTTCCGAAGACGGAAACATCTTTATCGCAGATAAAGGTAATGCAAGAATCCTCAAGCTTGATAGCAACTTCAATTACTTGATGGAGTTTGGAAAGCCTACTGATTCATCACTCGATAAGGATCTTGCTTTTGCACCTTCCAAGCTTGTAGTTGATACTGCAGAACGTGTATACGCTGTTGCTACAGGTATTAACAAAGGTTTACTTAAGTATGAAAGTGACGGAACATTTACAAACTTCCACGGAGCACCTCCGGCAGCATACAACTTCGTAGATTATATCTGGAAGAAGTTCGCATCTCAGGAACAGCTCATGAAGATGGAGTCCTTCGTTCCTACCGAGTACAGTAACTGCTACATTAATGAAGACGGATTCATTTATGCCGTTGCAGGTTCCGTAGGAGAAGAAGATTTGAAGGGCGCCACAGTTCAGAACGTCAGACTTCTTAACCTCTTGGGGTCAGATATCTTAGTAAGAAACGGTGTATATTATGACGGTAAGTTCCCCGTATACGGCGACCTTTACATGGGTTCCGGCGGAGGTATGTCCGGTCCTTCTCAGTTTATAGATGTTACATCCTTCCCTAATGAAGTTTTTGTATGTCTTGATAAGAACAGAGGACGTCTTTTCTCTTATGACAATCAGGGACGACTTTTATTCTGCTGTGGCGGTAACGGTAACATGGACGGTTACTTCAGAAACCCCATCGCTCTTGATCATATAGGATATGACATTTACGTTTTGGACCAGCTTGACTGTGCCATTACCGTATTTACACTTACAAATTTCGGCGAGCTTGTATTCTCTGCTATGGAAGACTTTGACGCCGGCAGATATGATGAATCTCTTGAAAGCTGGAATGAAGTTATCAAGTATGACGGTAACTATGATTTGGCTTACATCGGAATCGGTCGTGCTTATTTAAGACAGAAAGAATACAAAACCGCAATGGAGTATTTCAAACTTAAATACGATGACGAGAACTATTCAAAGGCTTACAGACAGTATCGTAAGATTTGGGTAGAAGAGAACATAGTGGTTATAGTAATAGTACTTCTTGTTCTTTTCCTTGTTCCCATGATTATCGGCAAGGTTAAGTCCATTAAATACGAATTTGCAACCGCAGATATTTTTAAAGTATAAAAGATAACGGAGAAATCAGCATGTTTGCTTCATTGTTCAGTAAGGAAAAATGGCAGCGCTATATAAAGAGCCTTAAGTTTGCATTGTACTGCACCACTCATCCGATTGACGGATTCTGGGATTTGACTCATGAGAGACGCGGAACATATGCAGGCGCCAATACAATATTATTTTTAACTATTCTTACTCGTATACTCAGATTAAAATATACAAGTTTCATCTTTATTCAGGTATACTGGGAAGACCTTAATATTTTGACCTATGTGGCAAGTATTCTGATTCCCCTGGGCTTGTTTGTAGTAGGTAACTGGGCGCTCACAACACTGTTTGACGGTAAAGGACGCCTCGGGCAAGTATACATGGCTACGTGTTATGCACTTACCCCTTACATTCTTATAAACGTTCCCTTGATGATTTTCAGTAATTTCATCACAACCGATGAAGCGCAGTTTTACTCGGTTGTAAGCATGATAGCACTGATTTGGGTGGCTTTCATAGGAATTTTGGGCATGAGCCAGGTTCATGAATATTCTTTCGGTAAGAACATTCTTTTCCTGATTGCCACAGTATTTGCAATGCTTGTTATGATATTCCTTTTGATGTTGTTCTTCAGCATGATATCTCAAGGTGTTGCATACTTTGTATCTATTGCCAAAGAATTGCTGTATCGAATGTAAACTTTTAAGAAATTGGAGTTGTCATGAGCAAATATAATCCTATCAGTGAAGAAAGAAAACAAGAGATAAAGATGAACATCATCAAGGAACTGAAAGCCTTGATATTCCCTACGATTATGCTTCTCATTTTCGCAGGTCTGGTTATCTTTATTATGAAATATCAGAATAAAGAGGTTGAAGAGGAACCTATAGAGGTACGAGCTTATGCCGGTGACGATACACCTATCGTTATGGAAAATAAGAGCTTGAAATTCGAGATGGATCCCAAGCTTACAACTTTTGACCTTACAGTTAAGAGTTCAGGTAAGGTTTGGCATTCAGTTCCCGCAGGCGGAGCTGACGATCCGCTTGCAATCTTAGAAGAGAAGAACAAACTTCAGTCTACTGTATTGCTTACTTACGGAACAGACGCAGGTCTTGATACCACATATGACAGTTATTCATTAAGTGCCGCAAATGGTATATATGAGATTACAACCGGTGATGATTTTGTTCAGGTTGATTATTCAATCGGTAAGGTTGCCAAGGAATTCGTTATTCCTCCGGCTATTAAAGCAACCAGACTTGATGAACTTTGCAGCACCATGTCTGTATCAGACAGAGAAAATGTTAAACAGTTATACAAAAAGCTTGATATCAATAAGTTAAGCGCAGCTGATAAGAAAAACAAAGATACGCTTCTTGAGTCTTATCCTATTCTTGCAACTGAAGTAATATATGTCCTTCGCGAAGGACAGAAAGACAGTGCTAAAGCACACTTGCAGAAGGTGTTTGAAGAAGCCGGCTATACATATGAAGAGTACCTTGAAGACAAAGAATTGAGTACCCTCGAAGCCACAAACAGCAACCCTGTATTTAATGTATCGGTTATTTACAGACTTGACGGTGACGATCTTGTAGTAGAAGTTCCGCTTTCTTCAATAGATAGCCCTTCACAGTATCCTGTAACTAATTTATGCGTGCTTCCTTATTTTGGAGCAGGCAATACCGAAGAAGACGGTTATATGCTTGTTCCCGAAGGCGGCGGTTCAGTTATGAATTTTAACAACGGTAAATCCTCTCAGGCTATTTACTATTCCAACCTTTACGGATGGGATATGGCTATAGAGAGAAAAGACGTTGTTCATACCACAATTGCAAATATGAACGTATTCGGTATTTCGGATAAGAAAGATTCCTTTATCTGTGTTATCGAGGGCGGTGCTTCATATGCGGCAGTTCGTGCAGATATAAGCGGAAGAGCTTCAAGTTACAACTATGCTAACGCAGTATATACCATTAAGCCCAGAGAAAAGTTTGACCTTGGTGCCAACTCCAACAAAGACGTTTACGTATATCTTGAGAACCTTCCCGATGAGACACTTTCTCAGAGATACAGCTTTGTAAATTCCGGAAGCTATGTTGATATGGCTAAGGATTACAGAAGTTACCTTTTGAACAAATACCCCGAGTACATGACCAAGGTTACAGATTCCAATACTCCTGTAGCTGTGGAAGTAGTCGGTGCGGTTGATAAGGTTAAACAGATAGTCGGTATTCCAGTGTCAAGACCTCTTGCACTTACCACTTACGATGAGGCAGCCGAGCTTCTTTCCGAGCTCAAAGAGGATGGTATCGACAATCTTTCCGTTAAGTACACCGGATGGTGTAACGGTGGTGTTAAGCAGAAATACTTAAAGAAGATAAAGAAGATTACTGCTCTTGGTTCTTACTCAGATTTAAAAGAACTTACAGCCAAGGCAAATGAATTGGGAATCAACCTTTACCTTGACGGTATGGTTGAGTACGAAAAAGATTCAAATATCTTTAACGGATTCTTCTCATACAGAGACGCTGCTAAGTTCTTAAGCCGTAAGAGAGCAGAGCTTTACGAATACAGTGCAATTACTTATACAGCACGTGAAGGACTCGACAGTTACTTCTTATTGCACGGAGACATCATTCCTTCACTTATGGGTAAGTTGGCTGAAACAGCTGCCAAGTACAATGCAAACGTTTCCTTCCTCGATGTAGGTAATGAGCTTTCTTCTGACTATTGGAGAAAAGATTATACTTCAAGAGAAGAAGCTATGAATCTTCAGGTTGAAGAACTTAAGAAGATTAAGGAAAGCGGTCAGAAAGTTATGATTAACAGCGGTAACGCATATGCGCTTCCTTATGCTGACTTCATTACTTCCATGGACCTTAAGGGTAGCGAATATACCATCCTTGATGCATGCGTTCCTTTCTATCAGATAGCAATTCACGGATACAAGGATTACGCAGGAGCACCCATCAATGTATGCGGTAACCAGGAAGAAGAACTTCTTACTTCCGCAGAATATGGTGCAGGCCTTTACTTTACATTTATGAAAGAGTCATCTTTTACACTTCAGAAGACTCTTTACACCAAGTATTACGGTTCCGATTTTGAAGAGTGGGAAGAAGAAATGAAATCAATCTACTCACGCTACAACAAAGAGCTCGGACACGTATTCAGTCAGGAAATCAAAGATCATGTCATGATTAACAATGATGTGAGAATGACCGTTTACGAAGACGGCACCAAAGTGTACGTTAACTACGGTTATGAGACATTTAATTATAACGGAGTAAAGATTCCCGCCAGAGATTATCTGGTAGTTAGATAGTAGATATACCAATTTTGTGAGAGGTAAGTTTTTATTATGAAGAAACAAAAAAACAAATTAGCGGGTCTTCAGAAGAGAAAAGCGATTGCGGGTTATCTGTTCATACTTCCTTTTATACTCGGTTTCCTGCTTTTTATGCTTAAGCCTATGTTTCAGTCTTTGTACATGAGCTTCAGCAACGTTAAACTCGGTGCCGGTTCCGTTGAAATGGAATGGATTGGACTTAAGAATTATTACGATGCTTTCCGTACCGATCCCGATTACATGAGAATGCTGGGAGAGACCCTTGGACAGATGGTTCTTTATTCCTTCGGTATTATAGTATTCAGCTTCTTTGTAGCTTTGATACTTAACCAGGAATTCAGAGGCCGTGCACTCGTAAGAGCCGTGTTCTTCCTTCCGGTAATTATTTCATCCGGTGTCATCTTAGGACTTGAAGAGAACAACTCCCTTATGGCGCAGATTGCCACAACCGTTGATTCATCTGTTTCGAATATTGACATTACGGCAGGACTTCAGGAAGTTTTGAGAACTGCAGGCGTTGGTGTAAGAGCATATGAATGGGTATTTGAAATTATTGCTAATATTTATGATATCGCAATTGCTTCAGGTATTCAGATTATTATCTTCCTGTCAGGCCTTCAGACAATCTCAAGCAGTATGTATGAAGCCGCTGACATCGAAGGATGTACTAAGTGGGAGAGCCTTTGGAAGATTACTTTCCCCATGATCAGTTCAATCTTCTTAGTAAACTGGATTTATACCGTTGTTGACTACTCCATGAGATCTGACAACGACGTTATGGACAAGATTCAAACGGTACTTACCGTACAGCTTAACTATGGTCTGTCCTCAGCGATGGCTTGGGCATACTTTATAATAGTTACAGCATTTATAGGAATTACATCCTTCTTCATTTCTAAGGGGGTTTACTACTATGACTAAAAAAGTAAAAGTTCAAAAATACAGTACCTACTGGGACAGAAATAGAAAGTCCGGCGGATACCTCTTTAGAAAAGATGTTACAGATGTACTTGTAAAGCTTTGCAGATTTATCCTTTTATTCGGTCTTTGCTTCCTGATTCTTATTCCTTTGTTTAATAAGATTTCAGTAAGCTTCATGAAGCAGGAAGACTTATATAATCCTATAGTTGTATCGGTTCCGCTTCATTTCACCGGTGAGAATTACCAGCTTGCCGCAAGAATTATGAAATACGGTGTGGGACTTAAGAATTCCATAATTTTCTCATTGTCACTTGCGATTATTCAGACCGCTATGTGTACAATCGTAGGATACGGATTCGCAAGATTTAAGTTCCCGCTTAAGAATATGTGGTTTGCATTTGTGCTTGGAATGATTATTATTCCTCCGCAGGCATTTTCAAGCTCACTTTACCTTCACTTTAACATGTGGGATTTCCTTGGTATCGTTAAGCTTATCAAGGGTCAGGGAATCAACCTTCGAGGCAGTGCAATTCCTTACTTCATGATGAGTTTCACATGCTGTGGTCTTAAGAACGGCTTATACATTTACCTTGTAAGACAGTTCTTCAGAAACATTCCTATTGACCTTGAAGAAGCAGCATACGTTGACGGATGCGGTATGATGAAGACATTTGTACGCATTATGCTTCCCGAAGCTAAGCCGATTATTACATCATGCTTCCTGTTCTCGCTTGTATGGCAGTGGACTGACGGTTTCTACTCCAAGCTCTTCCTTGGTAACAACACCTTGGTAAGTACCGAACTTTCAAGACTTGTAGACAGCTTGGGTGTATATGTAGCCAGAGAGATGGGTGGCGGTGCCAATGCTCAGGTAGGTGTATCCACACAGTATTCAAATGCTATACTTGCAACAGGTACATTGATGATTGTTTTCCCGATACTTGTAGTGTATCTCTTCGCACAGAGAGCGTTTGTAGAAAGTATTTCAAGTACCGGTATAAAAATGTAACAAAAAAATCGTTTTTTTACTTCCATATTTATCCAGTCTGTAGTAAAATGATTAAGTAATCGTTTAAGTTAGTATGTATTATGTATCGACATTGATACTCCCGGAAGAGTTCAATTGTCAATGTTGATACTATAGTATATAGATAATAGGAGGAAAAATACTATGAGAAAGCCTATGGCAAAGAAGGTTTTAGCAGCTTCTATGGCAGCCGCTATGACCATGAGTTTTGCAGCTTGCGAAAAGGCCCCTGCGTCTGTTTCCGAGTCTGCAGCACCCGCTTCAACAGAACCCGTTGTATCTGAGTCAGTTGAAGAAGAAGTTAGCCCTTATACCGTATTAAAGGACGCTAACGGCAACACCTACGATCTTGGCGGTGTTGAAATTATTATCCGTGACTGGTTCTCCAAAGCAGAGAGAGACGAAGCTAAGACCGAGTTCGAAGAAGCTCAGTACGCTTACCAGGATTGGATTCAGGAAACCTACAACTTCAAAATTCACGCAGAAACCATCGGTGACTGGGGAACAGTAGCTCAGGACTTCGTTGATTACGCTACAGCAGGCGGCGACGACAAGAACTACGTATTCACCCTTCACTCAGGTGATGGCACACTTCTTTCAGCAATCGACAATGGTCTTGTTTATGACCTTTCTACTCTTGATTGCCTTGACTTCTCCGAAGCTAAGTGGGCTAACGGCGTTCACAAACTTTACACTGTTAACGGTGGCATTTATGCATTCCGTGCAGGTTGGGCAGAGCCCAGAACCGGTTTATACTTCAACAAGAAGATCTTAAGAGAAGCCGGTGTTGATCCCGATTCTATTTACGATATGCAGAAGAATGATACCTGGACATGGGCAGCATTCGAAGAGATCCTTGAGAAGGTTCAGCAGGATACCGATAACGATGGTACCACCGATATCTGGGGTCTTGGTGTTAACGAAGGCGTTATGGTTACAGCAGCTGTATTCTCTAACGGCGGTAAGTACGTTGGTCAGGATGCTTCCGGCAAGTACACCTACGAATTCGAATCTCCTGAAACTCTTGAAGCTCTTGAATGGGTTCGCGATATCTTCACCAAGTACGACTGGAATGGTCCCGAAGGCGAAGACGGCAGCGCTCCTTCATGGGATTACTATCAGGGTCAGTTCCAGAACGGCGGATGCGCATTCGTTTGCGATCAGCAGTACTGCGCAACACCCGGTAACCTTTTCTACGAGCAGCCTGAGACCGAGGATGGTCTTGGCTTCGTAATGTTCCCGAAGGGACCTAAGGGTAAGCTTGTTCAGACCGCACAGGATAACGTTTGCATTATCCCTGCTTGCTACGATGCTGACAGAGCTTGGAAGTGTGCATTTGCATACAGCCTTTACAACGAGTTCGTTCCCGGTTATGAAGATTACAACCCTTACGTAAATACCACACGTACCGGTAACTTCGACCAGAGAGCATGTGAGGAAACTGTTCCGCTTATGTCTAAGAACTCTGAGATTCAGTTAGAGGCAGTTATTCCTAACCTTGATATGGGTGCTCCTTTCCAGTGGAAGTTCGGACCTAACTGTGATCCTGTATCTACCATTATGGATGGATGCCGCGACATGTACAAGCAGTACATCGACGAAGCTAACCAGTAAGATATTGGTTTAACTAAATAGTATCAAAGGACGATGTTTTCCGGGCATCGTCCTTTTTTATGTAATTATATATATGCAAATAGCCGTTTTTGCATATTAAAAAACTGAAATTATCTTTTATATAATTTAATTGAATTTATAAGCATTTTCAGGAAACTATTTTTCGCGTTAAAAATCGCACTTCGCATATTTTTCTTCAAAACTCCCTTTTTCTCGCTAGTTATTTTTTGTAAAATTAGCACATTTTTACTTAAAAAAAGCAAAAAGTAATAGGAATTATGCATTATCATAAAGTACAATGTCATTTGTAATTTGAAATATTGGAGATTTACTATGAAAAAACGAATTAGATTATGTGCAGTATTGCTTGTTGCTTCAACACTTGCATTGTCTGCATGTACTAAAAATGAAGAGGTACCTCTCGTAATAGTTGATTCGGAAGAAGATGTTATGTCTTTCAATCTGATTCCTGTTACATATGATGATGTTGTTCAAAGCGGAAAGATTGATTGCACCTATGTGCAGACCAATTCCCAGGAGGTTTCTTTTAACCAGACCGGCAAGTATGTCGACAAAGTATATGTTAAGGAAGGCGAGAAGGTTAAGAAGGGAACGCTTTTATGCGAATTATCTTCCGATGCATTGCAGAAGTCTATTGATGAATTAAGTTATAAGATTAAGCGCAATGAACTTCTTTTGCAGTATTCCGCGACCAATGAAGAACTTGCAGTTCAGGACAGATGGATTAGCAATATCCTTCAAAATGCTGACACCAAAGATGTTGAAAAGGATATTGAAAATATCAAGAGCCAGTATGCGAGAGAGCGCGAACTGTTAAATGATTCTCTTGAATTTGACAGACAAGAACTAGCGAAGAAGCAGAAAGAGCTTCGTGCCAGCAGATTATACGCCAACATGGACGGAAAGGTATACAAGTTAAAGCAGAATCTTGAAGGCTCTACATCCAAAGCAGGAACTGTAATTATGACTATAGTAGATGACACAAACTGCTTGTTCTCTTCAACGGCTATTGAATACAAGAACCTTTTTGAAGAAGGTAAAGCTGTTGACATGAAGATTATTTACTCAAGTGCCGCAGGTGATTATCTTGTAATGCCTTATGAAATGGAATCCTGGAACGATCAGATGCTGTTCAGTATTTACGACGGCCCTGATAATTCGGAAATCGATATGGGCGTTATGGGAACAATTTCTGTAGAAATTGCCAAGAAAGAACATGTATTATCGGTTCCTAAGGACACTGTGCACGTTGCAGGCGACAAAGCTTTCGTATACACGTTGTCGGCAGAAAACGTACGTGAGATTCGTTATATTGAGGTAGGACTTATGGGAGACGAAAAAGTAGAAGTACTTAGCGGTCTTTCAGAAGGAGAAAAGGTATTAAAGAAATGAGTATTAAAAAATCAGTTATTGTATTAATGATATCTACGCTTGTCCTGTCTACGCTTGCAGGTTGCTCCGACAAAACGGACTTAAGCGAAGGAATAGAACTTGTTGAGCCCGTCGGCGTTACAGCCAATTATGCGGTTGCTTCAAGACAAGATCTTGTCACTTATAAGACCTATGGCGGCAAGGTTGTTCCGAAGGTTACGGAGATTTCTTTTTCCACCAATCAGCGTTTTGACAGATACGGGGTTCTTCCCGGCAATACAGTAGGTAAGGGCGATACCGTAGTTTATGCTTCAACTGAAGATATCGATAAGAAGATTAAAACGTTAAAAGAAAAAATCGCCACCAACGATGAGAAATATGAAGAAGCCATTAAAGACATATATGATAAATCATATTATGAGAATGAATGGAACGTCGAGTATTACGAGCAAATAGTCAAAAATATAGAAGCTTTAAGTAGTACAGAAAGAGCTGCCTATGAAAGCTCTGGTTCATATGCAAGATACAAATATCTTCTTGCCAACGCGACAGCATCACTTCAGAAAAGCGAAGAAAAGGCCAAGGAGACCAGAGAACTCTACCAGGTTGACAGAGATTATGACACTTTGTGTTTAAGACAGCTTAACACCGAACGCAAAAACGTTCTTGCCAATGCCAAGGACGCGGGAACAGTAGTGTCCATCGGCCTCTTTGACTGGAACAATTACATTTCCAAAGATGTTTCCGTGGCGGCTGTAGGCGATTTAAACGATTTGCGAATCAGAAGTGAAATGGTTTACAAGAGCGAAATAAAGCGCGCGGTAGACTATTATGCGATTATAAACGGCAAACGTTATGAAGTTGAGTTTGTAGAGCCTGAGACGGCTGATTCCGGAGCGGCTACATCGACGGAAACCTCCAGCAGCTATTCTACCTTCTTGATTAAGGATGATTCGGGTGAAATCAAAGCCGGAGATTTTGCAACAATAATTGTAATAAGCAATAAGAGAGATGGTGCGCTCTGCGTTCCCACAGATGCGATAAAGGCTGACTCCGACGGAGCTTATGTATATGTTTATGATGGAGAGAGCACTTCTTTAACCCCCGTAAAAACAGGCATTAAGAACGGTTTTTATACGGAAATCTTATCGGGACTTAACGAGGGTGACAGAGTGGTATCCGAGTTTAAGGTCAAGAAAAAATCCAAGACCGAAGCAGTTTCAAAGGGCAAGATTTGTGTTCAGTTTAATGAAACAGGATACATTTTCTACCCCAAGAGCGAGTATATCAACAATCCAATCAAATATGGTGTTACATATATTTCTGAGGTTTGTGTAAAGCGTTACGAAAGAGTTGAAAAAGGTCAGGTAATTGCCAAGATTCGAGTAAGCGGCGATGACATCAATATAAAGCGTAACGAAAGAAGCCTGTTAAGATTACAGGAAGACCTTGCAGACCTTGAGAAGGACAAAGAAAAGAACGAAAAGCTTATTAAGATTAAGCAGGATTCGATAGCCGACCTTCAGGAGCTTATAAGCGATATGAAGAAAGATGCGGCTACAACCGTAATAAAGGCTCCTTTTTCGGGAATCATCACGGAAATCAGTACATTTGAGGAAGGAGATATCCTTCAGCGCGACGCCAATGTCTGCAAACTTGCTGACGAAAACAACTGCTACATAGTTGTTGAAGACAAAGCAGGACAGATTACATACGGCAACGAAGCGGTAATAAAGTATGACGATGAGGCGGGAGAAAAGGCTGAGGCAATCGGAGAAGTAGTAATGGTATCCAACTGCGCTGTAAGCTCAGACCTTGATTCCGGCTACAATGTAATAAAAGTTTCAAAAGAAGATTTCGCCAAGATGGCAGCATCCAACAGAGGTTACGACGGATGGTGGATGAGAAGTCACTTTGACGTATCTGTTGAAGTGCGTTCAATGGACAATGTAGTACTCGTACCCAGGGGTGCCGTTACCGTTGAAAACGGAGTGACTTACGTAACTATACTTGACGAAAATAATAAGCCTACACTTAAGAGCTTTATCGCAGGTGGAAGCGACAACTTTAATTACTGGGTTGCCGATGGGCTTTCGGAAGGAACAAAGATATGCTTGGAATAATGCTTGAAAAAATGTGGCATAAGAAATGGATGAATATCTGCCTTCTTTTGGGATGCATCCTTCTTACTGCCACCGTCGTAAGCTTTCCTCTTTACAGAGCGGCCGCTTACGATCGAATGATAAATGATGAATTTGAGAACTACATATCAACTGAGGGTAAATGGCCTACATTAATCAGTGCCACAGTTGTATCGAGAAAAGAAAAAGGCGGTGCAACCCTTAAGAAAATGGACGAGTTTGCACAGGGCTTCTATGACCGCTTAAAGGTTACTGAGACATCAACTTTCCGTGAACTTTCTTTGGCCTCGACTCCCATGAGTTCGGAAACGGGAAGAGGCGATGCTCAGGCACTTGCAATTAAACTTGCGGCAATCGGAGATATGACAGACCATATTAAGTTACTTGCCGGAGAAATGTATTCGGAAGCCGGAGTGACGGAAGACGGTGCAATAGAAGTATTAATAAGCCAGTCTTGTATGGTTGACAAGGGACTTTTGGTTAATGAGTATTTTACTTTTGACGATATAAAGGCTCCCGATGGAAAGGCACTCAGAGTATACGTAAAGGGTGTTTATGATTCGGCCGACGAACTTAACTATTTCTGGCAGATTAAGCCTGAAAAACTTAACGACACTATTCTTTGTCGTGAAGACGTGTTCAGAAGAACATTTATGGGCGATAATGTCGGCAAGTATACAATCACCAGTTATATCGTTCCGATGTTTGATTATGAGTCGGTTAAAGCGGGCGATGTAGACAGAATCTACGCAGATACTAAGTATTATACAGAAGAGAGCGCTTTTAAGAGCGTCCTCAAAGAGCCCGATTATATTAAGATTTTTGATGAATACAATAAGAAACTTACAAGAATATCTGCAACCTTGATTATCTTGCAGGTTCCCGTGCTTGCGATGCTTGCTGCATTCCTGTTCATGATTTCCGGACAGATGTACGAGATGGAGAAAAGTGAGATTTCTGTAATCAAGAGCCGTGGTAGTTCAAGCGGACAGATTATCAGGTTGTATTTCTACCAGGGACTTGTACTTACACTTGTGGGCGCTGTAGTTGGTATGCCTCTTGGCGCATTATTTGCAAGGGTACTTGGTTCCACCAGAAACTTCCTGGAGTTTGATTTCTCTCAATCCTTGAATGTTTCATATACCAAGGAATCATTTATATATGCGCTGGTTGCAATCGGCGTATGCTTGCTTAGCATCACGATTCCTTCTTTTAAGCACAGTAAGGTTACAATCGTTAACCTTAAGCAGAGCAATGCGCTTAAGAAGAAGAGCTGGTGGGAGAAGTTATTTATTGATATTTTACTCCTCGGAGTTTCCTTGTACGGCTTCTATAGCTTTAACAAGAATATGAAGGATTTATCCGGCACAGTTTTGTCGGGTGAGAGCTTAGACCCGCTTCTTTATATCAGTTCATCACTGTTTATTGTGGGCGCAGGCATGTTCTTTTTACGTATTCAGCCTCATCTTGTATCTTTAATCTACAAGATCGGTAAAAAATGGTGGGGACCGGCCAGCCACGTATCCTTCATGGAGAATATCAAAAACGGTCGTAAGCAGCAGCTTATTATGCTGTTCCTTATTATGACGATTTCTCTTGGTATGTATCATGCTACGGTAGCTCGTACCATTCTTGACAATGCGGTTGAGAATACAGAGTACCTTGATGCAACTGACGTTATTATCAAGGAAGTATGGACGGAGATTACCGACAGATACGGTTCATATACCGGCGACTATATTGTGCCTGATTACTCCAAGTACAATACGCTTACAGCCGCCAAGAGTTATACAAGAGTATTTAACGAAGAGAAAGGCCGTGTGGGAAGCAACACTGACGCAATTACTACACAGATTCTCGGAATTAATACGAAGGAATTCGGCGCACAGACAATGGTCAGCAAGGAATTCCTTGAGAAACATTATTATGAGTATTTAAACGACCTTGCGGTAGTTGAGGACGGCGTACTTCTTTCGAAGAACTTTAACACCAAGCTTGGTTACAATATCGGCGACAGTATTATATTCAGTAATTCAAAGAAAAAGCCGGCGACTTGTAAGATTGTAGGTTTCTTTGACTACTTCCCGAGTTATGCGCCGATGACTAACGGACTTAACCCCGACGGAACTGCTTTTTCCAAGGAAAACTACCTTATAGTTGCCAACTACGATTATTTGTCCAACAAATGGGGCACATATCCCTACGAAGTATGGATTCAGCTTAATGAAGATGCTACCGCACTTGACGTGTATAATTGGGTAGATGAGCACAAGTTAAGCGTTAAGAAATATGAGAACCGTGAGCTTGATTTGAAGGCTACCATGGGAGATCCGCTGCTTCAGGGTACCAACGGTGTGCTTACTATGGGCTTTGTTGTTACGATTGTGCTTTGCGCGGTAGGTTACCTTATTTACTGGGTAATGTCCATAAGAGAGCGTGAGCTTATATTCGGTGTACTGAGAGCAACCGGTTTCCATAAGGGCGAGATATTCCACATGCTTTTAAATGAGCAGGTATTCTCCGGAGTATTATCGATATTTGCAGGTATCGGAATCGGTAAGCTTACTTCCAAATTATTCGTACCGATACTTCAGCAGGCATATTCATCCGAGAATCAGGCACTTCCGATGAGACTTATTACGGTGGCATCGGATATGTACAGATTGTACGGTGTTATTGCAACGGTAATGATTGTGGTACTTTTGGTACTTGTATTTATACTCTTTAGAATGAATGTTACAAAGGCTCTTAAGTTAGGTGAAGAATAATGAGTAATGAAAGCGTAATTAAGGTAAGCGGCGTAACCAGAGTCTTCCCGGTGCCGGGTGGCGAGTTTACCGCTCTTAAAGGAATAAACGCGGAAGTGCCCGCAGGTACTTTTGCTATATTAAAGGGACGTTCCGGTTCCGGTAAGACCACACTTATGAATATTATCGGTACTTTGGACGACCCTACCGATGGTGCGGTATATTTAAACGGTACTCCCATCAAGAACATGTCTGAACATGAGCGTGAGAATTTAAGAAGGCGCGATTGCGGATTTGTATTCCAGTCGGTTTCACTTATTCCTTCGCTCAATGCATTCCAGAACGTTGAGTTCTCCATGCGCATGGCAGGCATTAAGCCGTCCAAAGAAAGAGACAAGCGTGTCGAAGAATGCTTAAGACTTGTAGGCCTTGGAAATCGTATGAATCATATGCCTTCCGAGATGTCGGGTGGTGAGCAGCAGAGAGTTGCAATAGCACGTTCTTTTGCACACGGTCCCAAGCTGATACTTGCCGATGAGCCTACTGCGGAACTTGATTCACAGATGGCGGCCAAGGTCACAGAGATATTCAAGGAAATGACCAGAAAAGAAGGCATCACTATCCTTATGACCACTCATGACGTAGGTCTTATGGGTGCTGCCGACATGATAATAGAACTTGAGAACGGGGTGAGAATAAATGGCTGATGAAATGATTCGGGCTGACGGCCTCGTAAAGATTTATAAGACTAAGGAGACGGAAGTACTTGCGCTTCAGGGACTTGACCTTACGGTTGAGACCGGCGAGCTTACTGCTATAATCGGTAACTCAGGTTCAGGTAAGTCCACTTTCCTTAACATGATAGGCGGACTTGATAAGCCCAGCGCGGGTTCATTGTTCGTAGACGGTAAGAACTTATTTACCATGTCTGAGAAGGAGCTTGTTCTTTATAAGAGAGATACGGTAGGATTTGTATGGCAGAACAACGGACGTAACATGTTGCCCTTCCTTTCGGCACTTGAAAATGTTATGATGCCTATGAACTTATCAAGCACCAAGCATAAACATGATAAGGCTATTGAGCTTCTTGAAATGGTAGGTATGAGCCATAAGAAGAACAGCCGAATGAACATGCTTTCAGGTGGTGAACAGCAGAGAGTTGCAATTGCAATCGCACTTGCCAATTCACCGAAGCTTTTGCTTGCCGATGAGCCTACGGGTTCTGTTGACTTTAAGACTGCGGATTATATTTTTGATGTATTTACCGAACTTAATAAGAACGGCCAGACTATTCTTATCGTTACACATGATATTGCGCTTTCCAAGAAGGTTAAGCGTGTTATCGCAATCAGAGACGGTAAGATAAGTTCAGAGCGTGTGCTTAAGGAAGAGTTTGCCGACAGACTTAAAGAGTCTAACATCGACTGGAGAGAGATTGATTCTCAGGAGGAATATGTGGTACTTGACCGTGCAAATCGTTTGCAGGTGCCCCACGAGCTTATTGAGAAGTTAGGCCTTACGGACAATAAGGTTAAGATTTCTTACAGAGACAACGAGATTATTATTACCAAGCCCTAAAAGCGTGTGCTTATTATTGTGATATAAAGGAGAAGATTGATGTCTGTAGCTAAAAACCCCATATTGGCGGGATTCTATCCCGACCCTTCGATTTGTGCAGTTAATGATGATTACTATCTTGTGAATTCTTCTTTTGCATACTTCCCGGGACTTCCCGTTATGCATAGTAAGGATCTGGCTCACTGGGAGCAGATAGGCAATGTACTCGACCGTCCTTCGCAGTTACCTCTTCAGGATGCGGGCGTATCGAGAGGACTTTTTGCGCCTACGATTCGTTATTATGACGGATTGTTCTATGTTATTTGCACGAATGTTTCTTTTGGCGGCAACTTCGTGGTAACTGCTGAGAACCCCGAAGGACCCTGGAGCGAGCCTCATTATATTGAGGGAGCTGACGGAATCGACCCGAGCCTTTTCTTTGACGATGACGGAAAGTGCTATTATATCGGCACTCATCCAAATGTAGACGGCTGCAGATATGACGGAGATTACTTTATCTATATTCAGGAATTCGATTATAAAGAGTTTAAGCTTGTAGGCAAGCGTGTAGAGGCTTGGAACGGCGCTTTAAGAGGCGTACACTGGCCTGAAGGCCCTCATCTTTATAAGATAGGGGATTGGTACTACATTATTCATGCAGAAGGCGGTACGGGCCCCGAGCACGCTATAAGCGTAGCACGCTCCAAAGACGTATTCGGTCCCTACGAAGGCTGCAAAAGAAACCCTATTTTCACCCACAGACATCTTGGCAAGATTTACCCTATCCAGTATGTCGGCCACGCTGATTTATTCCAGGCGGTTAACGGTGACTGGTATATGGTAATGCTTGCTGTAAGACCTACCAAGGGCTTTACAACAATGGGAAGAGAGACTTTCCTTGCACGAGTTATTTTTGAAGATGAGTGGCCTGTAGTTAACCCGGGACTCGGAGTTTTGTCTGACAATCTTAATATCAGACTTGATGATTGGAAGCCTGAACTTCCAGAGACAACCTGGCCCAATGTCAGCAAGAAATATGAATTTAAGGAAATGGATTCTTTCGGCCCTGAGTTCATGACTTTAAGAGCTCCTCTTAATGACGCTGTTAAATTTGATGAAGATGGTTTATTATTGAAATGTGGCACAGATAATCTTTCGGGAACGGGAGTGCCCTCTTATGTATGCGTAAGACAGGATTCCAAGTTCTTTGAAGCAAGAGCCACATTCTACACGGACAACCTTATGATGGGTACCAGAGCGGGCTTATGCCTGTTCCAGAGCGAAGGCTTCCATGTACGTTTCGAGATTACCGAGAACAGAGGTCGCGTAGTTTTGGTAAACGGCGGTAAGGAAGATCTTATTGCAGAGGATGCATTAAGAGAAAGCCCCGCTACCATAATCATGAAGGTTTCGGGAACATCATTGTCTGTATACTCACTTAATGAAAGAGGTATGCAGCCTTTTGTAAGAGATTTGGATATTTCTTCGCTTTCAACCGAAGTTGCGGGCGGATTTGTGGGATGTACCGTAGGTATCTTTGCTACCGACGGAGATGACAGAGAAGAGCCTGTATATGCAAGATTTAAATCTTTCTCTTACGAGCGTTTCGAGCCCGTGATTAAGGACTAAACTTTTGGGAGGGTATTAATTTAAACATGTTACCTGCAAGATTTCATTTACCGGGACTTAGATACAATTATCCCCTTAATATGTTTTGGGTAAGCTTACTTGAGGAGCATCCCGAGTATTTCAGAGAGGGAGTCGAGATAGGCTCTTTCTTTGGCGTATTTCCCATGGCACTTTGGAACGGAGGAAGACTTACTCCTGCGTACGATCAGTGCGATAAGGCCTTTGTGGAAGGCGTTATTAAGGCTGTTAACGATAAGGGCATTCCGGTAAGATATACGTTTACCAATCCTTTGCTTAATGAGCATGACTGTAAAGATCCTTACTGTAATTATCTTATGCAGGCGGCTGACAACGGCATGAATGAGGTAATGATTTTCTCACCTATTTTGGAGAAATATCTTCGTGAGAAGTATCCTAACTTCGCATACAACAGCTCTACCTGTAAAGAGATTAAGGATGTTGATGAGATTAATCGTGAGATGGAACGCGATTATAAGTACGTAGTCCTTGATTATAATTTTAACAATAAGTGGGACATTCTTGATAAGATTGAGCGTAAGGATAAGCTCGAAGTTTTGGTTAATACTCTTTGCGAGCCCGGATGTAAACGTCGCGGCGAGCATTACAGACAGATTGCCAAGGATCAAAAGACTATGCTCCTTAATCGTACGCTTCCGGCTGATAAGCAGATTCCCATCAAGCATTGGCACTGCGATTACGGCGAGTACAACTGTGTACATACTATTCAGGATTATCCTACATTTATTTCACCCGAAGATATCTGGGAGAAGTACATTCCTGCAGGTATCAATAACTTTAAGATTGAAGGAAGAACCGGTAACTTATTCTCCCTTATCGATACATATTGTTTCTTCATGCTTAAGCCCGAGAAGGCAGGCGAGGCTAGACTTTTGCTTCTTCGCAATCTTGAGAAGGCTCATGTAATTACGGTTTCAAGGCCTCGTCCGGGTCAGTGGCCTTAATTAGTGATAGGAGAAGATTTTATGGCTAAGAAGGTGTATTGGCATTTGCCGGGTTTCTGCGTTCACTTCTACGTGAATCAGGTTATCATAAACCTTATGAAAGAATATCCTGATAAATTCAGAGACGGATATACTGTCGGAAGTGTATACGGTACTTTTCCGGGAGCAATTTGGAATGGCGGCAGAGCGGTTATCGGTTGTATGCCGCAGAGCAATATGAAGGCTATTCTTGATACGTATGAAAGATTTGACGCTCCTGTCAGATTCACCTGGACCAATTCATTAATCGATGAAGAACATTTAAGTGATACTTATTGCAACCTTATTATGAGACTTGCTGACAACGGCAAGAATCAGGTATTGTGTAATTCCGCAGTACTTGAGGCTTATTTGAGAGATAAGTATCCGAATTTTGAATACGTTTCATCTACCACAAAGCGCATCAAAACACTCAAGGAGCTTGAAGCCGAGCTTGAGAAAGATTATTTCATGGCAGTTCTTGATTATGATCTTAATCATGACGAGAAGGTTCTTAAAGAACTTGAGCCTAATGCATCAAGAGTGGAAATCCTTGCCGATGAAGTGTGCTTCCCGAATTGTCCGAAGCGTACGCAGCATTATCTTACAGAGTCGCGTCAGCAGCTTGAGTTTGACAAGGGTAAGCCCTTTCCCTGTCCCAATTATAAGAAGACGCCTTCTTTTGCCGATGCGATGAAGAGGCCTGCGTTTATTTCTAATGAGGAGATAGGCTCGTATATTGACAGAGGCTTTGTGAACTTTAAACTGGTGGGAAGAGGCCTTCCCGAGTCTTTGGTTATCGATTCTTACATGTATTATCTTGTTAAGGACGATGAGAGAGAGTTCATCAGAGAAAAGCTTACGAGCATTTTAAATAAGATCAGAAAATAGAATTATGAAAAGAGCGGTGATTTAATTTCACCGCTTTTTTTGACAGGTCATTTATGATACACTAAAGAGGATGAAAAAGAATGAAAACAAAATCGATTGCAAGATAATCGAGAAGGAAATTCCACAGTATTTGAATAACGAACTTTCGGCGGGAGAGATGAGAATGTTTCTGGAACATATCGAGAATTGCCCGGACTGTAAGGAAGAGCTGACCATTCGATACATGGTATCGGAGGGCCTTGATAAAGCTGAGCTTAATAACCAGTACAATCTGTTAAGGGGTCTGGAAGATAAGATGAAAGCGTCGTATAAGAAGATAAGAAATTATGACATCGGCGTCTTTTTTGTGTCGTTTCTTGTGTTTGTAACTGTGGGATTTGTGATTCTTGCAATTCTTTTTGCAATCTTATAAAGGGGAACGGGTGTGAAACTTTTACTTGTTGATGGCTATTCGATATTAAACAGAGGCTTCTACGGCCTTCCGCTTCTTAGTAACAAAGACGGAATCTATACCAATGCAGTGCTTGGTTTTCTTAATATTCTTTTTAAAGTGACCGAAGATGAGAAACCGGATTATCTTACGGTTGCTTTTGACGTTCATGCTCCCACATTCAGACATAAGATGTACGAAGGCTACAAAGGCACCAGAAAGCCTATGCCCGAGGAGTTAAAGATGCAGCTTCCGATTATCAGGAAGGTGCTTTCTTCCATGCAGGTTAATATTGTTGAGATGGAAGGATATGAGGCTGATGATTTGCTGGGAACCCTTGCGGGAAAGGCGGAGAGAGAAGGACTCGATGTGACACTTCTGTCAGGAGACAGAGACTTACTTCAGATTGCTTCTGACAAGATAAAGATTTCAATCCCCAAGACTACCGGCGGCAAGACAGAAACCTTTAATTATTATGCAGACGACGTTGTAAGAGAATACGGAGTTACGCCTACAGAATTTATCGAGGTTAAGGCGCTTCAAGGCGATTCTTCCGACAATATTCCCGGCGTATCCAAGGTGGGCCCCAAGACGGCGACTGAACTTATCGCAACATATCATACGCTTGAGAACTTATATGACCATATTGATGAAATCACCAAGAAAGCACTCCACGAAAATCTTGTAAATGATAAGGAGATGGCTTTCTTTAGCCGAACGCTTTCAAGAATCGAGGTTAATGCTCCCATAGAGCTTAATCTTGAAGCTTCAAAATTTGAAAAGATGCTCAACGATTCGTCTATGGAAGTACTGCTTAAGTATTCGCTTAAGAGCGTCATTAATAAGCTTGAGAATATCGGTGGCAGTGAGGCCTCCGCGGTCAAAGAAAACAGGCTGGAAGAATTAAGTTACGAGGCTATCGAAGACTTTAACAGAACGGAAGAAATAATCAGTAAGCTGTCCAAGGCAGGAGAAGCCGGTGTAGCGGTAACGGATACCGGTGTTGCGGTTTCTTTGGCAGAAAATACTTATTTTATAAAGTTTTATGGCTTTGTGACGCAAGAATATATGCAGAATGCCGTGGCAAACGCACTTAAAAATGTCACAAATGTTGCAACCATAGGAATTAAAGATATCTACGACTACGCAGGCGAGTATAGAGCGGGCTTTAATGATTGCGAGATACTTGCATATTTAATAGATCCTTTAAAAGGGGAATATCCCCTTACATATCTTTGCGAGCGCTATCTTAACAAGTTCTTCGGCGATGAGAAAGAGCTTATTAAAGATACCGAAAAGTATGCTGCAATTAAGGCGTCTGTGAGCTGCGAGTTATGCAAAGTTCTTGAAGCGGAAGTAGATAAGCTTAAAATGCTTAAACTCTACAAAGAAATAGAAATGCCCTTGTCTTACGTATTGTATTCGATGGAACGTGAAGGTGTACTTGTTAACAGGAATGCGCTCAAGGAATACAGTAATAAATGTCTTGAAGGCATCGGCCGCCTTGAAAAGAAGATTTATGAAGAAGCGGGAACCGAGTTTAACATCAATTCGCCCAAGCAGCTTGGAGAGATTCTTTTTGAAAAGCTTAAGCTTCCGGGCGGCAAGAAGACAAAATCCGGATATTCGACTGCTGCGGATGTGCTTGAGAAGCTTTCCGTGGATTACCCGATAGTCAACGATATTTTGGAATACAGAACGCTTTCAAAGCTTAATTCAACATATGCCGAAGGCCTTCAGAACTATATAAGCGAAGATGGCAGAATTCACGCACATTTTAACCAGACTATTACGGCGACGGGAAGGCTCAGTTCTACCGATCCCAACCTTCAGAATATTCCGATAAGAACAGAACTCGGACGTGAACTCAGAAAGGTATTTTATCCCAAGGAAGGTTTTACCTTTGTGGATGCGGATTATTCACAGATTGAGCTTCGTCTTATGGCTCATATGTCGGGCGATGAGAAGATGCTTGAGGCTTTCAGAGAGGGTAAGGACATACATAGGAGTACAGCTTCCCATGTGTTCAATACTCCTTTTGACGAGGTTACCTCAGAGCAGCGTCGAAGCGCCAAGGCAGTCAACTTCGGCATCATTTACGGCATAAGCGATTTTGGATTAAGCAGAGATATAGGCATAGACATGAAGGCTGCCAAAAAGTACAAGGAAGACTATTTCGGCAACTTCCCGAAGATTAAGCAGTATCTTGACGATACGGTTAAAAAAGCCAAGGAAGACGGCTATACCACCACACTTTTCGGTCGTATCCGCCCCATTCCCGAGCTTAAGTCAAGCAACTTCATGCAGCGTTCTTTTGGCGAGAGAGTTGCCATGAATGCGCCTCTTCAGGGAACCGCGGCCGACATTATGAAGATTGCGATGATTAACATATTCAATCGCATGAAGGCTGAGAAACTTGAGTCAAAAATGCTTATTCAGGTTCACGACGAAGTGCTTATAGAGACCAAATTGTCGGAGAAGGATACGGTTATGAAACTCGTATCCGAGGAAATGGAGAAGGCTGCTTCATTGTCCGTAAACCTTGTTGCAGAGGCACATGACGGATTAACCTGGTACGATGCCAAATAAAGAGAGATTAAGATGAAAGTAATCGGTGTAACCGGAGGCGTGGGTTCGGGCAAGTCCCTGATACTTAACTTCCTAAAAGACAACTACAATTGCGAAATCATCATGGCCGATGACCTGGCCAAAGACCTGTGCCGCAAGGGTGAAATGTGCTACAAGCCTTTAATTAAGCTTCTGGGCAAAGAAGTCCTTGGTACGGATGAGGAAATTGACAGACGTGTCATGGCACAGATGATATTCAATGACGATGATTTACGCGCCAAGGTTAACGGAATAATTCACCCGGGCGTTAAAAAATTTATTCTTAAAAGAATCGCGTATTTACGGCGAAAAAAGACCACAGACTTTCTTTTTATAGAAGCGGCTCTCTTAATTGAGGACGGATATAAGGACATTGTCGACGAACTGTGGTATATTTATACTAATGAGGCAGTAAGGCGAGAAAGGCTGAAGGCATCGAGAGGCTACTCCGATGAGAAAATCGATGATATTATGAGCAGCCAGTTAAGCGAAGAAGAATTCAGACTAAATTCAGATTTTGAGATTGATAATTCAGGGGCATGTGAGGCAAGCTACAGACAAATCTGTGAAAGGTTAGGGAAAACTCATGAACAACCAAAACAATGAGAAATATGTTTTCGGACTGGATATCGGTACAAGGAGCGTCGTAGGAACGGTTGGATACTTCGATGATGACCGTTTTAAGGTGGTTTGCCAGCGTTCCATAGAGCATGAGACACGTTCCATGATTGACGGACAGATTCACGATATTCCCAGAGTTGCAACGACTATCAAGGAAGTTAAAGAACAGTGTGAGGCGGTTATCGGAGAGCCTTTGACGCATGTATGCATAGCAGCCGCAGGTCGTGTTCTTAAGACTGTCAAGACTCATGTCGACATGATTTTTGAAGAAGAAAGAGAGACTAAGCCTGAGGATGTTACAAATCTTCAGTTACTTGGTGTTGAGAAGGCTTACAAGGAGTTTCAGGCCGGCAACAACACCGATATTAAATTCTATTGTGTGGGCTATTCTGTAATTAAATATTACATGGACAAGCTCCCGATTCTTAATCTTGTAGGCCATAAAGCCAAGCATATTTCCGCAGATATGATAGCTACATTCCTTCCCGACGATGTTGTGGACGGTTTGTATAAGGCTGTTGATTTCGCGGGGCTTGAGGTTCTTAACCTTACACTCGAGCCTATTGCGGCCATGTCGGTTGCTATTCCCGAACGTTTCAGAATGTTAAATCTTGCGCTTGTGGATGTGGGCGCAGGTACAAGCGATATTTCCATTACCGATGCCGGAAGTATTATCGGTTACGGTATGATTCCCATGGCCGGCGATGCTCTTACAGACCATCTTGCGAGACATTATCTTGCGGACTTTTATCAGGCAGAGAAGATTAAGAGAACTGCAGGAACTTCGGACAGCATTGAATACGAAGATATCATGGGCATCAAGCAGACTATTACCAGCGAGGATGCCGCACAGGCTATGGCCGGCAAGATAGATGAAATGACCACTTATGTGGCTGACGAGATTAAGCGTCTTAACGGCGATAAGTCAGTAAGCGCAGTATTTGTAGTCGGCGGTGGCGGTCTTGCCAAAGGTTATACGGATGCTCTTGCGGACAAGCTCGGACTTATGCATGAAAGAGTTGCATTAAGAGGCAGCGACGTTCTCGGTAAGATTGATTTTGAAGAAGAAGACCTTTCCAAATCACCTCTTATGGTTACACCCATAGGTATCTGCCTTAACTATTACGAGAACAACAATAACCTTATATATGTATTCTTTAACGGAACCAGAATGAAGCTTTACGACAACGGTCATGTGGCTGTTGTTGATGTTGCCATGCAGGCGGGATTCCCCAATGACGGATTGTTCCCTAAGCGCGGGAAGGCACTTTCTTTCTCCGTTAACGGTAAGTCTAAGATTATAAAGGGTGAGCTTGGTGAAGCCGCTATGATTACGGTTAACGGCGAGCCTGCAGACATTACCACAAAGGTTAATTCTAATGACAGAGTTGTCATAATCGAATCCACAGCCGGCATGAAGGCTAAGTCGAAGATTTCCGACCTTCCCGAGTTCAAAGAAGGATTGAAGCTTCTTGTGGACGGTCAGGTAGTGGAATTTACGAGACCTGTTTTTGCCAACGGTCAGAAGGTTACACCTGCGTATGAGATTAATGAAGGCGACCATATCGAAGTTCTTGATACATGCACCAAGGAACAGCTTATGGAAGTTCTTGATACCAATGATGCGAGCAAGGTTGATACCGTAAATGTATCTAAAGTTGAAGAGAAGCCTTCAGAAGCCGACCAGGTACAGAAAGAAAAGCAGAAAGGCGCGGTTATTACCGTTAATGTCAACGGCAGCCCCGTAACGCTTAAAGGCAAGTATTATTATATTTTCATCGATGTATTTGACTATATCGACTTTGATTTAAACGATCCCAAAGGAAAGAGTATCGTAACCCTTCACAACGGCGAGAATGCCAAGTATATGGAACCGCTTAATGACGGTGACGTGCTCGAAATTTACTGGAAGGATTGATTCCGGAGGTTTTATTACATGAGATTTTGCAGTATCGCAAGCGGCTCAAGCGGCAATTGTATTTATATTGGGTCGGATACGGCGAGTATATTGGTAGATGCGGGTATAAGTGCCAAGAGAACAATCGAAGGTCTTCGGGGGCTTGATGTGTGCCCCGAAGATCTTGATGCCATATTTGTAACACATGAACACAGTGACCACATAAAAGGCATAAGCGTTCTTGCAAGAAAGTACAATATACCGATTTATGCCACAGGCGGCACCATTGAAGGAATTAAGAGTGCATCGGGGTCTAAGCCCATAGACGATGCGCTCTTCAATATTGTTAAGAGCGATGTTCCGGTAAGCATTAAGGATTTGCTCATAAATCCCATGCATATTTCACACGATGCTGCGGATCCGGTAGCATACAGAGTGTTCTGTGAGGGTAAGAGAGCAGCGGTTATCACCGACCTTGGCAATTACGACGAATACACCGTTGAATCCTTAAAGGGAATGGATATTCTCATGGCCGAGGCCAATCACGATGTGAGAATGCTTCAGGTGGGACCTTACCCGTATTACCTTAAGCAACGCATTCTTTCGGACAGAGGCCATCTTTCCAATGACAATTCGGGACGCATGATATCAAGGCTGTTACATGATGACATGAAAGCGGTTATTCTCGGACATTTAAGCCTTGAAAACAATCTTCCCGAACTTGCCTATGAAACGGTAAGACTTGAAATTGAAGCGGCGGACAACAAATATCATGGCGGCGATTTCCCTATTTTAGTTGCAAAAAGAGATTGCCCTATGGCGCCGATTGAAATATAATTGCAAGAAAAGCTTACAAAGGGAGACAAAATGAAGAAGACTATTATTACGGTAGTAGGTAAAGATACGGTTGGTATTATCGCTAAGACCTGTACCTATCTTGCCGACAACAACATTAATATTCTGGATATTTCCCAGACAATCGTTCAGGATTATTTCAACATGATGATGATTGTTGACATGAACAAAACCGACAAGAAATTCGGTACAATTGCAGATGAACTTGAAGCGCTCGGTAAGGAAATAGGCGTTATTATCAAGTGCCAGCAGGAAGACATCTTTAATTCCATGCACAGAATTTAAGCGAGGTTACTGTCAATGATTAATATATTCGAGGTCAAAGAGACCAACGAAATGATTGAAAAAGAAAACCTTGACGTGCGTACCATCACCATGGGCATCAGTCTTCTTGACTGTATAGATTCCAATGTGGATGCTCTTTGCGACAAGGTTTATAAGAAGATTACCGACAAGGCGCGTAACCTTGTTAAAGTGGGAGAAGAGATATCTCACGAATTCGGTATTCCGATTGTCAATAAGCGTATTTCCGTAACTCCCGTTTCTCTTATCGGAGCTTCCGCTTGTAAGACAATTGATGATTATGTAAAAGTTGCCAAGACTCTCGATAAGGCGGCTACCGATGTAGGCGTTAACCTTCTCGGAGGTTTCAGTGCACTTGTATCCAAAGGAATGACTCCTTCGGAAGAACTTCTTATCCGCTCGATTCCGAGAGCCCTTAAGGAAACGGGACGTGTATGTTCTTCCGTTAATGTAGGCTCTACCAAGACCGGTATCAATATGGATGCCGTACGCCTCATGGGCGAGATAATCAAGGAAACTGCAGAACTTACCAAGGACAATGACAGCGCAGGCTGCATGAAACTTGTGGTATTCTGTAACGCTCCCGATGACAACCCCTTTATGGCAGGTGCTTTACACGGCGTTACCGAAGCTGACTGTATCATAAATGTCGGCGTAAGCGGTCCCGGAGTTGTCAAGAATGCTCTTGAATCCGTTCGCAGCGCCGATTTTGAAACTCTCTGCGAGACTATAAAGAAGACGGCTTTCAAGGTTACAAGAGTGGGCCAGCTTGTTGCAAGAGAGGCTTCCAAGGCCCTTAATGTACCTTTCGGTATTGTGGATCTTTCTTTGGCACCTACTCCCGCAATCGGAGATTCTGTGGCAGATATTCTCTGCGAGATTGGTCTTGAGCATGCCGGTGCACCCGGTACTACGGCAGCGCTTGCACTTCTTAACGACCAGGTTAAGAAGGGTGGCGTAATGGCTTCTTCATACGTAGGAGGACTCAGCGGAGCTTTTATTCCCGTAAGCGAAGATCAGGGAATGATTAATGCGGTTCAGGCCGGAGCCCTTACTCTTGAGAAGCTTGAAGCCATGACTTGTGTATGCTCAGTGGGACTTGATATGATTGCGATTCCCGGTGACACCAAGGCTACCACAATTTCGGGAATAATTGCCGATGAAATGGCTATCGGTATGGTTAACCAGAAGACTACGGCTGTAAGACTCATTCCCGCAGTCGGCAAGAAAGAAGGCGACGTGGTTGAATTCGGCGGACTCTTCGGATATGCACCCGTAATGCCTGTCAATTCTTTCTCCTGTGACGCGTTTATCAATCGTAAGGGACGCATTCCCGCACCGATTCACAGCTTTAAGAACTAAACACATGAATATTTTAAGAAAGCCTGCCGCGGAAGTTACCGTGACAGGCTTTTTCTTGTGTAGCGACGAGCCAAGCGTCTGCCGAGCTTGCTCGGGCAGACATTTGGCGACCGCATACAATCCCGGAATTCATCATTAAGAATTCCGGTGATTACTTGTCTTTAACTATTATTATTTGCTTGGAATACTCCGGCGTTTCTATGCCTTTATTCTTATCGTAAAGAGTTGATGCAAACAGCTCCTCATCAAGCATTTCCTTGGTGGCGGTATCGAGGCTGTCATATACCGCGGGAACCTTCGTAATAATCGAAAGCTCCGACGAATCGGAAATCTTTGATAAAAGAGCGGAAGACGATTCCCTGAATCCTAACAACCGTATACCCGTAAGCTTAAACAAACGCTCCTTGTGGAATACAGCGCTTCCCTGAAGCCTTAACATTATATGAAGAAGCGCTCTCGAAACTCTTGAATACGTGTAGTTTTTGGCCTTGACTTCCTCGGTGAAGGTTGTAAAAGTTTTAAACTCGGGCAGAAGATTTCTGATTCTGTCTGCCAGATCGGGACTTAATTCAAGGAAACTGCTAAAGTCATCCTGTTGCGTTATAAGCGAATAGAACAATACACCTGAAACGGCATTGGGACCGATGGGACGTTCCATTATGGACAGAAAATCGTAAGGTAAAAACTTCTTGGCAGATGTTCCGCCACCGGTAAGAATAGCCTTTCTTATGGCTGTTGCGCTCAAAAACTCTGCACTTTCATCAAAAGCCGCATCCTCATAAGACTGCCCCTCACGTTTAAGCGTATAAGGCACAATCTTACTGTGCAAACGGTTAATGGCCATAATGTATTCTAAAGCAAGAACGTTATTGGGCTGATTTAATATTTCTTCATATTCCGGAAAAAGAAGGCATCTCGCCTTAGGATAGGTATTGCCTTCCTTCATAAGCTTCTGAATGGCGGGCGCCTCGACTGCACCTTCAGTCATAAGCTTAGTAGCACATTCTTTTAACAAAGTAATGTCGCCACATTCAGAACCAAAGCACAAATAATCGACGCAATTGAACTTATTGAGAATATATACGGCTCCTAAAGAAAATAAATCCGCACTGCCGCAAGCGTATGAAAGCGGAAGAAGGAAAACCGCATCGGCACCGTTTTCAAGAGCGTGGCGGGTACGAATTTCCTTGGAATATATTGCAGGCTCACCTCGCTGTACGAAATCTCCGCTCATAAGACAGATTATGTAATCGACACCGAGTTCTTCCCTGATTTTTTCAAATTGATATTTGTGACCGGTGTGAAAAGGATTGTATTCACATATAACGGCAGCAATGCTCATTATTATTTACCTCCGGGTGCTTTGATAAAAGTTTAACACATTGTTTTGGATTTAACAATCAAAGATTGTACTTAATTTAGTACATTAACGGGTATTGTAGAAGTGCTTACATTCAGCTATAATCCAATAATGAGAGAAGAGTGTATACAAGATACACATTTTTAGTTTTTTATGTACAGATAAAAGATTGTTATATAATTGACAATCTTTCGACACATATTAACACTCACATATTTAGGAGGATATATATATGTCTTACATCGACGGAATTAAGAAAAAAGCAAAAATGGACAAGAAGACAATCGTACTTCCCGAGTCTAATGATAAGCGCGTGCTTATTGCCGCTGCTCATATCATGGAAGAAGGCATTGCCGATATCATTATGGTAGGTGATGAAGAAAAGATTATGGATGGCGCCGGCTGGCTTGAAGTAGATCTTTCCGGAGTTAAAGTTGTTAATCCCAAGACCACAGATAAATTTGACGAATATGCAAATCTTTTATATGAAACCCGTAAGGCTAAGGGGATGACCGAGGAGAAGGCAAGAGAGATTCTTTTGACTGACTATCTTACTTTCGGTGTCATCATGGTTAAGGCCAATGACGCTGACGGTATGGTGGCAGGCTGCTGTCATGCCACGGCAGATACTTTAAGACCCGCTCTTCAGATTCTCCATACAGCACCCGGCGTTAAGCTTGTGTCCGGTTTCTTTATCTTAGATGTGCCGGATTGTAAGTACGGCGAGAACGGAACTTTCCTTTTTGCAGACTGCGGTCTTAATCAGGATCCCAACGCCGAAGAACTTGCGGCAATTGCAGATACCAGTGCTAAGAGCTTTAAGACTTTGGTAGGAGCCAAGCCCATTATTGCTATGCTTTCTCACTCCACCAAAGGCAGCGCCAAGCATGCGCTTGTAGATAAGGTTGTAGAGGCTACCAATATTGCACATGAGCAGTATCCTTCACTTTGCCTTGACGGTGAATTGCAGCTTGATGCGGCAATCGTTCCTCAAGTTGCCAAGTCCAAGGCTCCCGGTTCGGAAGTTGCGGGCCATGCCAATGTATTGGTATTTCCTAACCTTGATGCAGGTAACATCGGCTACAAACTTGTACAGAGACTCGGTAAGGCAGAAGCTTACGGTCCCATGCTTCAGGGTATTGCCAAGCCTGTTAACGATCTTTCCCGCGGATGCTCATGGGAAGATATTGTAGGTGTAGTTGCACTTACAGCAGTTCAGGCACAATTAAATTAAAAATCCTATTGACATTTCTTTAAGACATAGATATAATCTCTTGAGTGTGGATAGGAGTGAGAGTATGTTAATTAACCTAACTGAGTACTTTGAAGTTAAGGGTAGACATGCTGAAATCGAAGTCCCTTATGAAGCGGAGACCTTTAATGACGGATTCAAAGATTACGACATTAAATCACGCGAGAACTTGAAGCTTTCGATAGACAATATCGGAGACGGCAAGTTAGAGATTAAGGGAAGTATGAACGTTGTTCTTGGCGGTGAGTGCAGTCGATGCCTCGAGCCTGTAGATGTTCCGGTTTCTTTATCCTTTGTGTTAACTGTAGTGAAGCCTGACGGTTATCATGAAATTGATGAAGACGAGCAGTACTTCATGAACGGTTATGAAATGGATGTCGAGACTCTTATCGACAATGAAATGATTATGAGCCTGCCTATGAAGGTTTTGTGTAAGGAGACATGCAAGGGATTGTGTCCCGTCTGCGGCAAGAACCGAAATTTAGGTGAGTGCGGATGTGATACTTTTATCCCGGACCCCCGC
>JAFYDI010000107.1 GCA_017544835.1 Lachnospiraceae bacterium | reverse complement strand
TACACAATGTTTGACTGGAGATGCTTTTCTACCAAGGATATGGAGCATTGGACCGACCACGGAAAGATTTTTTCCCTTGATGACATTGAGTGGGCGGATGCAAGGGCCTGGGCACCTCAGTGTATCGAGAGAAACGGTAAGTTCTACTTGTACTGCCCCGTTCATAAGACGGGTGGCGGTATGGCTATAGCGGTGGGTGTTTCGGATTCTCCGGTGGGCCCCTTTAAGGATTTAGGATACCCGCTTGTGGATGAAGGCGACTGGAATGATATCGACCCTACGGTATTTATCGATGATGACGGACAGGCGTACTTGTATTTTGGTAATCCCGAGCTTAGATATGTGAAGCTTAATGAGGACATGGTTTCTTTTGATGAGACAGTCGGAATTGTGAAGGTTCCCATGACTGTAGAGTCTTTCGGTAAGGGTGGCCATATGACCGGCACTACTTATGGTGAGGGCCCCTGGTTCTATAAGAAAAATGGCCTCTATTACATGGTATTTGCCGCTTTCGGCGAGGGCAAGGGACATAATGAGCACTTGGCGTATGCTACTTCTCAGGGCCCGACAGGTCCCTGGACTTACGGCGGGATCATCATGGAAGAGGGCAAGTGCTTTACCAATCATCCCGGAATCTGTGACTTTAAGGGACGTTCATATCTCTTTTATCATAACGATGAGCTGCCGGGAGGAAGTTTGTTCCACAGGTCTGTGTGCGTGACCGAGATTGAGTATGGGGCAGACGGAAAGATTCATTTGAAGAAATAGGTCAGTATACATGAAGGTTAGATGTTTGCTTGTGCTTGCGGTCTTAACATTACTTGCGGGATGTGGCGGACGTAAGCCCTATGGTGTGTTTTTGGGTACAAGCGATGATTTGAAGCAGTTTGATAACTTCGATACGATTGTGATTGATGCTCAGTATTATGAAAAAGAGGCGATAGAGCATTTTAAGCAAAAGAATCACCGTGTATTCAGTTATATTAATGTCGGCTCTGTCGAGAATTTTCGAGAGTACTATGCGGATTATGAAAATCTGACTTTAGGCGATTATGAACACTGGGACGAGGAAAAATGGGTTGACGTTTCTTCGGAGAAGTGGCAGAGATTTGTGGTTGAAGAGCTGGCTACTTCTTTGGCGGATAAAGGCATAGACGGATTTTTTGTGGATAATTGTGATGTTTATTATCAGTATCCGACAAAAGACATGCTGGATGGCCTGGCGGTTATTATGAAAGGGCTTAAGTCCTGCGGTATCGAGGTTATTATAAACGGTGGGGATTCGTTTATGGATGCTTATACATTAGACGGAGGCACCTGGAGCGACGTTATTACTGGCATTAACCAAGAGTCGGTCTTCTCGCGGATTAATTGGGATGACGGTACTTTTGGGAGGGCTGCGGCTGAAGACAGAGAGTATTTCATGAGTTATCTGGAGAGATACGGCGCTATGGGCGCGACAGTATATCTGCTGGAATATACACATGATACCGGACTGATTGATGAAATTGATAAATATTGCAAGTCTAATGGGTTTACTTACTATGTATCGGATTCCCTGGAACTTGATTAACGGAAATACTGACACAACTTAGGGAGGTTGCTATGAGATTGAGTAATGAAGAATTAAAGAAGATTTATTTCGGAGCCTACAGATTTGAGGAGACCGGCGATGGATTTCTTCAGGCGTTTCAGTATACGAAGGCTCAGGAGGATTATTTCAAGAAGGCAAGCGATTTCTGGTTTGAAAGATGTACCGCTTCGACGGCTAAGACTTTAGAGTTTACAAGTGACGCCACGAAGGTTTCTTTTGACTATAAGATTATCTGGAAGGGCTCGGAAGATTCTGTTGAGTTAACTGTTGACGGTATCGTTACCAAAATTTATTACGTTAAGGATTTGAAAGATTCAGGTAATCTTGAGTTTGAATTACCGGCAGGAGAGAAGAAGGTAGTGATATATCTTCCTGCAGATGCAACTATGGTCATTAAGAACTTTGAGGCTGACTCTGCCGTTGAGCCTGCGCTTAAGGGCGAGAAGGTGCTCTGGCTCGGAGATTCCATTACGCAGGGATTCGGTCCTTTAAGAAGCTCTTGCATTTATGTGAGCGTTGCCAACAGGCTCCTTAACTATGACATCATAAATCAGGGCATCGGCGGTTATGTATACGATAAAAATGTGCTTATGAAGATGGAAGGGTACAAGCCTGACAAGATTATCGTATCCCTTGGTACCAATCAGTTCGGGACTGAGTCGATGCAGGGAATCGAAGAGTATTATGAGCTCCTCATGAAGATATACGGTAACGACATACCTGTGCTTGCCATTACTCCTCTTTGGCGCGGCGATGTGCCTGATGGTGAGCCCACACTCATAAAGTTCTGTAACAGACTTAAGGACATTTGTTCAAGGTATAAGAATATTAAGATTGTGGATGGCTTTAAGCTTGTTCCGCATCTTCCCGAGTATTACCTTGATAACCTTCATCCGAACGTTATCGGAGCAGAGGTATACGGACGCAATTTGGTGGAAGAGATTAGAAGAATAGGATTTTAAATGAATTTTAAGTTACATTCGGAATTTCAGCCTACAGGTGACCAGCCGCAGGCTATAAAGGAACTGGTGGAGGGTTTCAAACAGGGTAACCAGTTTGAAACTCTGCTTGGCGTTACAGGTTCAGGTAAGACGTTCACTATGGCGAATGTCATACAGGAGCTTAATTTGCCTACGCTTATTATCAGCCATAATAAGACCCTTGCGGGGCAGCTGTATTCGGAGATGAAAGAATTCTTTCCGGAGAACGCGGTTGAATATTTTGTATCTTACTACGATTATTATCAGCCCGAGGCTTATATCCCCCAGTCTGATACGTACATTGAGAAGGATTCCTCAATTAATGATGAGATAGACAGACTAAGGCTTTCGGCTACCGCGTCGCTTACTGAGCGTAAGGATGTTATTGTGGTGGCCTCGGTTTCGTGTATATACGGCCTGGGCTCGCCCAAGGAATTCAAGGCCATGAGTCTTTCGCTCAGAAGAGGCCAGCAGATTGACAGGGATGATGTAATAAGAGGACTAGTGGGGATTCAGTATACCCGCAACGATATGGAGCTTACCCGCAGTAACTTCAGGGTTCACGGAGATGTATTGGAAGTGGCACCGTCTACTTCTTTTCACGGACCCGATTACATTGTAAGAATAGAGTTTTTCGGTGACGAAATTGACCGTATAACAGAAGTGGATGCACTGACGGGTAAGGTGCTTAGAAGCCCGGAGCATATCATGCTTTTCCCCGCATCGCATTATGTGGTGGAGCCGGACACGCTGGAGCGTGCGTGCAATACAATTGAGGAGGAACTGCATGAGAGGATTAAGTTCTTTAAATCCGAGGACAAGCTTATTGAGGCACAGCGTATTTCGGAGAGGACTAACTTCGATATAGAGATGCTTCGCGAGACCGGGTTCTGTTCAGGTATTGAGAACTACTCGAGGCATTTCGCGGGCACTGCACCGGGAGAGCCTCCGAAGTGTTTACTTGATTATTTTGACGGTGAGTTCCTGATGATAGTGGATGAGTCGCATATTACACTTCCGCAGGTTCGCGGTATGTACGCCGGCGACCGTTCGCGTAAGGAAACGCTTGTGGATTACGGCTTCAGACTTCCCTCGGCCAAAGACAACAGACCCTTGAACTTTGAGGAGTTTGAGTCGCATATAGACAGGATGATGTTTGTATCGGCAACCCCCGGCGATTACGAGGCCGAGCATGAATTATTAAGAGCCGAGCAGGTTATCAGACCTACCGGACTTTTAGATCCGCCTATTGATGTCCGCCCAGTCAAGGGACAGATAGATGATTTGATAGGTGAGATTCGTAAGACCACAGAGAAAGGCAATAAAGTTCTTGTTACGACTCTTACCAAGAAAATGGCGGAAGACCTTACTCAGTATCTTGCCGAGGTGGGTATCCGCGTTAAGTATCTGCATTCCGATATAGATACACTTGAGCGTAGTGAGATTATCCGCGATATGCGTCTGGATGTGTTTGACGTACTCGTGGGTATTAACCTTCTAAGAGAGGGTCTCGATATACCTGAGATAGCCCTCGTAGCCGTTCTCGATGCGGACAAGGAAGGCTTCCTAAGAAGTGCGACTTCGTTGATTCAGACTGTCGGTCGTGCCGCCCGTAACTCTGAGGGTCACGTGGTTATGTATGCGGATACTGTTACCGAGTCTATGCAGATTGCGATAGATGAGACTAATCGCCGTCGTGCCATTCAGATTAAGTACAATGAGGAGCACGGAATTACTCCCACCACTATCAAGAAGGCGGTGCGTGATGTTATCCGCATTTCCAATGTTGATACACGCAAGTCGTCCGCTAAACTTGACAAGGATGCCGAGTCCATGAGCCGCGAAGAAATTGAGAAAGAAGTGGCTAAGCTCGAGCGCAAGATGAAACGCGCCGCCGCAGACCTTAACTTTGAAGAGGCGGTACAGCTTCGTGACCGCATGATTGAGCTTAAAAAGGCTTTACTGGATTTGGATCAGTTATAGCAGTATAATTGGTGAAATTTAAGATATAAGGATTTTTGAACATGTCAGAACAGAAGATGCTCCCCAAAAGAGAAGTTATTAAGGTAAGAGGGGCCAATGAACATAATTTAAAGAATTTAAACGTCGACATACCCCGTAATCAGCTGGTGGTTATCACAGGCCTTTCAGGCTCGGGTAAGTCTTCACTTGCTTTCGACACTATATATGCCGAAGGCCAGAGGCGATACATGGAGTCGCTTTCTTCATATGCGCGCCAGTTTTTAGGCGTGATGGAAAAACCCAATGTTGAGCGTATCGAAGGCCTGTCTCCTGCGATTTCAATCGACCAGAAGTCTACCAACAGAAACCCCAGATCTACGGTCGGAACGGTTACTGAGATATACGATTATTTCAGATTGCTTTATGCAAGAATCGGTATCATTCACTGCCCCAACTGCGGCAGGGTAATTGACAGGCAGACTGTTGACCAGATAGTTGATAAGATTTTATCGCTGGAAGATGGTACCAGAATTCAGGTACTTGCACCTATAGTACGCGGTAAGAAAGGTATGCACGAGAAGATTCTCGACAAGGCTAAGCGCTCGGGTTATGTGCGTGCCATCATTGACGGAAGCATGTACGAGCTGTCCGAAGAAATTACGCTTGATAAGAATATTAAGCATAATATTGATATAGTTGTGGACCGCCTAGTTATCAAGGAAGAGATTCAGAAAAGATTGACTGATTCTGTTGAGACGGCGATTGACCTCACGGAAGGACTGGTATCGATAGATGTTGTGGGTGGAGAGACACTTTCTTTCTCCACTAACTTCGCGTGTCCGGATTGCGAGATCAGCATACCTGAGATTGAGCCGAGAAGCTTTTCTTTCAACAATCCTTTCGGTGCGTGTCCCGCTTGCGCAGGTCTTGGATACAAGATGGAGTTTAGTAAGGACCTGATTATTTCGGATACTTCTAAGTCTCTTAATGAAGGTGCAATAGAAGTACCGGGATTTAAGTCAATCGGAGATCCCAAGAGCTGGATGCATGCTATATTTGCATCTCTTATGGAGCAGTACAAGTTTGATATGGACACTCCTTTCAGGGACTACCCTGAAAAGGTTCAGGATATTATCTGGAACGGTACAGGCAATGAGAAGTTTACTATCCACTATCAGAGTCAGCGTGGATACGGCGAGTATCAGGTGACTTATGAAGGCCTTATGGAACTGTGCCGTATGCGATACAGAGAGACTTTCTCGGAGTCCGCCAAGGCTGAGTATGAGACTTTTATGACAATTACACCTTGTGCAGAGTGTAACGGAATGAGACTTAAGAAGACATCTCTCGGCGTCACCGTGGGCGATAAGAACATTTATGAGATTACCAATATGTCGGTAGATGCTCTTCTTGCTTTTCTCAAGAAACTTGATATTACAGAGCAGCAGAAGCTTATCGGTGAACAGATACTTAAGCAGATTAACCTTCGCGTAAGCTTTCTTAAGGATGTGGGATTGTCATATCTTACACTGGCGAGAGCTACGGCTTCCTTGTCCGGTGGCGAGGCACAGCGTATCAGACTGGCTACTCAGATTGGTTCGGGACTGGTCGGAGTTACATATATTCTGGATGAGCCGTCGATAGGTCTTCATCAGAGAGATAACGATAAACTTCTTAAGACTTTGAAGCATTTAAGAGATTTGGGTAATACTGTGCTTGTGGTTGAGCATGATGAGGATACCATGTTTGAGGCCGACCACATTGTAGATATCGGTCCGGGTGCCGGCATTAAAGGCGGAAGACTTGTGGCGGAAGGTACTGCTGAAGATATTATGGCAGTTCCCAGGTCCATTACAGGTCAGTATTTAAGCGGTAAGAAATTTATTCCTGTGCCTGATAAGCGCTTACAGCCGACAGGTTTCCTTACCATACACGGAGCAAGGGAGAATAACCTTAAGAACATCGATGTTAAGATTCCGCTCGGAGTGCTTACCTGTATAACCGGAGTTTCGGGTTCGGGTAAGAGTTCTCTTACCAACGAGATACTATATAAGTATCTTGCCAAGACTCTTAACAGAGCACACACAATCCCCGGTAAGTTCGATTCCATCGAGGGTATAGAGGCACTTGATAAGGTAATAGATATCGATCAGTCACCGATAGGCAGAACCCCTCGTTCCAACCCTGCCACATATACGGGTGTGTTCGACCAGATTCGAGATTTGTTCGCCATGACCAGAGAGGCCAAGGAGCGCGGTTACAAGAAAGGAAGATTTTCTTTTAACGTCAAGGGCGGTCGATGCGAGGCTTGTCAGGGCGACGGTATCATAAAGATCGAAATGCATTTCCTTCCGGATGTATACGTACCTTGCGAGGTTTGCGGAGGTAAGAGATATAACCGGGAGACGCTTGAGTGCTTATACAAGGGCAAGTCAATTTTCGACGTGCTTGATATGACGGTTGAGGAAGCGGTTCCTTTCTTTGAGAATGTTCCTTCCATCAGGGATAAGATTAAGACACTTAACGAGGTGGGCCTTGGATATATTAAGCTTGGCCAGCCTTCTACAGAGCTTTCCGGCGGTGAGGCTCAGAGAGTTAAACTCGCGACAGAGCTCAGCAGACGCTCGACCGGTCGCACCATTTACATTCTTGATGAGCCTACTACGGGCCTTCACTTTGCTGATGTTCATAAGCTTTCGGATATCCTGAGAAGACTGGTCGAAGGCGGCAACACCGTTGTGGTAATCGAGCACAATCTCGACATTATCAAGACTGCCGATTACATCATCGATATGGGTCCCGAAGGCGGTGACGGCGGCGGCACGGTGGTTGCCTGCGGTACGCCTGAAGAAGTGGCTAAAGTTAAGGGTTCTTTTACCGGAATATACGTTGACAAGGCCATTAAAAAGACCAAAGAAGCGATGAAAAAATCTGAAAAATAGAAATATTTAAAAAGGGCTAAAGTAATAAAAGGATTCTGCCGATAAATTTTAAAAGAATCTAAAAAATTATTTTAGCCCTTTTCTTTGATTGTGTGATAATGTATAATTTGATGATGTAAGAATGACATTATTATACGCAATTTTTTGAATAGAAAGGGACACACAAATGCAGTATTCGGATATAGGAATCGATCTTGGAACGGCTTCCGTTCTTGTATATATAAGAGGCAAGGGAGTAGTGCTCAAAGAGCCCTCCGTTGTAGCTTTTGACAGAGACACCAATAAAATAAAAGCAATTGGCGAGGATGCCAGATTGATGCTTGGTAGGACACCCGGAAATATTGTAGCGGTAAGACCGTTACGTCAGGGTGTTATTTCTGATTATACGGTTACCGAGAAGATGATGAAGTACTTCATTCAGAAGGCAATCGGACGCAGAACTTATCGTAAGCCCCGTATCGCGGTTTGCGTTCCTTCGGGTGTAACGGAAGTTGAGAAGAAGGCCGTTGAGGATGCTACTTACCAGGCAGGTGCCAGAGAAGTTTCCATTATCGAGGAGCCTATCGCAGCGGCTATCGGTGCAGGCATCGATATTGCCAAGCCCTGCGGCAACATGATTGTAGATATCGGCGGCGGTACTACCGATATAGCAGTTATTTCTCTCGGCGGTACAGTTGAGAGTACATCCATCAAGGTTGCAGGCGATGACTTTGATGAAGCAATCGTAAGATATATGCGTAAGAAGCACAATCTCTTAATCGGTGACAGAACAGCCGAAGATATTAAGATTAAGATTGGATGTGCTTTTAAGACCAATGACATTAAATACCTCGATGTTCGCGGGCGTAACCTTGTAACAGGTCTTCCCGTTACAGTAACGATTTCTTCCGAAGAAACACGCGAGGCACTTGAAGATACAACAGCTAAGATTGTTGATGCCATTCACTCCGTTTTGGAGAAGACCCCTCCGGAACTTGCTTCCGATATCGGTGAGAGAGGAATTGTTCTTACCGGCGGCGGCAGTCTCTTAAGAGGCCTTGAAGAGCTTATCTCCGACAGAATGGGTATTAACACCATGACAGCCGAGGAACCTATGACAGCGGTAGCTATCGGTACCGGTAAGTACGTTGAGTTCCTTGCAGGGTACAAAGAAGACATTTAAACTTACGGAGGATTAGGCATGGTTAAAGGCTTATACACTGCATACACAGGTATGATTAATGAGCAGCACCGTATGGACACGCTGACCAATAACCTTGCCAATTCCACCACTGTAGGTTTTAAGAAAGAAGGATCTACAAGCCAGTCATTCAACGCAGTGCTGGCTTTGAAGGTTAAAGACACATCGGAGCCCGCCAATATCCCCAAGCGAATCGGATACAACAATCCGGGGGTTAAGATTGGTGAGAACTACACCGACTGGGCGCAGGGCTCCTTTAAGATAACGGATAATACCTATGATTTGGCATTGTCCGGTGACGGATTCTTTGAAATCGAGTTCACGAACAAAGCAGGCGAGACGTCTACCAAGTATTCAAGAGACGGTTCTTTTACCCTTACTCAGGAAGGGTATCTGGTTACCAAGGACGGTAACTACGTTATGGGTTCACGCGGAAGAATACAATTAAATCCTCTT
>JAFYDI010000106.1 GCA_017544835.1 Lachnospiraceae bacterium | reverse complement strand
GTCCGATGTGCATGACAACATATATGAATTCAACGATAAGTACGACACGATTTTAGGCGAGCGTGGCGTAACGGTTTCGGGCGGACAGAAGCAGCGTATCTCCATTGCGAGAGCGCTTATGAAGGATGCGGAGATTTTAATCCTTGACGATTCGGTTTCCGCTGTCGATACCAAGACCGAGAAGGTTATTTTGCAGAACCTTCGCAATACCAGAAAGGGCAAGACCACGATTCTTATTGCCCACAGAATATCCACCATCGAAGGAATGGACAAAATTATCTTCATAGATGAGGGGCACGTTTCGGACGTGGGCACTCATGCGGAGCTTCTGCTTCGTAACCCTGCATATCAGAAGATGGTTAAACTGCAGGAACTTGAGGACAAAGAAAAGGAGGATGCTAAAAATGCGTGAGTATTATCCTCTTTTGGTGGTGGCGGCCATTGTGGGCATGTTTGCCATTATATTCTCCCTTGCTTTTGCTTTCATGAAAGATAAGAAAAAAGCCATCGGCTTTGAACGAAACATGGAAGACGGCGAGATTATCAAGAGACTTTTAAGATATGCAAAGCCTTATTGGAAGAACTTTCTTCTTGTACTTTTAATCCTGGCTCTGTCTGTTACATACGATGTTGTATCGCCTCGTATTCTCGGACATGTTGAGGAGATAATTAAGAATCAATTTGAACTTAGCGAATTGTACCATCAGGTAGCGCTGTATGCGGGTGTGTTGGTGATAACTATTATATGCACTTACTCTCAGGCTATGATACTTCAGGTTACGGGTCAGAAGATTTTATCTGCCATCAGACAGGATGCGTTTGTACACATCGAAAGCCTGTCCCATGACCAGCTTAATCATATTCCCGTAGGTAAGCTTGTTACCCGTGTTACCAACGACACCAATGCTATTTCGATGCTCTTTACACACATTCTTGTTAACCTTATCAAGAATGCTTTCGTAATCATAAGTGTGCTTATTGCGATGTTCACACTTAATATTGAGCTTACACTTATGGTACTTGCTTTTGCACCCTTTATCGTGCTCTTTACGATGATATTCAGAAAGTTTTCAAGAAGAGCTTACAGACGTACCAAGGATGCCAATACCGACATCAACACCTTCTTATCCGAGAACCTTTCGGGTATGAAGATTACCCAGATTTTTAACTGCGAGGACAAGAAGTTTTCAGAGTTCCAGAAGAAAAATAAAGAACTCGAGAACTCGCGACACAGTGAAATACTGGTATTTTCGATATTCAGACCCTCCATGTATATGCTTTACATGGCTTCTATTCTGTGCCTGCTTTATTTAAGCGGTAAGGGATATATTAAGAATACGGCTTTCTTTGGCCAGACTATCACGAGCGGTGTGCTGGTAAGCTTTTACATGTATGTAAATAAGTTCTACAATCCTATTCAGAATCTGGCGGAGATGTTTAACTGGTTGCAGTCGGCGCTTGCTTCGGCTGAGAAGATTTTCTCCATTATGGATATGGAGCCTGAGATTGTGGATGAGCCGGGTGCCATAGAGGTAGAGCACATTCGCGGCGAGATAGAGTTTAAGAATGTGTGGTTTGCTTACGAGGGCGAAGACTGGGTGCTTAAGGATGTATCCTTTAAGGTTGAGCCGGGCGAGACGATTGCTTTTGTAGGCGCTACGGGTTCCGGTAAGACTACGATTCTGGGACTTGTGTGCCGTAACTATGATATTAATAAAGGACAGATTCTTATCGATGGTCGCGATATTAAGGAGTACAAGTTATCTTCCTTAAGGAGTCATTTCGGGCAGATGCTTCAGGATGTTTTTATTTTCTCCGGCACTATCCGTTCGAACATTGTGTTAAGGCGTGAGGACTTTACCGATGAGGATGTAATCGAGGCTTGCAAGTACGTCAATGCAGATAAGTTTATCGATAAGCTTCCAAACGGTATCAATGAAGAGGTAAGAGAGCGCGGAAATAACTTTTCACAGGGTCAGAGACAGCTTCTTTCTTTTGCAAGAACAGTTATTCATAAGCCTGATGTGATGATTTTGGATGAGGCGACGGCCAATATTGATACCGAAACTGAAAATTTAATACAAATTTCATTGGAAAAAATGATGAATATTGGTACAATGCTAATTGTAGCACATCGATTGAGCACAATTAAAAATGCGGACAGGATAATTGTGATTTCAAAAGGTGAAATAATTGAGCAGGGAAGTCACGAAGAACTGCTTGAGAGGAAAGGTGCCTACCATGAATTGTACAGATTACAGTACGAGGGTGGTCAGGCGTAGTATTGTAAGTGCGGCTGTTGTTGCCTAGCGCGGCGCGGCGCATACGGAGGAAAGAGATGAAAGAATACAGACATCAGTATTTTAAGGGAGAACGTGCACTCTTTAAGACCGACGGAGCGGTGATCTACGATTCAAACTTCGATGACGGTGAGTCACCCCTTAAGGAAAGCAAGAACATCGAAATTTACGGTTCGCAGTTTAAGTGGAAGTATCCGCTTTGGTACTGTAAGAACGTTAAAGTTGAGAATTCCAACTGGTTCGAGATGGCCAGAGCCGGCGTGTGGTATACAGACAATATTTCTGTCAAGAATGCGCTTTTTCAGGCTCCCAAGAATTTCAGACGCTGCGACGGAGTTACACTTGAGAATGTGGACTTTACGCATGCGGAGGAGACTCTTTGGACTTGTAAGAATGTTAAGCTAAAGGATGTTACGGCCAAGGGGCATTATTTTGCCATGAACTGCGAGAACATGGAAATCGATGCGCTTAAGCTTGACGGCAATTATTCTTTTGACGGAGCTAAGAACGTGACGGTTCGCAATTCGACGCTTCTTACCAAGGATGCTTTCTGGAACAGTGAGAACGTAACTGTATATGATTCGTATATCTGCGGCGAGTACCTTGGATGGAATGCCAAAAACTTAACACTTGTAAACTGTACCATCGAGAGTCTTCAGGGAATGTGTTACGTTGATAATCTTGTGATGAAGAATTGCAAGCTTATCAATACGACTCTTTCTTTTGAATTCTCCGAAAATATCGACGCGGAGATTAATTCGGCAATCGACAGTGTATTCAATCCCGGAAGCGGTGTGATTAAGGCTGAAAAGATTGATACACTGATTATTGAAAAAGATATGATTGATCCTTCAAAGACCAAGCTTGTGTGCGACGCAATCGGTAAGACCGAGGATGTCGTGGAGTGGAGAAGATAGTGGGACGATACAATTTTGACGAAGTTGTGAATAGACACGGTACGGATTCCATGAAGTGGGACGTTAAAGAGTCGGAACTGCCCATGTGGGTGGCGGATATGGACTTTAAGACGGCTCCGGAGATTATTGCGGCTTTTGAGAAGAGAATTGCGCACGGCGTATTCGGTTACTCTGATGTGACGGATGCGTGGTATGAGGCGTATATAGGCTGGTGGAAGCGCTTGCATGGGCTTACTATGGAGCGAGACAAGCTTATATTTTGTACCGGTGTGGTGCCTGCGATTTCGTCGATTGTAAGGAAACTTACCACGCCCAATGAAAAGGTGCTGGTACAGACTCCCGTGTACAATATTTTCTTTAACAGCATTGTGAATAACGGTTGCAGACCGCTTGAGAGCCCCCTTAAGTATGAGGGCGGGGAGTACTCCATGGATTTTGAGGACTTGGAGCGTAAGATGGCGGATCCGCAGTGTATGCTTATGATTCTTTGTAACCCTCACAATCCCGTGGGTAAGATTTGGAGCAGAGAGGAATTGGCGCGCGTGGGTGCGCTTGCTCGCAAGTACCATGTGACGGTTATTTCGGACGAGATACATTGTGATATTACGAGGCCGGGCTGCGAGTATGTTCCTTTCGCGTCGGTGTCGGATGATTGCAGAGCAGTGGGAATCACTTGTATTGCGCCTACGAAGACTTTCAACCTTGCGGGTATGCAGAGTGCGGCGGTTTACGTGCCTGATGAGCTCCTGCATCACAAAGTGTGGAGGGGCTTGAATACGGATGAGGTGGCCGAGCCAAATTCTTTTGCCTGTCTTGCGGCGATAACGGCCTTTAACGAGGGCAGTGAGTGGCTCAAGGAGCTTCGTGAGTATCTGTTTGGCAACGTGGATTATGCGCGTGAGTATATAGCACGAGAGATTCCCGGAGCTAAGGCTGTTAAGAGCGACGCGACGTATCTTTTATGGATAGATATAAGTTCGTATGGTCGACGCAGTGATGATGTGGCGGCGCTGATTCGTGAGAAGACGGGACTGTATATTTCGGCCGGTACCGCTTACGGAACAACGGGTGAGTCGTTCTTACGCATGAATCTTGCGTGTCCCCGCGTAACTGTCGAGGAAGGTCTTAAGAGGCTTAAGGCAGGGCTTGCGGGATTATAATTGTATACTTGATTGTATGTGCAACGGTGCGCTTTCGGGCGTGCCGTTTTTTTGTGGGCAAAAGAATATTTTTACAGATTTTTTATTGACACAGAACGAAATGGTGTTATTATAAATATATCAAGTAGTTATCAAAACTACATCAAAGAATTATTTAAATTACCAGACTGAGAATGGAGAACTGATTATGAGACTTATACTTGATTCCGGTTCTAACGTAAGAAAGCTTAACGGTGTTGAAGATTATGCTGTAGTTCCGCTTTCCATTCGCACTGAAGATAAAGAATTTGTGGATGATGAAAAGCTCAACATTATGGGAATGGTGGAGGAACTTGAAAAGACCAAGAGCCGTTCCGGCTCTGCCTGCCCCGGCATTTCGGAGTTTGAGAAAGCGCTTGACGGATGTAAAGATGCCATCATCGTAACACTTGCTTCCAAGCTTTCGGGTTGCTACAACGCAGCGGTTGCGGCAGCAGAGATGTATATGGAGGAGCATGAAGGCTCTACTGTTTATGTGCTTGATTCCAACGCTATAGGACCTTCCGAGAAACTTATAGCAGAGAAGTTCTTTGAATGTAAGGACAAGGGAATGGATATCGATGCAACTTACGATACCATTAAGGAATACAGCAAGAAGCTTAAAATCGGCTTCTGCCTTAAGTCACTTAAGAACCTTGCCAATAACGGAAGAATCTCTCCTGTTATAGCAAAGCTTGCAAATGTTGTGGGTATCAGAATCGTGGGAATCTTCTCCGAGTGGGGCGAGCTTCAGCCTACCAATAAGGCCAGAGGCGACAGAAATTCCATCGATGCCATCATTAACAACATGAAGGAAGCCGGCTACAGAGGTGGCAAGGTTATCATCGATCACTGCGACGGCCTTGCAATGGCTCTTGCGGTTAAGGAAAAGATACAGTCCTTCTTTAAGAACGCAGATATAAGGATTGGCGAGACTACAGGTCTTTGCAGTTTCTATGCAGAGCGAGGCGGAATCGTAATTACCTGCGAGATTTAATTTATCATAGCCACTTCTTCGGGCCCGAAGCGTAAAGCTTCGGGTCTGTTTTTATTGCATAAAATTGTCTATAAATATCTGTAAAACGTTGCAATGATTGCAAAAGTTGCGGCAGACTTTGCGAAAGATGCACACATTGCCTAAATTGTTGAAGTTAAAAATTCATATGTGTAAAATCAATTGTGCAAGTAGGACACTTTTTGCGCATTTTTTTAACAAAAAAAGTACGATATGACAAGAGTGTTACTAAATGGGGTGACAGATTTTGCGAATTATGCCATGCATGTTTAGAAATCATGAGCAAGATTCGGGCAGAATCCCACACGATTGCGACAACTATACCACGGGGGCCGGTACAGGAAAGGAAAAAGTATGGGAAAGAAGAACAAAGTAGCACTTCCTAAGCAGAAGACCAGATGGAATGTGTACTTCAAGAGGTACTGGCAGTTATATGCCATGTTGGCATTGCCGCTCATTTACCTTTTGGTCTTTAAGTATCTCCCCATGAGGTACATTATCTTAGCGTTCAAGGAATACAAGCTTAACACCAAGCTTTGGGATATGCCTTGGGCCAATGTAAAAGGTCAGACAGACTACTTCAAGTATTTTAAGACGGCATTCGGCAATGTGGATTTCAGACGTGCATTGTGGAATACGTTAAAGCTTAATTTGCTTGACTTAATCGCAGGATTCCCTGCACCTATTATTTTCGCACTTATTCTTAACGAACTTTGCTTCAAGAGATTTAAAAAGGTCGTGCAGACTATAGCTTATATGCCTCACTTCCTCTCTTGGGTTATTATTGCAAGCCTTGTTACACAGCTTTTTGCTCCTACAGAAGGTCTTGTAAATATGTTTATCGCCAAGATGGGCGGAACTCCTATTCCGTTCCTCGATGTTCCGAAGAACTGGGTTGCAACATATATAGGAACCGGTGTGTGGCAGAACTTCGGATGGGGCTCCATCATCTACCTTGCATCTATCGCAAGCATCAATACTGAACTGTATGAAGCGGCATCAGTTGACGGCGCGGGCAGATTTAAGAAGATGTGGCACATCACACTTCCCGGTATCAGACCTACCATAGTTGTTCTTTTAATAATGAACTTAGGTCACATCATGGGCGGCGGATTCGAAAGACCGTTTGCCATGAAGAATAACCTTGTAATGGAAGTTGCGGAAGTCATTGCAACTTACACATATAAAGTCGGCATCTTGCAGTTGAAGATTTCACTTACTACAGCGATTGGACTGTTCCAGTCGGTTGTCGGTTTGTTCTTCTTACTCACTGCCAACTGGATATCTCGCAGGCTCGGCGAGCGCGGTATTTGGTAGGAAGGAGAGTGAAGTATGAAGATTAAATCAAGAAAAGCCGTTTTCGGCGATTGGATGTTCGTGCTCCTGTGCATAATCATCAGCGCGATTTGTATTATACCGATGCTTAACCTTGCGGCTAAGTCATTGTCAGGCACCGAATACTTAATCAGACACGAAGTATTTTTATGGCCCAAAGGCTGGGACTTTGAAGCGTACAGGACAGTACTCAGCGATGCCAAGTACCAAAGAGCGTTTGTTTGGACTGCAATTCTTACCGTGATTTGCACCTTGCTTTCACTTACTATGACAGCGCTTTGTGCGTATCCCCTCATTATGCCGGGGCTTAAAGGTAAGGGCCTTATCAATATTTTTATCACAATCACAATGTTCTTTAATGCAGGTACGATTCCTAACTACTTGCTTATGAAGGATTTAAAACTTCTCGAGAATCCGCTGGTACTTATTGTTCCCGCCTGCTTGAGCGTTTACAACATGATTATTATGAGAAGCTTCTTCTACGGTATTCCCGATTCGTTAAGAGAGTCGGCGGAGATAGATGGAGCAAGTTTCTTCAAGATATTCTTAAAAATTTACTTACCGCTTTCGAAGCCTGTATTTGCTTCACTTGCGCTTTTCTATGCGGTAGGACGATGGAATGGTTACGGCGACGCTCTTATGTACATTAAGACCGCCAAGCAGTGGTTCCCTTTGCAGCTTCTTCTTTATAACATTCTTAACAATGTTAACGCAGTCGAAGTTGCGGCTCAGGAAGGCTTTATGATGCCGGGACTTAAAGAATCGCTTAAATCTGCGATTGTTATGTTCTCCACAGTGCCGATTCTTCTTATTTACCCTTGGTTACAGAGGTATTTCATTGCCGGTGTTACCATGGGCGCGGTTAAGGAATAAACGTCGATCATAAGTGAGACGTTCATTCATACATAAAACCAGGGAGGTTTAAGATGAAAAAGAAGATTTTATCAGTTCTTCTCGCATCTGCAATGATTCTTTCTTTGGCAGCATGCGACAGCAAGACTCCTGCTTCTTCTACAGAGACAAGTGCTTCTGCTTCAACAGAAGTAAGTGCTTCCGAAGAAGTTAAGGCAGATGAACCTGATGCTCGCGGACTCCTTAACGGCAAGTTCGTAGACACCAGAGAAATTTCGGTTGAATTATACGACCGTAACGTTGACGGCGGTACAGAAGCCGGCGACAATGCTTGGACCAAGTGGATCCAGGAACAGATGCTTGAGCGTTACAACGTAAAGGTTAGCTTCGTAACCGTAGCACGTTGGACCGAAGGCGATGACATCAACAACTTACTTGCTGCAGGTACCGCACCTGACATCTGCTACACCTACAGCTATCCTACCATTCAGACATACGCTAACATGGGCGGTGTTCTTGACCTCGCTCCCCTTCTTGAGGAGAACAAGGATCTTGTTCCCAACATGTTCGCATGGCTTGGCGATTCTCTTGTATACCAGGATCTTGATCCCAACGCAGGTACCCTTTGGGCTATCGAAGGTAAGAGAAATGAGACTTGCCGTATCAACACATTCGTTCGTAAAGACTGGTTAGACAAGCTTGGTCTTAAAGAGCCCACAAACAGAGCTGAATTCGAAGCTATGCTTGTTGCTTTCAAGGACAACGCTGAAACTCTCCTCGGCGCTGACGCGGCTAAGATGGTTCCTTTCTCCACCTCTTACGATATCGGTTGGAGAGCAGCTAACCTTATTGAATCCTTCATGGATCCCGACATCACCGACAAAGAATACTATGTAAACGGCTACGATGACAGAAAGTTCACCGAAGAAGGCACCAAGGAAGCAATTCGCGTTCTTAACAAGTGGTACAACGACGGTCTCATCTGGCACGATTTCGCAGTATACGGCGAAGGCGACACCACAGAAGATGATATGATCAAAGCAGGTTTCGTAGGTGCATTCATGCACAACTACGACTATCCTTTCAGAGGCGGCAAGGATTCCATCAACGCTACTCTTGCAGCTCAGTACGGCGAAGACGCTAAGTTCGTAGCAGTTAACTGCTTCGAAGACAAGAACGGCAAGTACACCAAGTATCGTTATTCAGAAAGCGGAGACCGTAAGGTATTCTTCCCCGCTACCAACGATGAACCTATCGCATCTCTTTGCTACTTAGAGTTCATGTCCGATCCTGCAGTTGTAGAATTCTTACAGACAGGTGAAGAAGGCGTTATCCACACAATCGATGCAGCTACCGGCGCAGTTGTAATCCAGGCTCCCGATGAAGCTCATCACGATTGGTATCAGAACTCCGGTAAGAACATCGATATGACCATTAACTGTAACGGTTTAAGACTTTCTACCGAAGCACTTACCAACCTTTCACTTGCTTACTCCTACTCCGATGTTAACCCCGCTGATGTTCAGCAGGCTATCGAAGCAGCTAAGCTTGACTCCGTAGTTCCCAAGACTCCTTCAGTAGGCGATATCGCAGCTGAAACCGAAGCTACAGACCTTAAGGGTAAGAGAGATCAGACCTTTGATAAGGCTGTTGTTGCAGCAGTTGTTGACTTCGACTCTGTATGGGATGCAGGCATGACCGAGTACATGGCAGCAGGCGGAAAGGCAATCGCAGACGAAAGACTCAGCGCTTGGGAAGCTACTTATGGTAGCGAGACCATGCTTCCTTAATCTTTCGATTAAGACAGCTATATGAAATCAGACTCCCGGAAGTCAGACTTCCGGGAGTTTTTTCTTTGCAAAAGAAAATGCTTATCGAAATTAATAAGTAAAAGGATATTACAATAAAATACAAGAAAACTATATAGAATATGTTGTGGCCGAAGTGTAAGATGTATATGTGATGACTATTTCAATACGGAGGTTGGCATAATGGGTTACATAGTTACTGAGGATGGACTCAGGCTGTATTATGAGGAGTACGGAGCCGGCGGCAAGGTGATAATCTCGGCGCAGGTGGGATTCTATCCCAAGGGATCGCAGCAGGCGATGGCTGAGAAAGGGTATCATGTATATTGCTTAACGCTTAGGGGATTTGCACCGTCGGATTATGTAACGGAAGACTATGGCGATGCCTGGTATGATAAGTTTGCAGATGACGTGGTATGCCTTGCGGATAGGCTTGGAGTGGACAGGTTTGTATATATGGGTGCCTCGCATGGTGCAGGACTTGGGTGGCACTTAAATCTTAGGCATCCCGAACGAGTTAAAGCATTTCTGGCAGTGGTGCCGGGACCGCACAGCCTGGCTGAAGGAGTTATGTCTTACAGACAGATGATGATGCAGGGAATAATCGATGCGCCGCCTCCGTTTAATCCGCCGATTGATGGGGATGCGGAGCGTGAGAAACGTCGCAAAGTGCGTGAGGAATGGATTAAGGCGTTACCGGAAGCAGACCCGCGCGAGAAGGCAGTGGACTATGGTAGGCCGCTTATGAGACTTGGAAGCGAGGAGAAGCTCTGCGAAGCGTTGCGAGGGATTAAGACACCTACGCTTATTCTCGGAGGAGTGGACGATCCTATCAGTACTCCTGAACTTATGATCAGAACGGCTAAATGTCTGCCGCACTGCAAGCTGGTGATTTATTCAAATTGCGGCCATGACATTGATACGGATATCATAGAAGAGGTTACGGAAGAAGCAGACAGATTTTTAAAACAGACAGAAATTGACGGGAGAGTGTACGCTTCCGTGGTGAATAAAGAGTAAGAAAAAGGCGCGTGCAGTTACTGCATGCGCCGTAATCCTTTCGGATAGTGATTCTTAATCACGCCGCCTGAGGCTTTGCCGAAAGCGAGGGAGAAGCCGCGGACGGTGAGGAGCACCCAGCCCCGCAGCGACGGGTCGCAGGGGATGGTGTTGCCTTCGATGTAACGGTCCGCGTCGGCGTCGCTTAAAGTGACGGAGGATGCGACGTCAGTCGCACTGAGGGCGAGAGCGAGAGAGTGGGATGGCTCGAGACGGTTCTTCTTAACCGTCGCCACCCAGAGCCCGGGACGCTCGACCTTGAGCCCGCGAAGTGTATCGATGCCTCGAGGCAACAGATACAGATTGTCGCCGAAGGCCTCAACGTGGCGCCCGCGCGTAAGCGCTTCGACGCACTCGGCGGTCACGCCAAGCTCGCCCGCCAGAAAATCACAGATTTCCCTCATGCGAACCGCCTCGGCTTTTGATAAGTTAACATCTCGAGCGGAAGAAGGCGCAAGCTCGCCTTTCATATGAAACCTCGCCACAAAATGGCCTTCACCCTTAATCTTATGGGGCCAGAACCGCTCGGTTTTCTCAAGTACAAATTCGGGATGACCTTTCAAAAACTCTTCCACGGTTCCTTCATTTTCAATCTTATTAAACGTGCAAGTAGAATACACCAGCACACCGCCTGCCTTAAGCATCTTGGCAGCCTCTTCGAGTATCATAAGCTGGCGCTCATGGCACATCTGTACATTTTCGGGACTCCACTCACCGAGAGCGTTTTCCTCTTTCTTAAACATTCCTTCGCCGGAGCAGGGAGCATCGACCAATACCTTGTCAAAAAAAGACGGAAATCTCACCGAGAGTTCTTCGGGAGTCTCATTAAGCACCAAAGCATTGCGAACCCCCATTCTCTCGATATTCGAGGAAAGAATTCGCGCACGATCGCGAACATATTCATTGGATACAAGCAACCCTTCGCCCATAAGCCGTCCCGCAATCTGCGTAGACTTACCGCCGGGAGCCGCACACATATCAAGCACGTAATCACCGGGCTGAGGATCCAGTACCGCAACCGCCGACATGGCGCTCGGTTCCTGAATATAGAAAGCACCTGCTTCATGAAGCGCAGACTTGCCCGGACGCTCCTCCAGATTATAGTAGAACCCTTCTGAAGCCCAATCCACAGGCTCAAGTGCGAATGGCACTGCCGACAGAAACGCCTCACGCGTAGCCTTTAAAGGGTTATAACGTAATCCCGCATAACGCTCGCCTTCGTAGGATGCTTCAAACGCATCATATTCATCTTTTAAAATCTCCCGCATGCTTCTTACAAAAGCTTCGGGCAAAACAATTCTTTCTTTGTCCATGCCTATATAATAGGCGATTACGATTAAAAACTCAATCTGTGAATAAACGCAAGATTTACCAATTTTTCGACACTTCTTGATAAGTGATTTTTAATTGCGTTGGATATAATTAAACTGTAGGACTTTGGGCATCCCCATCCTGCATTATTCAGACATTCATACACATTCAAAAAGGACATTATCATGGACAAAATCACACTGCACGACAGCACAGTCTCCGTTAAGATTTTTGTGGAGCAGGAATCCGCATCCGGCATCAAGAAAGTTGCCGGCAAGGTTATGGCGGATCTTAATGCCATCACAGGCGAGAAGACTAAAGTTAAGGAATTTTCCGGCAAGCTTCCCAAGGCCGACGTGGCAATCGTTCCCTGTATCGTAGGCGAGAGCGCCTTTCTCAGTACACTGGAACAGCAAAAAAAAGTATCTTTAAAAGACGTAACCGGTAAGTGGGAAGTATACAAATACATTCTCCTTCACACCGACGAGGTCAAGAACCTCTTAATCGTAGCCGGAAGCGACAAGCTCGGCGCTATCTACGGCTTATTCAATATTTCCGAACTTTGCGGTGTATCGCCCCTTTGCTATTGGGCAGACTCCGTTATCCCCAAGAAGAATACTCTCAAAATCGAAATAGATACCAAGGCTACTAAGGAACCGAGCGTTAAATTCCGCGGTTTCTTTATCAACGACGAGTGGCCTTGCTACGGCAACTGGACCATGGAGCACTTTGGCGGCTTTAACGCCAAGATGTACGACCATGTATTTGAACTGCTCCTCAGACTTAAAGGTAACTATCTCTGGCCCGCTATGTGGTCTTCAAGTTTTGCCTGGGACGGCCCCGGTCTTGAGTCCTATAAGCTTGCGGATGAGTATGGCATCTACATCGGCAACTCGCACCATGAGCCTTGTCTTCGCGCAGGAGAAGAGTACAGACACGTGCGTGGTCCGAAGAGCATCTACGGCGACGCCTGGAACTATCACGCCAATACCAAGGGAATCACCCGCTTCTGGAAGGACTCTCTTGATGAGCGCGGAATGTATACTTCCATGGTTACCGTCGGCATGCGCGGCGAGGCAGACTCCACAATTTTGGGTGCCAACGCTACCCTCAAGGACAATATCGACCTTTTAAAGGACGTTATCACCTGCCAGAAGAAACTTATTAAGGAGACCGAGAAGAAGTACAAGAAAACCTTCCCTCAGGTACTCGCCCTCTACAAGGAAGTTGAGCCCTTCTACTATGGCGACAAGGACACCGAAGGCCTTGTAGACTGGGATGTTCTTGACGACGTTATTCTTATGCTCTGCGAGGACAATCACGGCTACTTAAGAACCGTTCCCGACGATAAGATGCGCAAGCATCCCGCAGGCTTTGGTATGTACTATCACGTAGATTACCACGGCGACCCGATTTCCTACGAATGGATTAACTCATCACCTCTCGCACTTATGTGGGAGCAGATGACTCAGGCATATGAATACGGCGTAAGAAGCGTATGGATTCTTAACGTAGGCGATTTAAAGCACAATGAATTCCCTCTTTCTTACTTCTTAAACCTTGCATATGACTTCGACAAGTACGGTACCAAAGCGCCCAACACCTGCTTTGACTACACTAAGAAAGCTGTCGGAACGCTCTTTGGCAATACACTTTCCGAGGAGAATGTTACAGAGGCTGCTGAAATCCTTACGGAAACCGTTCGTATCAACGGTTACAGAAGACCCGAGGCTCTTAATCCCATGATTTACAACTCCTGCCACTTCGGTGAGGCGGAGGCTATGCTTAAGCGTCTCGACAATCTTGAAGCCCGCCTCAAGGCATTCGAGAAGAAGCTTAAAGGTGATGCCAAGCGTGCATGGTATTCTCTCACAGGATTTCAGACCAGAGCTACTATCGCTCTCATCCGTATGCACTTATACGGCGGCATCAACTTATTGCAGGCTCATCAGGGACTTAAGAGCGCAAGCGACTACGCAAGACTTGTTGACAAGCAGATTGCGGAGGACAAAGCTCTTAAGAAAGAATGGGCAGACTTCGAAGGCCATAAGTGGCGCGGCATGGAACTTGCAAGCCATGTAGGCTTCACCAAGTGGAACGAAGACGGTTCGAGATACCCCTTAAAGATATTTGTTGAGCCCTTCGACAGACCGAGACTCTACGTTACCAGAACAGATGATGAGAAAGTATATGATAAGGTATACGGTCCCGTAATGCGCATAAGAGCCAACGACTTTGAATATGCCGAAGGCAAGACCGTTTCGATTCGCCTCTCCAACATGGGCGTAGGCAAGCTCAAGGCAAGAGTAGAGATGCCTAAGTGCAAGTGGCTTTCCATGGACATTACCGGCGAGACTTTTGAAATAGAGACCGACAAGGTGGTTACTTTTACCTGCAACCGCTCCAAGCTTACAGCGGCCAAAGAAACCGCGCTCGTAAGCATCTACGGCGACGACACCAAGGTAGAAGTTGAATTCACTGCATGTGACAACACTAAAGATGTACCCAAGGGTGCTTTCCTCCCCGGACGCTTCGG
>JAFYDI010000105.1 GCA_017544835.1 Lachnospiraceae bacterium | reverse complement strand
CGAAGTTTTTCGACATCTAATCCGTGAATTCGTCCGAGCCACTCAGCCGTGTCCGCAACTTCTTGCACGTGAGCCAAAGTACTAGCTTTGCCACCCTCCAAGTATTTATTTCTGATAGCCCCATAATCCGCCATTAAACTACTCCCCTCAACACATGCCCATGTTCTTCAAGCAACAATCACCCTGTGCTCCACCCGCGGCCTTAACCATCACGCGGTCATTTAAGACTTTAAATCCAATCTTGTAATTCATACCCCACCTCAACTCATCCAATCGTGCAAAGCTTTCCTCTCAGCACATAACCTATCTTCTCATAACATGCATTCGATGCCACATAGTCCGCATCGGTATAAAGCATGGGCACGAAGCCTGCTTCCGAGGCAATCTTGGTAACACGGTACACAAGATTCTCGGCATAATGCCTGCGACGGGCATCCTCCCTCGTATACACACAGCCGAGTGACGCCATATCTCCGGTAGGGCGATATACGCAGCAAGCTACGTTTCTGCCACTCTCGTTCTGCCAAAAGTAATAAAGTCCATTCTCTATGCCATATAAAGCATTCTTGCGGTACTCTTCCAAGCTCTCGTAGTCTCCATCGATATCGTGGTGAAACAAATCCATCATCTCTACCAATTCATCAACATCACTCAGGTCACACTGATGAAGCGCTCCATCACACTTACCCGTAGGCTCTACAGGCGCGAGATTATCATATGCGAACATATTGGTCTTAATCTCTAACTTCTTGCCATCCTGCTCCGCCCGCTTAATAAAATACTCAGCGAGCTTATACTTCAAATTGAACCTGTGCTTCCCATCGAGCACCCCCTTGTCGCCGGCCAGCTGATAGGCCCTCTCCAGTTCATCTTCGGTAGCATCATCCGCCGTCCATATCCATATGGGATAAGGAAGCCCTGTGAAACACATAATCAATCGCTCATGGTCCGTTTCCAAAATCTTAGTCTCTCCGCCCATAATCCTGCGAAGCACAAAAAACGTGTATTTATCATCCTCAAGGAGTTTAAAATCTCTCTCATCCACAAAATTGTCCATAACAATTCCCCTAATCACATTTCCAGCTCAGTAGTAGTAATCAGCGCATCCGCCCGCTGATTCTTAACCGCTATCTGGAATTCATCTTCATATACAAGTTCCCCCGGAATCTCGCTGCACTCCGACATATAAAGCTTCACGCCGTATTTCTTGCACATCGCACGGTAAAATGTCATCTCTTCCCAGATTCCGTCTCCCGCGGGACCTTCCTTAAACCATGTGATGGCCCTGTCAGGATTGTTCTTATCGTAAAAAGGCGGAACCGGCAACATCTCTTCAAAGTACTCGCGATTCTTCCAGTATTCTTTTTCCTCTTCCTCCGTGAGTACCTTCGCATCCACGAGCTTGCCCACAGTTGTAAAGATTCCTCGAGGCTGCCCCGTAAGGTAAGCGTGATCGGAGGTGTGAATTCTGTAGTATCTCATAGTTCCTCCGTTACAGGTACTTAAGCACATCCGCAGGCTCCTTAAGCCCTATAAACTCAGGCATGGGTCTGCGCGAAGTCCTGATATTGTCACTAAAATACCAAAGCGCCTGCAACGGCTTCATTCCGATCTCCTGCGCCGCCTGCAGCTCGTGGCTTCCGCCGTCGCCCACATATAGGCACTCCGACGCCTCCACGCCCAAACGCTCAAGCGCAAGTCTGTAAATCGCAAGGTCCGGCTTCATCACACCTTCGTCAAAAGAAAGCACCGGCACATCAAAGTACTCAAAAAGATCACTTCCCTTAATCGCCTGCGCCTCTTCGCTGAAGCAATTGCTAATCAGCGCAACCTTGACACCCCTGTCGCGAATAGCCTGAAGCATCGGCTTAATATCGTCACGGTAACACTCAAATACCTTTCTTCTGCTTTCATACCTTTTCCTCACCACTTTCTCATAAGTTTCCTCGGAAAAGATATTATAAATCTCTAATATTTCCTTAATTGTGTCCTCAAATGTCTTGACCCCTGTTGACCTGTCATCATCAGTGGTGTCCCAGTACTTACGAAACTCTTCCTCCGTAAGCCCCATATCGTTGCACATATGCTCCCCGAAATACAGTTCGGTTCTGTACAAGGAAACCAACGTTTCAAACATATCAAACACAACTGCTTTAACCATTCTCACCCTCCTATTTGATCGTAATCCAGTATCTCTGCTCTACTTCTCCCTCATCGTCAAGCACTTCGTTTTCAAGCACACCGCCGTTTCTGATAATTGACTTGGCTGAGCCGATATTGTCCTTATCGCACACTATCAAAACCTTGTCGAGACCAAGCTTCTTACACTCTTCAAGCGCAAGCCCTATCATCTTGGTGGCATAGCCCTTTCTTCTTTCGCTGGGTCTTATACCGTCTCCGATGTGGCCACCGTGCTGCAACAGATAATCATTTAACTCATGCCTGATATTAACCGCTCCAAGCAGCCTGTCTCTTTCCTCATCGAGTAAAAAGAAAACGGAATCGGGCACCTTACCTTCCGTAGGCTTTGTAATCTCAAGTTCCGAAAGATACTTATCAAAGTCGTGGTAATCATTTTTAAAGATGGCCCAGGGCGAGCGGTTGGTATGGTTAACCTCCTGGTCATACTTCCACTCATCAATCATCTCGCCAAGCTTTGTCTCGTATTCTTTGGACAATTTAATAAACTTAAGTCCCATGTTCTTACGCTTTCCCGGATTCTTAATCCGCACAAAATATCTTTCTTCGTTCTCCGCAACAATCTTTCCGCCGTTGTTAAGCATGACGTGAAGCGACGCAGGGTTAATCTTACAAACCCTTAAATAGAATTCATCTTCCGGAACGATATCCCTTGCAATCTCAAGAAGCAGCTTCAAGCCTTCCGTAGCATAATGCTTGCCGCGTAAATCCTTCCTTACAAAGTATCCGATATGACCCGCGCCGGTTCTCAAAGTATCATTCAAATAATGTCTTAATCTGAACTGCCCCACAATCGTGTCATCGTCCCACAGGAAAAAGAAAGTCTCCTGCACCTTGCCATCTTCCAGATTCAAGCCTTTAGCATGATCCAAAAGTGCCGGCAAAGCCTCCGCCTTGAAATCCTCATATGATATTCCCGACCACTTATTTAAAAACCCGAACTCATCTTCAGGCATGTCTTTTACAAACAGCCATTCTTTTTCCGCATCCCGGGTGTTGGTTTCTTTAAGATAAAGCATTCTTTTGTACCATCTCTTTCTATTTGATTGAATATTTCATACTAAATAAAATCTTGTCCTGCAGATCCTTAGGAATCTTGTATCGATCATCCGCCATGATGCTCTTAATCCACTCTGCATGCTCGGTGCTCATTGTGGAATAAGTCGATATTCTGCCGTTGAACGGATGAATAATGTTCTTGATAGCCTCATCCTCGCTTGCATAAAGCATGAGCCTGTAGGGAAGTGCTTCCCATACGGGTTCTTTGAGAAGCATAAGTGTCAGTTTCTCTTTCAATAACTCCGACTCGGTTCCGATAAGCGTGTCATAAATCTTCTCTGCGCCATACCTTACATCATGAGCCGCAATCTCTCTGTACGCCTGTCTCGCTACCACCTCGTGGGCATCCTGCAAGAACCTCCAATATATTTCTGCGCCGTCTTCGCGAAGCAACGAGCCGATTGCATGAAGCGTAACCTTCACAATGCCTTCGTCGGAATCTTCGAGATACGGCTTAAGAGTCTCTGCGTCTTCTTTAGTCCCGCACTCACCGAGGCCTTGGATACAGATTTTTCGATTGTCTGTCTCCAAGCGCATCTTATAATATGCCGCTACATCTGTCTGCGTATGCCTTTCAAGAATATAGCGCACATACGCCCTCATCCCGGCCGACTTTGCCAAAAGAAAATCTTCCAGCCCATCCCAGCTGTTCGAGACACGTTTGTATTTACACTCTAACGCTTTGTAATTCACTGTCACGCTTTTGTGCTTAAGATAATCATCCAGTTCTTCCGTCGACACATCGTAATTATCCATGAGAAGCGTCATGAGTAATGCTTGAATTTGACTGTTCTTTTCCAATGAAATGATGCTGTTGATTTCATCCTTACTAAGAAGTTTTCTTCCGGCAAAGAGGCGATATGCCGCTTTTCTGGTCTTTACGTCGTATTTCCTGACAAATGATTTATCAAATAAGTCCGAATGCTTGCCTGCCTCAGCAGCCATTCTATCTTCAAATTCCTTGATGACTGCATTATTTGCCCTGATACCACGCTTAACCTTTTCAAGATAGGGAAGATAAGCAATTATCTCTGTTCCACTCATGCCGGTTACAGACAGGCACGCCTCTTCAGCCACGTTTCTAACCTGCTTAACCCAGTCATTGAGTCTGAGAATAACGAAGGGTACGGATGCTTTGTCAGCCTTTAGCTCACGTATGCACTTTTCGCGAAAGAAACCGTTAGGGTGAAATGTTCCGAGTCTAAGCACCCATAGATAGTCTGCTTTGGTCATAGTCTTTATGGACTTTGGTTCAATCTCTTTCCAGTCTATGGACCATTCCATGGATGTGAATTGCCTGAACCAATCTTCCAGGCTGCAGATTCCTGTGTAGTCAAGCTTTTCCATGTATCTCGCTACCGCTTCGGCCGCTTTCACAGTCACCTTTATATCTCCGCTTGCAATATATGAATATACCGCCGGCAGTTTCTTTTCATCGCCCTCAATAAACTCTCTGTATGCCTTGTCAAAGTATGACATGCGCATGTGGAAATTGCTTTCAGGCTCCGTTTTGGCGGGAGCTTCCTTCGGTTCGCTGTTTTCGGCAACCGTCACCGGCTCACTCTTCTTCTCTTCCGTCTTCAATAATCCCCTAATAAACTCAAGCATATTCTTTTACTTCAAAATACCCTCTCATATATATTTGCAGGAAACGTCACGCTTCCGTCGAACTTGCTGTATTCGCAGTCTCCCACGTAGGTCATGCCTAGCTTCTGCATTACGCGGCCACTCTTTGGATTATCTTTGGCAAATTCACCTCGTATGACGCTTACCTCACGGGTGCTGCGGACGTAATCGATGAGCCCCTGCATAGCTTCGGGCACGAGCCCCTTGCCCCACTGGTCGTGGCGTAAGTTGTAGCCGATGTTCCAGCGGTTGTCATCAGTGCGACAATACATTCCTCCGGAGCCGATAACCTCGCCCGTCTCCTTGAGCACGAAGGCCATCTCATACTCATTGGGATTGTCTATGTCGATGCTCTCAAGCCACTCGCGGGTCACCGAAATATCCTTATGCAGCGGGTAAATCATATATTTATTGACTACAGGATCTGATGCCCACTTAAATACCGCTTCGGCGTCGTCCAAGGTAATGGGCCTTAGTATCAGTCTTTCAGTCTCGATTGTAACGTTCATTGTCTCTCCTTCTTTCTCCGAAATTGCTTGTTTAACAGGTTCTTGATTCCCGGGTACAAAAATACCCCGACACGGTACCGGTATCGGGGCAAAAGAATCTGAGTATAGAGTAATATAAGGCTTAATAAAAGCCCACTCAATTTGCACTTCTCCGGAAGGTATTATGATAGCAAAGACGCTTGACTGAATGCCCTGAAATCGCTGAATACATAAGATTAATTGGATTCATGATATTCATATTAGTCATTATACTATCTCCTTCCCTAAGTGATAAACAATTTTCGGCTTGATATAATATTTTCAGATTGTACCCACAATTGTCAGAAATGTCAATCCCTTTTTCAGAGAAAAATTCCAAAGAAAAAGTCCGGCGAAAACCGCCGGACCAATCACTCAATTATTTGGCTTTAATAGCCACCAGAAATCCATGCACAAGCGCCGCGGAGAGAAGTAATCCTCCCACAATATCGCTTACCCAGTGAACGCCTGAGAAAAGGCGTCCCACGATAGTCAGTACTGCTGCCAGCACGCATAATCCCTGAAGGCATGCAAGAAGTGTCTTATTCTTAACATACTTTACAAACATGAAGAATGCGGAGATATACACGCAAGCCGCAAGCACAGTGTGGCTTGAAGGATAAGAAGGCTCTAAGCCCTCATCAAGGATTACGGGACGGTAATTGATAATCAGCTTTTCAAATAATGCGTAGAAAGCAATTACAATTACATAGAACCCCGCAAGTATCCAAATTTCCTTATCAACTTTCTTAAACGATTTTCCCTTAATAAGCTGCACAAGTCCGAGCAATGCAAAAGCAAGACATACGCCGATTGCCGCATATCCGAGATACTCGGTCAAGTCATACCAGAACTGCTTAAAGGGAAACATCCTCTCACAGGCATGATTGACAGTGCTGAGTCCAAGCTCGGTACCATCGAGTCCGGTGCCCACATCCACAAACTTAACCACTGCGGTGTAAGCCACAAATACGCAGAACAGTACAGCTGTCACTAACCAGTTTTTCTTCTTGGTATCCATCTCAATTCACCCCTTAAAAACTTAGAATAATTGAATCTTATTGACCATATGGATAAAGTCGTTGTTGCCGCGGGTCTTGGCAAACATGTCAAGTATGCGGTCGACGCTCTCCTCGGGCTTAAGGCCGTTGATGCCCTTACGAAGCATATTGACTGCATCAATTTCTTCCTTGGTCAAAAGAAGGTCGTCTCGACGGGTGCCGGACTTGGCAATATCGATTGCAGGGAATATACGCTTCTCCGAAAGCTTACGGTCAAGTACCATTTCCATGTTACCTGTTCCCTTAAATTCCTCGTATACAACGTCATCCATCTTGGAACCGGTCTCAACAAGGGCAGTCGCAAGAATCGTGAGGGAACCGCCTTCACGCATGTTACGGGCTGCACCGAAGAATCGCTTCGGCATATGTAAAGCCGCGGGATCGAGACCACCTGAAAGTGTACGTCCGCTCGGCGGAACAGTCAAGTTGTACGCTCTTGTAAGACGTGTGATTGAATCAAGCAGAATCATAACGTCCTTGTGGTGCTCTACCAGACGCTTTGCGCGCTCGATTACCATTTCCGATACACGCTTGTGGTGCTCGGGAAGTTCGTCGAAGGTTGAGTAGATAACCTCTACGTTAGGTCCTTCAATCGCTTCCTTGATATCCGTAACTTCCTCGGGACGCTCATCAATCAAAAGAATGATTAAGTGAATCTCGGGATTGTTACGCTTAACAGACTTCGCTACTTCCTTAAGCAGTGTTGTCTTACCTGCCTTGGGAGGAGATACAATCATACCTCTTTGTCCCTTGCCGACAGGGCTAAGCAAATCCATAACTCTCATGGCAACCGTGGAGCCGGGAGTTTCAAGCCTGATACGATTATCAGGGAAAATAGGTGTCATATTTTCAAAGCTTACGCGCTTGGAAATTGTCTCGGGATCGAAGCCGTTTACAAGTGTAAGGGATAAAAGCGCCGAGAACTTCTCGTTCTGAGTCTTAACCTTGGTGCTGCCCTTTATGATATCGCCGGTGCGAAGTCCGTACTTACGGATAATACCGGGCGCAACGTATACGTCGTTCTCGCCGGGAAGGAAGTTCTCGCAACGAATGAATCCGAAGCCGTCGGGCATAATCTCAAGGATTCCGTGAGCGGGGATACCGCTGTCGATGTTACGTTCTTCCTCTTCTCGCTGCTTCTTCTCGTAATATGCTGCCTTAAGTTCCTCGGGCGTCTTGTCGGGATTTAAGCGCGCCTGACGCTCAAACGCCTCATCTATTAAAGCCTTCGCTCTGTCGTCCTGCGGTCTCTCTGCGGGCTTGGCATCCGTAGCGGGCTTAGCCTCTGTGGCCGGCTTTTCCGCAGTCTCCTCAGCCTTGGCCGCGGGCTTTCTGCCACGTGGTTTCTTAGCCGGTTCGCTATCTCCCTCATCGGAAGACTTCTTCGTGCGGCTTAAAACCGCTCTCTTGGCTTCTTCCGCTCTGATTGCGTCATCTGCCTCTGCCGCAAGCTTGGCCTTTTCTTCTGTTTCGTCAAGGAGCAAAAGAACCTCTATAACCTGTCCCTTGCTCATACTGGAAGCACCTTTTACACCGCGGATTTTGGCTATTGCACGTAAATCTTTGATGGCAAGTGTTTCATATTTTTCTCTCATTCTTTCCTCCGTTTTGATAATGTGTAAAAAAGTGGATTGTTGTCTGATTAATTAGAATCAATTGGTTGATAAAAAACTTAGAAGTTTCAGGATAAACTTGAAAAACAATTTTTATTTGCTTATGATTATAAGTGTCTTTCCCAAATTTGTAAAGATGTATTAGTTGTGAGGTATTATGGCACAGGATCCGTTAACACTTTATAAGTTAATAGTGCTCTACATGCTCGACCGTGTGAACTTTCCGCTTACCAAGGCCCAGGTATTCGACTATATCCTCGGTAAGGAATACACCACCTTTATGCCGCTTCAGCAGGCAATTTCCGAGCTCATCGATGCTGACATGCTCCGTGCCAAATCTATTCGAAACCGCACTCACCTTGAGATTACCGACGAAGGTCGCGAGACACTCGGATTCTTTGAGAACCGCATCAGCACCCAGATTAAAGAGGATATCGATGCATATTTCCGCGAGAATCGCTTCGAGCTTAAGAACGAGGTCTCCGTAATCTCCAACTACTATAAGTCCACAAGCGGTGAATACGAGGCTAACCTCATTATAAAGGAGAAGAAGATAAATTTAATTAACCTGACTCTTTCCGTTCCCACAGAGGAGCTTGCGGCGTCCATCTGCGAGAAGTGGGAAGGTGCGAGCCAGGATGTATATAACTCGATTATCGAGAAGTTATTCTAATATATCGGTGAGTATCTCACCGTCGACTGCGGGAAGATGACCACCCATAATCTTAGCGATTGTAGGTCCTTCGTCCCACACTCTCATGGAGTCTATGCGGACTCCTTTTTTAATTCCTTTTCCGCAAGCGCCAAAGAAAGTCTTATTCTCTTCCTTCGTATTAAGACATCCGTGAATCGCAAGCATCTTATGATTCTTCGTGTCCGTAACTTTCTCTGTCAGAACATCGAATTCATTAAGGAAATAGTAGCCGCGCTTACCCTCAATCATGCAGAAGCAGCATTCGTCGGCACCCATATCACGAGCTTCTTCGTTGCTGTAAATTTCCTCTACACCAAGACGCTCGTCATTCTTGATTTCGTTAAGCGTATCGGTGAGCGAATCAAGGAATTCTTCATCATCAATGCATTTAGGATTGATGTATACGTAAGTCGACCCGTCACAGGTCTTGGCGATTGCTTTGTACGATGTAATCTTGTCGCCCTGAACCGTAAGGTAACCCTTATCAAGGAACAGCTTATTAAGATATACGATGGTGTGCGCATCAATCTGGCAGTGGTCACCAAGCACAATAAGTGTGGTGTTGTCCATGGGATGCTTGTCAGAAAGCCACTTTGTAAGGTTGCCGAGACGCTCGTCGTGACGCTTCAAAGCCTCCGTAACTTCGGGGCCTTCCGCACCGTAGTTATGACGCTGTGTATCCACGTCCGTTAAGTGAATCAGCATAACATTGGGGTCGTGCCTGTCTATGGTGTAATGCACACACTCCATGACAAAGTCATCAAGTGCAGGCTGACTGATACCGTGTCTTATGTGCCCGAAACGCTTGTTGACATCAAGAAGATACCCGGGAGTTCCGTTAAGAAGGCACATAACCACCTGGTTATGGTACTTTCTCGTACACATTACTTCGGGAATATTGTAATCAATCTTGGCACCCGCCATCACAGGCCAAAGAAAGGCTGCGGTTTTAAAGCCTTTTTCTCTTGCCACGTCAACGATGGTCTTGCCGTTTATGTATTTTTCTTTGTACAGCCAGTCGGGGTTGGCGCGGTCGGGCTGAAACTTGGTGTTGGCCACTATTCTGTGGCGGTTAGGAAGCTTACCCGTAACAATCGATGTGTGCGCAGGGTAAGTAAGCGAAGGATATACACTTAACACGTTATCGCAGAAAGCCCCGTTCTCAACTATCCTTGAAAAGTTCGGGAGAGTCTGCATAAACTCCATATCGCGCTTTCCCACAGCGTCGAGGGATACTATTATAATTCTTCTTTTGGCATCGGACATTACTCTTCTCCCGCCTCTTTCTTGATTTTCTTCATGTGGTCGATAATCTTCTGCTCGTAGCCGTTAAAAGAAGGCTTGTAGAACTTCTCGCCCTTAAGCTCGTAGGGAAGATATTGCTGCTCGACGTAATTGTTCTTGTAATCGTGAGCGTACTTGTAGCCGACTCCGTGGCCAAGCTTCGCGGCGCCTTTGTAGTGGGCATCCTGAAGGTGGGTGGGAATCGGAAGGTTTCCTTTTTCTTTCACTGCGTTGGTCGCCTCCTCTATGGCTATGGTGCAGGAATTGGACTTCGGTGCGGTGGCGATATAGATAGCCGCCTGGCTTAAGATTAAGTTGGCCTCGGGCATGCCCACGCGCTCAACTGCCTGGGCTGCCGCGGTTGCTACCACAAGAGCCTGCGGGTCTGCGTTGCCTACGTCTTCCGAAGCACATATCATCATTCTGCGGGCGATAAAAGTAACACTCTCGCCTGCGTATAACATCTTGGCAAGGTAGTAAACCGCCGCATCCGGGTCGGAGCCGCGCATGCTTTTGATGAAGGCTGAAATGGTATCGTAGTGGTTGTCACCGTCTTTGTCGAAGAGCACCGCACGCTTCTGAATGCACTCCTCTGCAACTTCCAGGGTGATATGTATCTTACCGTCCTCTGCGCGCTCGGTGGTCATAACGCCAAGCTCGATGGCGTTGAGAGCACGTCTTGCATCACCATTGGCCTGGTCTGCCAGAAACTCCATCGCTTCGGGCGTAATGTCTGCGTTAAATGAACCGAGGCCGTTGTCGCGGTCGGTGAGTGCTTTGTTTATAAGCGTCTTTATATTGTCGTCGCTAAGCGGTTTAAGCTCAAAAATCTGCGAGCGCGATATCAAAGCGCCGTTAACCTCAAAGTACGGGTTTTCGGTAGTCGCGCCGATAAGCGTAATGGTACCGTCCTCCACGAATGGAAGGAGGTAGTCCTGCTGGCTCTTGTTGAAACGATGTATCTCGTCTATAAAAAGAATGGTTTTCTTGCCATAGCCGCCATAAATCTTCTTGGCGTTTTCAACCACTTCTTCCATGTCCTTCTTGCCGGCGATGGTTGCATTAATCTGGCAGAACTCGGACTTCGTCGTATTGGCAATGACCTTCGCAAGAGTAGTCTTGCCGGTGCCGGGCGGGCCGTAAAAAATGACGGAACTAAGCTTGTCCGCCTTAATCGCGCGATACAGTAATTTATCTTTGGCAAGGATGTGCTCCTGTCCTACCACTTCGTCAATGGTCCTGGGGCGAAGGCGGGCGGCAAGAGGAGATTCTTTTTCCTTGTTCTTTTGCTCCATTAGTTGAAAAATGTCCATAAATTCATGTTCCTCTGGGGAAAATTATACCACATTAATGCAAAAATAAAGAAGTAGTCTGTATTTACTTTTTGAATTATGCTATAATACTCCTTGGAAATTCATATTCCATAATAACAAGGAGGGTAACACTGATGGGAAAGTTTGTAGTTAAAGAGTCCGCTAAGGGATTCATGTTCAATCTTAAGGCAGGTAACGGCGAAGTTATCGCTACTTCAGAGATTTACACCACCAAGGATGCTTGCAAGAACGGTATCGAAAGCGTTAAGAAGAACGCTCCTGCTGCTGAAGTAGAGGACCAGACCGTTAAAGATTTCGAGACCAAGAAGAACCCCAAGTTCGAAGTATACACCGACAAGAAGGGTGAATTCAGATTCCGCCTTAAGGCAGGCAATGGCCAGATTATCGCTACCGGCGAAGGTTACAAGGCTAAGACCGGTTGTTTAAGCGGTATCGAGAGCGTTAAGAAGAACGCTTCCTCCGATATTGAAGAAGCTAAGTAAGTAATTGTTATATGCGCAAAAGCGCCTTCCTCCGTACAGGGGAAGGCGTTTTTTTATCTAAACTGATTGTTCTCACGATCGTAGGTGTATCCTGCGTCGTGCATTATCTTAAGAATCTCAGCTTCGTCCTCATCGAGGTCATCGCACAGCTCCATAAGGCTTGAATACTTGTCGCGAAGCTTCATGTTTAAAAAGCTGAACATAATTACGGGGTCTTTCGGCAACATAGCTTATCATCCTCCAATCCTATCTCTATTGTATCACCCGCTGCAAGGGTGTCTGACAAAAGAAGACGTGCGACAGCCGTTTCCACATTCTTCTGGATATATCGTTTAAGCGGACGGGCACCATACTGAGGCTCGTATCCGTTATGGGCGATATATTTAAGAGCATCATCCGTGACGGTAAGTTTAATCTCTCTGTCCTCAAGACGCTTGCCAAGGTCTGCAATAACCAGCTTCGCAATATCAGCCATGTTGGCTTCGGTAAGAGGTCTGAACATAATAATCTCATCGAGACGGTTCAAAAACTCGGGTCTGAAGGAAGCCTTCAGCATAGAGTCAACCTCAGCCTCGGCCGCGGGGGAAATCTCTCCGTCCGCCGTGATGCCGTCGAGAAGTGACTGAGCACCGATATTTGAAGTCATAATAAGAATCGTGTTCTTAAAGTCTACCGTTCTGCCCAGAGAATCCGTGATACGCCCGTCATCAAGTACCTGCAAAAGAACGTTGAACACGTCCGGATGAGCCTTCTCAATTTCATCGAAAAGCACAACCGAATAAGGTTTTCTGCGGACTGCTTCCGTAAGCTGACCGCCCTCTTCGTATCCTACGTATCCGGGAGGCGCACCGATGAGTCTCGACACTGAGAACTTCTCCATGTATTCACTCATGTCTATACGTACCATGTTCGCTTCATCGTCAAACAAAGCGCCCGCAAGAGCCTTGGAAAGTTCCGTCTTACCTACACCTGTGGGACCGAGGAACAAGAAAGAGCCGATAGGTCTGTTAGGATCCTTTATACCCGCTCTCGAGCGAATAATTGCTTCCGTAACCTTGCTTACTGCCTCATCCTGACCCACAACGGTCTTGTGAAGCTCATCGTCAAGGTGAAGGGTCTTGTTACGTTCGGACTCGGTTAACTTACTAAGCGGTATATTGGTCCATCTTGAAATAATCTTGGTAATCTCTTCGTCGGTAACGGCTTCGTGTACGAGAGATAAGTCTTTCTTCTCAATTTCTGCTTCTGCTGTCTCAAGTTCTTTCTTAAGAGCAGGGAGCTTACCGTATGAAAGTTCTGCTGCCTTCTCGTAGTTGCCGTCTCTGGTTGCTATCTGAATCTCACCGTTAACCGCTTCAATCTGCTCACGAAGTTCGGAAAGCTTTTCAACAGAGTGCTTCTCGTTCTCCCACTGAGCCATGCGGTTGGCAAGTTCTTCTTTTTCTTTGGCCAACTCTGCTCGGAGGGCTTCAAGTCTGTCCTGACTGAGTCTGTCGGTTTCGTTCTTAAGTGCCGTCTCTTCGATTTCAAGCTGCATCACGCGGCGCTTGCATTCATCGATTTCAACGGGCATGGAATTCATCTCTGTCTTAATAAGCGCGCAAGCCTCATCCACAAGGTCGATGGCCTTATCGGGCAGGAATCTGTCGGAAATGTATCTGTGGGATAGTGTTGCGGCGCTCACAAGTGCGCTGTCGGTAATCTTAACGCCGTGGAAGACTTCGTAACGCTCCTTAAGTCCACGTAAGATGGAAATTGTGTCCTCAACCGTAGGCTCATCCACATGAACGGGCTGGAAACGACGCTCAAGAGCCGCATCCTTCTCGATATATTCTCTATACTCATCAAGCGTGGTGGCACCGATACAGTGAAGCTCACCGCGTGCAAGCATAGGCTTAAGCATATTGCCGGCATCAAGGGCGCCGTCGGTCTTACCTGCGCCGACGATGGTATGTAACTCATCTATAAAAAGAATAATCTCGCCTTCGGACTTCTTAACTTCCTCAAGCACAGCCTTAAGTCTTTCCTCGAACTCACCGCGGTACTTGGCACCGGCTACGAGGGAACCGATATCGAGCGAGAAGATTTTTTTGTCCTTAAGATTGGCGGGTACGTCGCCTGCAACGATACGTCTTGCAAGTCCTTCCACAACCGCAGTCTTACCTACACCGGGCTCACCGATGAGGACAGGGTTGTTCTTGGTCTTACGCGAAAGAATCTGTATGATACTTCTTATCTCTGTATCACGGCCGATTACGGGGTCAATCTTATTGGCGCGAGCCATCTCCACAAGGTCGCGACCGTACTTATTGAGTGTGTCGTAAGTAGCCTCGGGATTGTCGCTGGTAACACGCTGATTGCCTCTTACTGTGGAAAGAGCTTTAAGAAAACGTTCTCTGGTAAGTCCATACTCACCGAAAAGTGTCTTCATACCTCTGCTCGGATTCTTAAGCATAGACAGGAAAAGATGCTCTACAGAAACGTAGTCATCCCCCATCGCCTTAGCCTCATCCTCCGCGAAGTTAAGCGTTTTATTAAGATACTCGCCGATATAAGGTCTTGCTCCCTGAACCTTCGGGCGCTTTTCAATCTCCTGGGTAACACGGTCGACAAAATGCTCCGTGTTAATCTCCATCTTCTCAACAAGCTTAAGAATAAGGCTGTCGTCAAGCTTTAAGAGTGCCAGTAAAAGATGTTCTTCTTCTATTTCCTGATTGCCGTATTCCATTGCAATCTTCTCTGTATTCTGAACCGCTTCCGCGGACTTTTGTGTGAATTTTGAAATGTTCATAATACTCCTCCTCTCTTGATTCTTTTACTCGTTAGCACTCTCGCACTTCGAGTGCTAATTCTTTCAAATACTAATATATACCTTTTGTGACAGGAATCAATAAAGAATTTATAAATTGTGCGTAAAATAAATATACCGCCCTCAAAGCTCTTGTGGAGCCAAGGAGCGGTACATTTATTATTAGTTTGAAAAGGATTATTTTAAGTAGAATCAGTTCTTTCGTGAAATACCGAAAGAACTGCGGAACCCTCCGTGTGGCGAGCATTTTAAAGCTAATGACTCGCCATCATGAATGTAAACTACACATTCATGATTCCTTAATATTAAAAGCCTTCATTCCGGGATAAACTGCTGCATCGCCGAGTTCTTCTTCGATGCGTAAAAGCTGATTGTACTTGGCAACACGCTCGGATCTTGAAGGTGCGCCGGTCTTAATCTGGCGGGTGTTAAGTGCAACCGCAAGGTCTGCGATTGTTGTGTCTGCGGTCTCGCCGGATCTGTGTGATGAGATTGCGGTGTAACCGTTTTTATTTGCAAGCTTGATAGCGTTTAAGGTTTCGGATACGGAACCAATCTGGTTAAGCTTAATAAGAATTGAGTTGGCTGCGCCGGTAGCAATTCCTTTGGCGAGGCGCTCTGTGTTGGTAACGAATAAGTCGTCGCCTACAAGCTGAACCTTGTGGCCAATCTTTTCGGTCATCTTCTTCCAGCCTTCCCAGTCTTCTTCGTCAAGACCGTCCTCGATGGAGATGATGGGATACTTATCTACCAAAGCTTCCCAGTGAGCGATAAGTTCGTCGGTAGTGAAATCCTTACCGGACTTGGGCTGATGGTAGAAGCCCTTTCCTTTTTCACTCTTCCACTCGGAGGCTGCGGCATCCATGGCAATCATGAAGTCGCGACCGGGCTCGAAGCCTGCTGCCTTGATGGCCTCAAGAATCTTCTCGATTGCTTCCTCATCGCTCTTTAAAGTGTTGGGAGCAAAGCCGCCTTCGTCGCCGACTGCGGTAACATCGTTCATCTTCTTGATTAGCGCTTTAAGGTTGTGGAAGACTTCTGCGCACCATCTGAGGGCTTCTTTGAAGGAAGATGCACCTACAGGCATAATCATGAATTCCTGAGTATCAACGGCGCTGTCTGCGTGAGCACCGCCGTTTAAGATGTTCATCATGGGAACGGGGAGGTCAGTTGCCTGCGCTCCGCCTAAGAATCTGTAAAGCGGAATGTCAAGAGCGAGTGCTGCCGCTCTTGCTGTTGCGATGGATACAGCCAAGATAGCGTTGGCGCCAAGCTTGGACTTATCCTTGGTGCCGTCAGCTTCAATCATAGCCTTATCTACCGCATAAATGTCGTAAGCATCCATTCCCACGAGAACGTCATTTATAACTGTATTAATGTTGTTAACCGCCTTGGTAACACCCTTACCGAGATAGCGTGACTTGTCGCCGTCTCTTAACTCAAGTGCTTCGAATTCGCCTGTGGAAGCGCCGCTTGGAGCAGTACCTCTTCCTACGGTTCCATCTACCAGATATACTTCTGCCTCAACGGTAGGATTGCCTCTTGAATCAAGGATTTCTCTGCCGATGACTTTTTCGATTTCCAAATAGTTCATGTTATATCCTCCTGTATGTATATTTAATTATCGCTGCGTTTTGTTGGTTAGCGGTCGCTAACCGAATCTTATTATAAAAGGCTTGCACCTAAAATGCAAGCCTTAAATTCTACTTTTTGAGTGCGAAATTCTTCTCGTATGCAGCAATAAGCGCGTCCATTGTTGCGCCTCTGAAGCCTTTTTCTTCAAGTACTCTTACACCCTGAATGGTGGTGCCGCCGGGTGAGCATACGGCGTCTTTGAGTTCGCCGGGGTGCTTGCCGGATTCAAGAAGTAGCTTGGCGCTTCCCACTACCATCTGGGATGCTATAGCAATTGCCTGATTGCGAGGAAGTCCGCATGCTACTGCACCGTCCGAAAGAGCTTCTACGAAAAGGTCTACGAAAGCGGGGCCGCAGCCACCGAGTGTAAGGCCGATTGCGTGAAGGTTCTCGGGAATTTCGGTAACAAGGCCTGCCTCGGAGAGGCAGTTCACGAAGGCTTCTTTTTCCTCGTCCGTTACTTCAAAAGAACCTGTGTAGAGCACGATTCCCTCGCCGATTGCAACGGGGGTGTTGGGTGCGATTCTGATGACGGGCGCATCCATTCTGGTAAAGTTCTTGATATCGGCGATGGTCATGCCTGCTATCATGGTGACAAGGACGAAACGGTTCGTTCTTTTGTCAAGATAAGGCTTGATTTCTCTCGCCAGATTCTCTAAGTACTGAGGTTTAACGCCGAGAAAAATAAAGTCTGCCTCGGCTACGAGTGCCTCTGTTGATGTTGCTGTCGCGCCGATGGTCTTCGCAAGGTCCTCGGCTTTCTGTTTATTCATGTCGGATATCAAAACATCGGCGGAATTGACTGCCTTGCTGACTGCCGTCGCAAGGGCTCCTCCCATGTTGCCGCATCCTATAAATCCATATTTCATCTTATCTGCCCCTTTCCTGTTACGACATATTTGTATGATGTAAGTTCCGTAAGGCCCATAGGTCCGCGGGCGTGCATCTTCTGTGTTGATATACCGATTTCGGCGCCGAGTCCGAACTCTCCACCGTCGGTGAATCTTGTGGAAGCGTTCCAGTATACTGCCGCCGCGTCCACTTTGTTAAGAAATTCTGCTGCCGTCTCTGCGTTCTCGGTTACGATGGCTTCCGAGTGCATGGTGCCGTGCTCGGTGATGAAGTCTATAGCTTCATTAACGTCTGCAACGGTCTTCACTGCGAGGATGAAGTCGCCGTACTCTGTGTCCCAGTCTTCGGGAATTGCCTTGGTGACCGCGCTGTCCCTTGCATGAGTACCGAGTGCGTTAAGGCTTTCGTCATCACAACGGAGAGCCACGTGTTTTTCTTTTAATATCGGGAAGGCAACCTTCATAAAGTCTGCGAGAACATCCTTGTGCACGAGGGCGCACTCTGCGGCGTTACATACCGAAGGTCTTGAGGTCTTGGCATTATCAAGAATCTTCGCGCCCATTTCTAAGTCTGCATCCTTGTCAATATATACGTGGCATACGCCGTCGCCGGTCTGAATAACCGGAACCTTGGCGTTCTGAACTACGCTCTTAATAAGTCCCTTGCCTCCGCGGGGAATGAGCACGTCCACGTAGTCGGTAAGGTTCATAAGCTCTGTCGCGCTGTCTCTTGAAGTGTCCTGCACAAGAGAAATGCATTCTGCGGGAAGACCTGCGGATACAAGTGCTTCCTGCATTATCTTAACTACCTCGCGGTTTGAGTTTATGGCTTCTTTGCCGCCGCGAAGGATGGTTGCGTTGCCCGATTTAAGTGTAAGGACTGCCGCGTCAACGGTTACGTTGGGTCTGGCCTCGTAAATGATGCCGATTACGCCGATGGGTACGCGTCTCTTTTCGATGTTAAGGCCGTTCGGTCTTGTAACTGTATCAAGTACTTCTCCGATGGGGTCGTTAAGAGCGATGATTTCGTCGATTGACTTAACGATTCCGTCTACTCTTGCGTCATTAAGTAAGAGTCTGTCCTGAAGAGACTCTCGCATGCCGGCTTTCTTGGCATTCTCTATATCTGTTGCGTTGGCTTTAAGCCATCTGTCGCGGCCTGCGGAAATGGCCTCTGCGATTGCTTTTAACGCTTTATTCTTAGTCTCGGTGGAAGCTACCGCAAGTACGCGTGACGCTTTCTTGGCTGCTTCGCCCTGGATTTCAAGTGCTGTCATATTTATTTCTCCTTGGCAATGAATCTTGTACCGAGTTCCTTGCCTGCTACTATGTCATATATGTCTTCGGGTCTTGCACCGTTGGTGATAATCATGTCGCAACCTGCCTCGGTAGCAATCTTGGCTGCGGAAAGTTTGGTAACCATTCCGCCGGTACCGTGCTTGGTACCTGCGCCGCCGGCCATAGACTCAACGCTTGCGATGTCTGTTACCGTATGCACAATCTTGGCATCGTCATTCTTATGAGGATCCTTGTCATAGAGTCCGTCGATGTCGGAAAGGAGCACGAGGATGTCCGCTCCCACAAGCTTGGCTACTATTGCGGAAAGTGTGTCGTTATCACCGAGAATCTTCGATGCGCCGGTTTCGATTTCGGCTGAGGATACAGAGTCGTTTTCATTGACTATCGGTATAATGCCTGTCTCAAGCAGCGCTTCAAAGGTACCCTTCAAATGCTCCGCCTTAAGGCTGTCTGCCACATCATCATCGGTAAGAAGAATCTGTGCGACGGTCCTGTTATATTCAGTGAAAAATTTATCGTAAAGATGCATAAGCTGGCACTGGCCGACAGCCGCAGCCGCCTGCTTCATGCGCAGCTCCGTAGGTCGTTTGGGCAGTCTCATCTTGGCCGTTCCGACGGAAATAGCACCGGAAGTAACCAGTATTACTTCATGTCCGTACCCCTTGAGGTCCGCAAGCACTCTCACGAGCGCCTCAATGCTGCGAAGGTTGGCCATGCCCGTATCATGTGTAAGGGTCGATGTGCCCACCTTGACAACGATTCTGTAACAATTTTTCTGCCACATAACGCTTTGCTTCTCCTATTGTCTAAAAAAACTTTAACATAGTATAGCACTAAAATGTGTAAAGAGTAAACATATAATTTGCTTTCGGCGCGACAATTCCCACCTTTTGAGTTTTTTACATCCAAGGTAGGCTTATATTTTAAGTCGATTTTCAAATATGCAAACCTTTTGGCGCTATTATCCACGGAGGTGGGAAATTTAGATTGCCTTTGTTTCCTCAATTTCCCACCTTACGATTACCACACACCTCAAGGTGGGAATTTTGCACAAATCGTCCGCCGCACAGTCCCAACTTATGCTATAATCAGAGTCGATTATTTAACTAAAAGGCAGTGGGAACCAATTATGAACAACATCGTACTAATCGGCATGCCCGGTGTGGGAAAGAGCACCGCGGGCGTTATACTTGCCAAAATCATGGGACTTCGCTTCATCGATTCCGACTTATGCATTCAGGAGCGCGAGGGCAGGTTACTAAAAGATATAATTGCCAAAGAAGGCGTGGACGGCTTCATAGCCATAGAGGGCGACGTGCTGGCAGGTCTTAATGCCGAGCGTTCGGTTATTGCAACCGGCGGCAGTGCGGTGTATAGTGAAGCAGGTATGACCGTGCTTAAGAAGACCGCTACGGTGGTATACCTTAAGCTTTCCTACGACGAACTCAGCACCAGGCTCCACGACATCAAAGGGCGCGGCATAGTCTTAAGAGACGGTCAGACGCTTAAAGATTTATTTAACGAACGTACACCGCTTTACGAGCGATACGCTGATATTGTTATTACAGAGGATGGCCTCTCCCCGGAAGAAACGGTTGAAGCCATCATCAAAGCTTTAGAAAGGCAGTAAAGAAAATGATGTTAGCCAATTACCACACCCACACGGTCCGCTGCGGACACGCAGAGGGTAGCGAGCGCGAGTACATTGAGGCAGCGATTGCAGAAGGCTTCAAGATTCTCGGCTTTTCGGACCACACTCCTCAGCCCTATCCCGAAGGCTTTAAATCACGCATTCGAATGGATATGAGCGAGCTTGACAATTACACACAGACCCTTGTTAAACTCCGTGACGAGTACAAGGATCAGATACAGATTCTTATAGGTTATGAGGTGGAATACACCCGCAAGTACTTTGAGCCGTTACTCAAAGAGCTCCACAAGTTTCCCCTCGACTATATCATTCAGGGACAGCACTTTGTCGAAGACGAAGTCGACGGCTTCTATGTAGGTTCCAAAACCGACAGCGAAGAACGCCTCAAAGCCTACGTAGACTTCACTATCGAAGGTATGAAGACCGGACTCTTCACCTACCTTGCTCATCCCGACCTCATCAACTACACAGGTGATGACGACACTTACAAGCGCCATATGTCTAAGCTGGTTGAAGCTTCCATCGACTTAAACCTCCCTCTTGAGGTCAACATCTATGGCTTCGTAGACGACCGCTGGTACCCCTGCGACCGCTTCTTTAAAATGGCTTCTCAGTACAAGCCACGCTTCATCATCGGTTGCGACGCCCACTCGCCCAAGGTTGTCCGCCGCCCTGAGCACATTCCGGGACTTGAAGATTTCCTTGCAAGAAACGGAGTCGAATACGGAGACAACATCGTCGACATCGTCAGACTCTGAACCAAATATTAAGCATCAAAAAAGGACACCTGCGCTCGTGCAACTGCAGTCTGCGCATCGGTGCCCTTTTTATTATGGTCCGTATTATACGTGCTTAGCGATAAAATCGTCTACAACGGGAACCTTGATGGTCTCCTGCTTAAGAGCCTTCACGCCAAGGAAGAGTAAGAATACTTTCTCAGCAATGTTGATAATCTTGGTGAAAAGATCCACAAAGCTGTTAATCTCGCTAAAGTACTTAGTGTCACCGAAAAGTGATGTAAGGGTTGAAACCCAGCTAAGTACGTTAGGGATAAGATTGATGAATGCAACTGCAACATCAAAAAGTACCATTACAAGAAGTGCCTTGATAACAGCACTCTTAAGCCAGCTGTCTTCTTCCTTGAGAAGAACATATCCTACGATCAAAAGAACTGCAAAGTATCCGCTTAACACTCCGCACCAGCAAGTAATAGCTGCAAGTAATCCTACGGAAATACCCAATTTAGTCTTCATAGCCTAGCCTCCATACCATATATTGTATTTACGTATATAGATTACCTTTATTGAGTCGTCATGTCAACACGCAAAATCACCCTCTTACAAACGCATATTTTGCCCAAAATCACATATTACAACGCAGTTTCCTTAGTCACTACCGCTATCGCACAAGGCATCCTTCCGTCCACCACATAGTACTCTGCATTCTCATACCCGAGTTCGGCAAAAAAATCCTTGTAGGAATCAATATCAAACTGTCTCTTAAAATCTGCACCGAGTTTCTTCACAACTTTAACTGCGAAGCCGGCAGCGCGACTTGACTTGTTAATGTATGTGGGAATGATAATCTTACCGCCCGGCTTAACCACGCGCTCAAGTTCGGCAAGCGCCTTGCCTGGATTGGGGAGCAAGTGTATTACGTTACCCGCAACCACCTTATCAAAGCGCGCATCCCGACAATGCAAATCGGTAATGTCAGCACGCTTAAAAGACACATTTCCGTACTTTCTGCACTTTCGAGAGGCCTGCCTAAGCATTCCGTCGGCAAAGTCTGTCGCGACAAGCTTCCTGCAACGAGGTGCAATCGCTGCCGTTATGGCACCTGTACCGCAGGCACACTCAAGTACATCATCGGCGCTGTCAATAAACTCAGCCACTTTTCGTCCTGTACCCTTGTATACCTTATAGTTATAGACATTTTCAAATAAATCATAAATGGGTGAAATCTTATCCCAGAACATTTTAACTCTCCTTTTATCAAAACGGGCGAGACCGCCACGGCCTCGCCCATACAATACATCTTTATGCCTTTAGCGCTCTCATTGCACTCAAAATTGCAAGGAACGCAACTCCGACATCCGCGAAAATCGCCGCCCACATGTTGGCAATACCGAAGGCTGCCAGCACGAGAATTAAGAGCTTGATTCCAAGCGCAAATACAATGTTTTCTTTGACTATTCTAAGAGTCTTTAGGGCAATTCGCTTGGCTTCCGAAAGCTTTGCAAGATCGTCTGTCATGATGACTACGTCAGCCGCCTCGATTGACGCATCACTGCCCATGGCGCCCATTGCAATACCGATATCCGCGCGGGACAATACAGGCGCGTCGTTGATGCCGTCGCCTACAAAAGCCACCACGCGACCGGGCTCCTCGGCCATAATCGTCTCAATCGATGTAACCTTATCAAGCGGATTAAGGTTAGCGTAGAACCTATCTATAGATACGCTTCCCGCAACCGCCTTAGCCGTCTTCTCGTTGTCGCCCGTAAGCATAACAATGTCGTTGATGCCCGCTTTTCTGCACAAAGAAAGTGCTTCTGCCGCATTATCCTTAATCTCGTCAACAATGTGCATGTGTCCTGCGTAGCGTCCGCCGATTGCCACATATACAAGAGTTCCGCCGGCAATTACATTACTGCAGCTGTCAAGTTCCAGAATGTCCGCGCCTTCCACTACATCAAGCATGAGCTTCTTGTTGCCGACGCTTATATTCTTACCTTCAATCTCAGCCGATACGCCCTTGCCCGCAATCTCCTTAATCTCCGAAACCGCCGACTTATTAATCTCTCGACCGTAACGCGCAATAATCGAAAGTGCAATAGGATGTGTAGAATAACTCTCGGCCAGCGCCGCAATCCTTACAAGTTCATCCTCAGCGCCGTCGCCGTATTCTTTCTTCATGAATGATGACGGTTCAATCTCACCGAGTGCGAAGTTACCCTTGGTAATCGTACCGGTCTTATCAAGCACAAGCGTATTCACCTTCGAGAGCGTATCCATGTAGTTACCGCCCTTTATGAGAATACCCTTTCTGCCCGCTCCGCCGATTCCGCCAAAGAAAGAGAGCGGAATACTGATAACCAGCGCACAGGGGCATGATATCAAAAGAAACGTCATTGCTCTGTATATCCACGTTCTGAAATCGCCCGTTACAAGCGTTCCCACAATTGCAAGAAGCACTGCGGAAATAACTACTATAGGCGTATAATACCTTGCAAACACGGTAATAAACTGCTCTGACTTAGCTTTCTTGGAAGAAGCTTCCTCCACAAGCGTAAGCACCTTCGATACCGTAGACTCCGCAAAGTTCGAGGTCGTATTAACCTTAATAACGCCCGAAGCATTCACACATCCGCTTACGACCATATCTCCCGCCGCAACATCACGAGGCATGCTCTCACCTGTAATGGCTGCGGTATCGATTGATGAAGCACCTTCGATAATGGTACCGTCAAGTGGAACTCTCTCGCCCGGCTTAATAATAATCGTCTCACCGATATTTACTTCGGACGGGTCCACCTCAACCTCGGCGCCGTCGCGCACCACCCTGGCAAAATCAGGTCTGATGCTCATAAGCGCCCTGATGGACTTACGTGATTTATTGACAGCGTAAGACTGGAAGCACTCACCGATCTGGTAAAAGAGCATTACCGCAACAGCTTCAACATACTCTCTGCAGGCAAAAGCACCTACAGTCGCAATCATCATCAGGAAGTTCTCATCAAAAACTCTTCCGTGAGCGATGTTCACAAACGCATTTTTAACTATGTCAAAGCCGATTACAAGGTACGCTGCAATATAAATTGCAAGTCCTACCCATTCTGCATATTTTGCGGCGCTTTCCCATTTGCCGAGAAAGTGAGTGCACAGCACACCTGCTGCCAGGAGGACCGCACCGATGGCGATCCTTATTATCATCTTCTTAATTTTCTTCGTCATTATGCCTTCTTAACCGTAACGTCGGGTTCGGTCTCCTTAACAAACTTACGCATCTTCTCTTCTACTTCTCCCGCCTTGTCATCCTCAACGTCATAGACAAGCTTCTGTGTAAGGAAAGTAACCTTACAGTTGGATACTCCGTCAAAAGAAGCAACCTTGTCCTCAATTTTCTGAGCGCAGTGTGCGCAGTCAAGATCTTCCAAAATAAATGTTTTCTTCATGTTTAATCCTCCTCTGATATATGTTCCATCCCTATTTTTAGAATAGTCTCTACATGATCGTCAGCCAGGCTGTAAAGCATCGCCTTGCCGTCACGTCTGACCTTCACCAGGTGGCTGGTCTTCAAGGTCTTAAGCTGATGCGACACCGCGGACTGATTCATCTCAACCGCCTCGCTGATATCACCGACGTTCTTCTCCCCATCCATCAGCACATACAGTATCCTGATGCGGGTAGAATCGCTGAATACCTTAAATAAATCTGCCAAGTCGTAAATTCTGTCGTCCATGATAATCCTTTCTCATATGTTCAACTGTTCATATGTTCATTATAAACAATTCCTGCCCAATGTCAATAGGGCAGGAAAATTTTTTACTCAATTTCACGAGTGATGTCTTTAGCCCACTTAAACGACCGATAATACTTAAACACCCAAGGCCACTTTACGAACTCGTCAGTACATATCAGCAGATAGACCCACTTAACAGGAAGTTTAAACACAAAGGCCGCCAGCAGTCCCACGGGCACCGCATACACCCACATATCTATAGTGTCGCAGATGAGGCCGAAGCGCGTCTCCCCGCCGGCGCGGAATACGCCTGCGATAAGCATGGTATTGACGGATGTTCCGGTGATATAGACGGTGTTGACGATAAGCATGAACTTAAGATAATCCCTCGCCACATCGGTAACCTGAGCAATGTGCAATACAAGCGGGCTTATAGCTGCCACGATTAAACCGCCGACAATACCCGCGTATATGGACAGTCGCAAAAGAATCCGTCCCGCTTCCTTGCCTTCCTCGACCTTCCCCATACCGAGTATCTGGCCGACAATGATGCCTCCGCCGCTTGCAAGGCCATAGCAGAGCACCGTTCCGAGGCCGCGTACGGTAGACACGAGAGAATTGGCCGCCACAACATCGTTGCCGAGGTGGCCGTATATAATCGAGTACGTGGAAAAAGCAAGTCCCCACACAATATCGTTAAGAATCGCAGGGAGCGACATGCGCAGGAAATCCTTGTGAAGCAGCGGGTCGCTTTGAAGAACGTATCTGAAGCTTAGCTTAACATCCGTACTGCGAGCCGATACAATCAGGCAAAGCACAAACTGCAACACTCTCGAAATAGCGGTTGCAAGTGCAACACCCATAAGGCCGAGCTTTGGAAGTCCGAATAGTCCGAAGATAAACACTGCATTGAGTGCCACATTGGTAAGAAGCGCCGACGCCTCAAGCACCGTCACTATCATAGTGCGGCCCACAGACCTAAGAATCGAGCAGTAAATCGCGCTGATGCCCCAGAATATCATTCCGATGCCCACCACTTCAAGGTAAGTGGCGCCAAGCTCAATCAAATCTTCTTCCGGAGTAAATACGCGCATCAGTAGCTTCGGCGCCAGCATGCACAAAGCCGTCATGACTGCACACACCACCAGCGTATATCGAAGTGCAATGCCCTGCACCTTCGACACTGACTTCATATCGCCCTTGCCGTAATACTGCGCCGCCAGTATCTGCGCGCCCGCACCCATTCCGTAAAAGACCATAAAAAGAATGCTTGCATACTGAGTCGCTAAAGACGCTGCGGAAATGGCCGTCTGACCCACGTAATTAAGCATCAAAACATCGGCGGAGTTAACCGCCGCATCAAGCAGATTTTGCAAAAGAATGGGCAGCGTAATCACCGCCACTTTTTTGTAGAAATTTTTCTTATCCATGGTATCCCTTACTCTTAACTTCTTTGTTGAATATTATACACCCATGTGCCATAATCTTCCTATGGAAAAAGATAACCTGTACTTTTTATCTACAAAAAAAGAATACATAATGACAGAGCGTGGCGGCCTTGTCTCCTGTCTTACCGACGAAGACTTAAATAAGCTTAATCTGGCCGGCAAGACTTTTGAGTATAATGGCGCCGTTGAAGAAGATCAGCGTATCTCTCACTCTCTGTTTACTATAGTTCTCGATGAAACGCCTGAACTTCCCGCGGGATTTGTCGCTGTTGATAAAGACCTTCTTTTTACAATGCCCATGCGTCCCGGCGACAGAATGTTTCTTAAACAGCTTATCAAGGGCAAGAAGGACATCGACCTTGCGGTTCGCTACAAGGATGGCAAGCTGATTACGGCTTACGACAGGATTAAGTATCCTGCGTTCAAGGCTTTCTTTTTACATCTTCGCACGGTTAACAGGCACAGAAGAATGGTGCGACGCCACTGCTTCAAGGTGGGGCTGTATTGGCAGGGGCTCGTGCATGACCTGTCCAAGTACTCTTATACAGAGTTTTCGGCAGGCGTTAAGTACTATCAGGGTGTCAGAAGCCCCAACGTAGCCGAGCGTAATATAAACGGCTACTCCAAGGCCTGGATGCACCACAAAGGGCGTAACAAGCATCATTACGAGTACTGGACCGACTATAGCCTTGAAACCGGCAATCCGCTTGAATACATGCCTATGCCCAAGCGCTATTTTGTGGAGTCCATCATGGACCGTATAGCGGCCAGCAAGATATACGGCGGCAAGGCTTATCGCGATTCCGACTCACTCGACTATCTTCTGACCCGTGATTCCGAATCTCACATGAACCCGGAGAATCACGCCGAGCTTGTACGAATCTTATCAATGCTCAGCAGCGAAGGCGAGAAGAAGACGTTTGAATATTTGAAGAAAGAATACTTGAAGAAATAAAAAAACCCCGGCACTATACGTACCGGGGATATTGTCAGTCTTCTGTATTCTTGAAATAATCCCTGTCCCAAGAGAATCCTTCCGGAACTATCAGGGGGCAGGTAAAGGTTCCTTCGATGGAGAATCTGAAGGAAGTGTTTCTGGAGCTGAACCGCTGTGGCTGCTTCTCAATGCGGTTGGGTGCCGTAACCACGTACGCCTCGTTGATGAAAGGAAACTCTTTGATGTTACGGTAGATGGCATCGCAGATAAACTCAGCTTCTCTTTTAGAGCCGATCTGTGCAGGCTTACCGCCCGCGTCGATGGTAATCTTGTTCGGAATTTTCATCGAAACGCCTTCGTCATTTTTAAGCATAGCCCTGTTAATCTTGGTTATAAAAAATGCGCCGTTGTCCGTTGTTGCCAGAATATAATACATTAGTCTTTCTCCATTATTGTTCAGTCACTGTTGCCATATTAAGCATTTCTTCGGTCGTGTCCTCAATATAAGTCGTAGCCGTAAGGCAGCCCATGTAATCGCCGTTTATTAGCTGTATCTGCGTCTGGTATATCTCGGCGTAAGCTCCTCCCTTAAGTGCCACCGAAGCGTTAACCTTAATGCAAGGAATCTTGCGGCCACAAAACTCAATGACAGAGCGCTCGCATTTAGCGCCTCGAAGCCCCTGCTCTTCGTACGCTTCCTGAAGCTTGGGAATCGTCTCATCTATGATACTTTCAAGCATACGGTCCTGAAGATCGCTTCCGCCGTAAGAAATCATAAGATTTAAAGAGTCCGCATAATCCTCGTCGGATAAATAGAAGTCGGTAATGGTCTTGCCCGCCTTCAAATCTCCCGCAACACTCTTTAATATATCGGCATCAGACTCATCAAGCGTATCAGCTGTCGCAAGTCCGATTGCACGAATGGTCTCTTCATCGGCATAAGAAAATCCTTCCGCCGCTTCAACCTTTATGTCAAAAAAATCATTGGTATATACATTGCCTTCTACGGTGCCAAGCTTAAGCTCATATAACTGCCTGTCTTTGCCGCATGCAGCCAAAGAAACCGTAAACGTTCCCATCAATACTATCAATAAAACCCTCTTAAAACTCAATTCTGCGTTCTCCCCAATTTAGTATAAATAAGAAATCATATCAAGAAGCTTGTCGGTGATGTCAGAAAAATACGCGGTGACTGTAATCTGCGCTACATACTCTTCTTTAATGATGAATACATTCTTTTGGTACACGTCAATCATTCCGCCGTCGGGCGCAACACGCAAATTGTGGGTGCATATGCACGGCGCCACTTCTCCTCTGAATATCGTAGCAGAACACTCACTTACGCAATCAAGCCTTCCATCTGCGGTAAATATCTCATCAATCATGACACTCAGATAAGCCATATAAAGCCCAAGGCCTTCTTCGGTCAAACCGTAGGCCGGAAACACGCCTATATGAATGAGGTTAAGGGTGTTACCGTCCGTAACCGAGCATATGTTGAAACGCCCGCTTTCGCCTGAGTTTAATATTTCTGCCGTCTCCTCGCTAACAGATTCTTTGGCTCCGTTAATGATTTCCTGTCCGCGAGCTTCAGCTTTTCCTACTAATTCGGCATCCGGAAAATAATAATCTCTGGCAGGAATCAATTTAAAATTGAAATATTTATTCTTGTATACGTTGCCTTCATAGTATCCCCTTACATCGGCCATACTGTTGGCACTGACATCGTTGCTGCTTACACTTTCAGCCTGCTCCGGGTTCTCTTTAACCCACGGCATAGTACACGCGCCAAGCGAAAGTACCATCGCTGCCACGCACAAAACCCCTAAAATCCTTTTAATCATATTCTCCCCGGTATGTACCTTTCTTCGATTTATTCTTCTTTGTCCGTCTCTTCCTTAGGAAGAGCCCTGAATTCGGAAAGACCGTTTCTTAATATCTTAAGGCTGTCAAAGAAAGAGTCAAACACGCCTTCTTCATACAGCGATATAAAAATCATAGCTATCGGCACTGCCACTACCATACCGAAAACGCTCCAGAACTTGTAGCCTAAGAACAAAAGAACAAGTGTCGGAAGCGGCGCTACACCTACTTTGTCGCCCACAATCTTAGGCTGTATAAGCTGACGTACGAGCTGCCCGATACCCCATGTAACAAGCATGCCTATCGCAAGGAAATACTTGCCGTCGGTAAAAGCTATAACCGCCCAGGGCACCATGACAAGACCTGCGCCGAAGAAGGGCAGGAAGTCAAGAATAGCAATGCCAAGCGCAATTATAAACGCATACTCGACTCCGCAGATTAAAAGACCGATAACGGTTATCACATATACCCAGATTTCAATCTGGAACTGCGCTTTAAAGTATCCGCCTACAGCGCTCTTAAGGCCTTTGTAAGCAGCCATAAACTTGGTAAATGCTTTCTCGGGAATGTGACGCTCCATCTTATCGAAAATATTGTTGTGCTCAACCGTAAGAAAATATGCGGAAAGCACAGCCATGATAATTCCCACAAGAATGTTGGCAATGCTGCCGACCCCGCTTGAAATGTTGGAAACAAGCGTTGCATTCATATCGCCCGAACTTAAACTCTTCATGAAATTACCAAGAGATGTGGTGACAAAAGAACCCATATTGTTAAGCGGCTCTCTAAGCTCTGAGGGAAGATTCTTAAACAGGTTATTGAAGTTGCTGCCGAAGGTATTAAGAGTGTCCTGAAAACCGGCCCAGTTCTCCGGCAGGCTTTCTATAAAGCCTATGCACTGGTTCACTAAGAATACGATGATGCCGTATCCCGCAAGGATTATGATTGCAAGAATCAGCACTATCATGACGGCCGATGAAGCCTTTCTTTTGAACTTAATCTTCTCTTCAAAGAACTTAACGGCGGGATTGGCTATAGCCGATACTACCCAGCCGATTACGAAGGGAAGAAAGAACACGAGGAGCTTCGGCAGGAATATTGCCACCAAAACAGCTACCACGACATAAATCAGAACATTTGTAATTGCTTTAAGATAAAGCGTAGATTTTTTCAAGGCATTGCCTCCCCAATGTATTATTCCTCAGGTGAGAGTATCTCTTCCATGAGGTTAAGTATCTCGTCTCTGCCGGTCTTCTCCGTTGCGGAAAAAGGAATCATAACCGTTCCCGGACGAACTTTAAGTTTCTCTCTTATTATTTTAAGATTCTTCTGGTATGCGCCGCGGCTTATTTTGTCAGCTTTGGTACAGATGATGATGGGGTCAAAACCTTTACTTACCACCCAGTCATACATCATTACGTCGTTACCGGAAGGCTCGTGGCGGATATCGATTAAAAGAAACACTCTTCGAAGCTGTTTCGACGTCTCTAAGTATTTCTCTATCATCTTGCCCCACTTTTCCCTGATTTCGGCGCTGACTTTAGCATAGCCGTATCCGGGAAGGTCTACAAGGAAAAATTCCTTATTAATGTTATAAAAATTTATTGTCTGCGTCTTACCGGGATTCTGGCTGGTGCGGGCAAGGGATTTTCTGTTAAGAAGCGCATTGATAAGAGATGACTTACCTACGTTACTCTTGCCGGCAAAAGCAATCTCGGGAAGAGTATTCTCGGGAAGCTTACTGGTGATTCCTATAACGGTTTCAAGTTCGGCTGATTTAATCTTCATTGTTACTCCTTAATGTTTACCAAAAAGCAATTTCAAGCACTTCCTTCATGGATGAAACGTATATTAAGTCCATGCCTTCTTTAATCTCTTCGGAAATTTCCTCGATGTCGGGCTTGTTCTCTAAGGGAACAAGGACTTTCTTGATGCCTGCAGTCTTGGCTGCAAGTATCTTCTCCTTAAGGCCGCCCACCGCAAGAACTCTGCCGCGAAGGGTAATCTCGCCGGTCATGGCAAGGTTACGGCTTACGGGAGTTCCGGTGATGGCGGACATAACCGCTGTTGCCATGGTGATACCCGCGCTGGGGCCGTCCTTGGGCACGGCACCCTCGGGAATGTGAATATGTATATCATGTTCTTCAAAGAACTTTCTGTCAATCTTGTATTTGGGCGCGATGCTTCTGATAAAGCTTAAGCCTGCGAGGGCGGATTCTTTCATGACATCACCCATCTGACCGGTAAGTTCCATCTCGCCTTTGCCGGGCATGATATTAACTTCAACGGAAAGCGTGGTGCCTCCTACGGGAGTCCATGCAAGGCCGCGCACTATGCCGATTTCGTCTTTCTTGTTCTTAGAATCGGCGCGGTATTTTTCTTTGCCTAGGAACGACTCAAGGTTCTTGGCGGTAACGGTAACCTTTTTGGTACCCTTTTCAAGAATCTCGCGGGCGGCCTTGCGGCATATCTCACCTATCTTACGCTCGAGTTCACGAACGCCGGCTTCCTTGGTATATGCCTCTATTATACGCTTAAGTGCCGCATCGTTAATAGATATTTGCGAGGTTTTAAGGCCGTTTTTCTCGTACTGCTTCTTAAGTAAGAATTCCTTGGCAATATGGAACTTTTCATTGGCAGTGTAGGAGCTTACCTCTATAATCTCCATTCTGTCATATAAGGGGCCGGGAATGTCGCTTGCGGAATTGGCCGTTGCTATAAAAAGAACCTCTGACAAATCAATCGGGATGCCTACAAAGTGGTCACGAAACTTCGAGTTCTGCTCGCTGTCCAAAACTTCGAGAAGAGCGGAAGCCACGTCGCCTTTGTGGTCGGCGGAGGTCTTGTCTATTTCGTCAAGAAGCATAAGGGGATTCTTGACACCCGCCTGCTTCAAGCCTGCCACGATGTTACCGGGCATTGCGCCTACGTAGGTACGTCTGTGGCCGCGAATCTCAGCTTCGTCGCGGACGCCGCCGAGAGAAAGGCGCACGTATTTCTTGCCAAGGGCATCGGCGATGCTTCTGGCAATAGACGTCTTACCTGTTCCGGGAGGGCCCACAAGGCAGATTATCGGGCTGTCGCCCTTACTGTTGAGTGCGCGAACCGACAGAAACTCAAGGATACGTTCCTTGACCTTCTCAAGGCCGTAGTGGTCGCGTTCCAGCACTTCTTCGGCATGCTTAATGTCTGTATTGTCTTCGCTCATCTTGTCCCAGGGAAGCTCTAAGAGTGTCTCTATGTAGCCGCGCTCCACGGAGGCCTCACTGCCTGCGCTGTTAAGGCTTGATAAGCGATTGATTTCTTTCTT
>JAFYDI010000104.1 GCA_017544835.1 Lachnospiraceae bacterium | reverse complement strand
GGACATCATCCACTTGAGATCAGGAGGCGTGCTGATCATAAGGTCCTTCGCTATATGCTTCATGTCGTAATACGCATATCTAAGATCAATGCGTATTCTGCGAGCCTGCAGCTGCTTACGCAGGTATTCGATTCCTTTGTATTCCGGCATTTCTGTTTACCCCGTGGAAGATAGCGACGGGAGTAAAGCGTCCGACTTCTTCCAATTACATTCAAAATGAGCTAGCTTAACGTTTGTCCATGCATGTAGACCGCCCTTCGCGATAGGTATCATATGGTCTATCGATGGGTATGCGGGACCGACTGATTTATCAGTTTTATCATTCCAGTCGCATTTTTTACCGCATAAATAACAAACGCCAGAATCCCGTCTATATAAGGCTTCCAGCGTAATGTCTTTGTCAACTAACTGACTTTTCGGTATTCGTTTGTGCTTATGAGCGTGTGCCAATTTCTTACCACACTCTTTACTGCATGTCTTTTGAGCGGGATTATAAGTTTCGTATTCCTTCCCACAGACTATGCAGAAATCTTTTCTGTGATTAGCTTCCTTTCTGGTTTCTCTAGCGATGCGCCATACTTCAAGCTGATTTTCATAGGCTTCTTTTCTTGCCTGTCGTTCTTGTTCGCGCCTTTGTTCCAGTTCTCGTTTTAAGGCTTCTTGTTCGGCAAGCCATTTTTGGTAGCTTTCTTCTGAGCCGTATCTGCGCCGAATCCATTGTGCGTGTTGTTCTTCGGGCGTCTTCTTCGAATTACGTACACGCCCTTTATCGCGGTTTTTCTTATGCACTTCCTTACACTCATCCGAACACGTCTTCTTCTGCGGAAGCCACGTAGTAAAAGCCTTTCCGCAAACAATACACTCTCTAGCGTGCTCCTTACTCCCGCGAATTTTGCGAGAACGGTTCGTCCCATAGTCTGGATTTTTCTTGTTCCATTCGCGCTGTTTGATTTTTGTGTATTCGCGATGGTTTTCTCTCCAAATCTTTGATTGTTCGTTTAGCTGTTCCTTATTATTTTCATATCTTGATTTGAAATACTCTTTTCTGCCTTGTCTACGGCAAGCGTCCGAACAATATAGCCGATTTAGTCGCTCCGAGCGGAATTCTGTTCCGCACACACGACATTTTAATTTTACAATCATAAATAATCTCCTCATTGCGCAACGATTAACAAGGGAATACGTTTTTCTGTGCAGTGACGGCGAGTTGGTTGCCGCCGGCGGTATCCCGGGGAGCCTACCCCGCCATATTCGACCGATAGCGAGCCCAGTCGCAATGCTGCTCTAATACGCTGTTGTCAATTAATTTATCTGTTTCGTCTGCTTTTCTCGGTTCTATCAGGCTGTCCGACTTGGCCCGGTTACAACAGCGATGGGCCAGCTGTAAGTTGCTGAGGTCTGTGGGGTGGCCGCCTTTAGATACAGGAATGATGTGATCAACAGTCGGCGCAAGCGGATGCGGATTCTTGTAAGAGAAGTCCACCGGCTTGCCACAGATCCCGCATATAGTCTGGGTCTTTAGAATCTTGAGGCGGGCCGCTTCGAATGCCCCTCGGTTTCCTTTGGTTCTGTCTGTTCTAATGCTCATGAGTATGGCGGGCCCACTCTCGAGCCCGCGGTGGTATGATTTATATCGCGCTATTGCCCTGCGCGTGTGTGCGCGGGGAACGGTAAGCGCACACAAAAGGAGCGGTAGCCGGTGAAAGCTATCGCCCCTGTACTGTGAAGGTATTATGAAGAAAGTATCTGCGCCTTGTTATCTGTTCTGCTACCTTACATCATACACGATTAGTAACTGCAATGGACTGCAAGATTTTGTCGAGGTGACGGAGTGCCCGACCGTGAAGGTAATAGACTGCACGCTCCGAACATGGAATAGCATTGGCGATTGCTACCCACGGCTTGCGGTCGATATATCGTAGCATCAGCACCCTGCGCTCATCAGGATCCTCGAGGCGGTCGACGGTGAGCATGATGTCAGCGTGCACGCCGATGAGTTCCTTTTCTTTGTCGAGTAGCATGTCGATGAATATCTCGACATGAGCGTAGTAGTCGGACAAGTCCGTCGGGCGGTGAGCCTTTGGCATGTCGTCGTACTGGATTGCACGCGGCGCCATGTAGGAAGCGCGCACTTCCTTAATGCGGTTTTCTAATTCGTCAATCTCTTTGCGTATCTTTGTCGTTCGTCTGAGGAATTCCTTTGCAGTCATCTATAACTCCTATGCAGTAAATCGTGTCACTTCTCGGGCACCTGTCCGGACAGATGTCCCTGTCGTCGCAGTCCAGGCAGCAGGGCGCCGGCGCCACGAAGCCGGTACAGTCATTGATCAGGCAAGTCCTCATCATGGTTCCCTCCAAAAAGTCCTGCGATCACAAAGCCAAAGTTTGCGCCGATCAGAATGCCGGCAAGCAGGGGTATAAATACGTCAATCATTCCGCCACCTCTTTTCTCTTGCACTCTTCGGTTCCCTTAAAATGCATCCAACTAACTGGCTTTAACCACAAATCGTTTCTCCTATGCAAATCTCTCACCAGTTCCGCTCTGAAGCATTTGCTTGGACAATCCTTTGAATAGTCAAGGCAGTGTGCATAGTCGTGGTTCATTCTGTCACCACCCTTTGATTCCACGCTTGAATAACTTGTTCTTGTGCTTTTTCAACATCAAGGAAACATGCATAAGCCACAATCTTTAGTCTCACGGTTTTCTCCGTTCCGCAATTTGTGCAATGAATAGTAAAGTCAACGTGGTCTTCACTACCTCCCATTTTAGTAACACTTACTTCTGTTCTTGGAATTTCTCCGCAAAAAGGACATCTTTTTAATTCGCTCATTCCGTCACCCCCTTACACACCGTAAACATACAATAACCCCATTCCGTAGCATAGACACAAAACTTACCTTTGATTTTGCAGTATCTCATTCCGTCACCCCTTTGACCACATCATGACTACCGTTATGGCATATACAACCGTGCCTATCAGCCATGCTCCGCAGTATATCCCTGCATCATCATATTCGTTGTCGTTTATGATTGTCCCAAAGAGCAATGTCCCCGCTCCAAATC
>JAFYDI010000103.1 GCA_017544835.1 Lachnospiraceae bacterium | reverse complement strand
GTGCCCGAGGAATTCACCAAGGCCATGATAGAGATGCTTGAAAAAGAAAGCCCCATGGCTCTCCACGGCTACAGCCCGAGCCTTGGTAATCCCGAGTTCAAGCAGGCGGTTGCGGACTCTCTTAACAGACGTTTCGGTATGAACTATAAGGCTTCGCACATCTTCCCCACTTCCGGCGCGGCAGGAGCTATTGCGCATGCATTAAGAGCAGTTACCAAGCCCGGAGATGAGGTGATTGTATTCGCACCTTTCTTCCCCGAGTACATTCCTTACGTAACCGGTACCGGTGCGGAAATCGTGGTGGTGCCTGCAGATACTAAGGCTTTCCAGATTAACTTTGATAAATTCGAGGAGCTTCTTACCAATAAGGTTAAGGCAGTTCTCATTAATTCACCCAATAACCCCACCGGTATCGTGTATTCCGAGGAGACGGTTAAGCATCTCGCAGACATCCTTAGGAAGAAGTCTCAGGAGTTTGGATACAACATTTATCTTGTGTCAGACGAGCCCTACAGAGAGATTCTTTTTGCAGGAGTCGAGTGCCCTTATCCCTCCAAGTATTATGATTACACACTTTCATGCTATTCTTTCTCGAAGTCTTTATCGCTTCCCGGCGAAAGAATCGGTTACGTAGCAGCCAATCCCGCCGATCCCGATTCGGAGACCATCGTCAACATGTGCGGTCAGATTTCGCGCGGCACCGGACACAACTGCCCGGCATCAATTATTCAGCAGGCTTGTGCGAAGGTTATTGATATGACTTCGGATTTGTCGGTTTATGAGACCAATATGAACATTCTGTACAAGGAGCTTACCGCTCTCGGATTTGAAGTGGTTAAGCCCGGCGGAACTTTTTATATCTTTCCGAAGGCTTTGGAAGAGGATTCGATTGCTTTCTGCAACAAGGCACTTAAGTATGATTTGGTGTTGGTGCCTGCGGATTCTTTTGCCTGCCCCGGATATTTCAGAATGGCTTATTGTATAGATACGGACAAGGTAGAGCGCTCGATTGCGGCGCTTAAGAGATTTGTAAAAGAGGGGTACGGACGATGATTAATGCGGGACTCGTGCTTGAGGGCGGCGGTATGAAGGGTGTTTATACCGCGGGAGTGCTGGATTTCTTTCTCGACAAGGGACTTGAATTTAAGGATGTTTACGGAGTGTCTGCGGGCGCGTGCACGATGTGCAGTTATCTGTCCAAGCAGCGTGGGCGCGGAAGAGACACGTTTGTGGACTACGTGGGCGAGAAGAACTACATGAGCCTTCACAGCCTCCTTACCACAGGCGATATCTTTAACGTTGCCATGAGTTACGATTTGGTGCCCAATTACTTAAATCCTTATGACTACGAGGCTTTTAAGAAGTATGAGGGTAATGCTTACGCGGTTGTAACCAATATCGAGACCGGCGAAGCTGAGTATATTAAGATTACGGACATGCACGACGGAATGGACTATATCCGCGCGTCGAGCTCGTTACCGCTTGTATCGCGTAATGTGCGAATCGGCGACAAGCTTTATCTTGACGGCGGAATCGCAGACTCTATTCCTATTAAGAAGAGTGAGGCCGACGGTAATAAGAAGAACGTCGTAATCCTCACCAAGCCTGTGGGCTACAGACGTAAGCCCGAGGGTAAGAAGTCGCTTGCGGCTATAAAGCTTCGTTACATGAACTACCCCAAGGTATACGAGTTAATGAAGGCTCGCTGCGACATGTACAACGATACGATGGACTACATCGAGAAGCAGGCGGAGGAGGGCAAGCTCTTTCTTTTGCGGCCGCAGGTGGATGCGCAGATTGATCGTCTTGAGAAGGACAAGGACAAGCTCAACGCTCTTTACGAAGAAGGCTACAAGGAAGCCGAAAGCAGGTATGAAGCGTTGATGGAGTACCTTGCGAAATAATGATTTAGGAAGCTGTTTGTCAGGCTATGATGGCCCGGCAGACAGCTTTTTTATTGCTTGGTGGCAACTTACGGCTCTTTTATGTACCGCTTGGTGCCGAACCTATTGCAATGTCGCAAGAATATAATAAACTTGAATTATCACTTAAACATGTTTAAAGATGAGGAAACACAATGAGGGTTAACATTATCGAGAACGCCGACACCAAAGAAATATTCGCGGAGATTCATTGCGCGGAGGTAACGGCGGAAGTTAAGAGGCTTGAGTCACATATCGCGAACTTTGGTGGACGCATCAAGGGCGAGTGCGACAGGGAAGTCTGCTACGTGGAGATTAAGGACATTCTTTATTTTGAATCCGTGGACAACAAGACTTTTATCTACACGGAGGACAAGGTGCTTACCGCGGAGCTTAGACTCTATGAAATAGAGAAGAAACTTAGCGAGCGAGATTTCTTCAGGTGCTCGAAGTCGGTAGTGGTGAATATCGGCAAGATTGTGAAGCTTAAACCGGAGATTTCGAGAAATATAATAGCGACCCTTAATAACGGCGAATCGATTGTGATTTCCAGAAGATATGTACCCGAGTTAAAAAGAATGATAGGCGCGGAGGACTGACGATGGATAGATTTAAAACATTTTTGATATATATACGAAACGGACTGTGTTTTTCTTTTACCTGGTTGCTGCTTATGCTAATGGAGGGAGCGGCGTTCAGCGGTATAAGGGCGATTGAAGTAGGCTTTTTGTTTAAGGTATTTCTTATGTGCCTGTACGGAGCGGTGTGCTTTGCAGTGTGCTTTACGGACTTTGTGTTTCGGGCAAAGGGATTTATCTTCAGGCTTACGGTTTTGTTTATAACGTTTATCCCTGTGGAAGTGTTCACGTTTTACAAACTGAACATTTTCGCCGGCAAAGGAACGGCGTGGGAATGGGCGATATTTGCAGTCATTGTAGTTTCTTTTTACATTACCTGCCTGGTACTTGATAAGACGAAGTTCAAGGACAAGGGCGAAAGGTATACGAAACTTTTGAACGAATATAACAGGAGACAACAAAATGAATAGATTGAGTGATGATAAATTTAATGAATATGCGCTGGGGCTCGATGCGCTAAGGGATGATATGCGATACAGCCAGCGCGCGGGGCTGCCGTTTATAATCACCGCAGCGATAATCTGGGGATTTATAGCGATTGCGACGAGTATCAATCTTCCGATGTATACTTCGGACCTTGTGGTGTTCTGCTGCGCCTGCCCGCTTATGCCGATAGCGATGCTTGTAGGCAAGATTCTGAAGGTAGACATCCTTGATAAAAAGAACCCGCTTTGGAAGGCAGGCATTCTTTTTACATGTAACCAGATGATTTATCTTCTTGTAGCAATGTGGGTCATGAGCGCCATGCCCGAGAAGATGGTGATGGTATACGCAATGATATTCGGAGCACACTATCTTCCTTATTCCTGGCTGTACAAAGAAAAGTTCTACCTTGTATCGGCAATACTGATTACTGTAACGTCGTTAGTGCTGGGGCTTATGGTTCCGAGGAATGTGCTGGCAGTTGTGCTGATGTGTTATGAGATTGTTTTTGCCGTAGTGCTCTGTCGAACCACACGTAAATAATTTGTAAAAAGAAGAAATGTTGACTAAAACGAGGGTTTTGTGTCTCGGGGGTCAACATGAAAATAAGTTATGTAAACCCGAGAAGCCGTTTCCTTTGACCCTGCAGCGAAAAAACGATAAATAAGTCAACCCGAATATAAGCTCAAGACAAAATGAGTGGAAAAATGTTGACTAAAATGGCAGTTTTGATGCGCTGGGGTCAACAGGCGGAAAAAACGACCAATATTATGTCAACCACAAGCGAGGCGGAAGGACCATTATCTGCATGCTTCAAGGATATTTCAAGGTGCCGTCACACTCCCAAAAGTGTGCCGGCGCCTCTTTATATTTATTTAATAAAATTGGCACAGATAATTTGTTGACATTTGCCAAGCGGGGGTATATTGTATCTATAGTAATTAGCACTCATATCTTTCGAGTGCTAACAAGCTATAACACCGGACCCTTGGTACAGACATTTGAAAGCGTGACAATGTGGAACTTGATGAGAGAAAAGTTAAGATTTTACAAGCTATAGTTCGTAACTACCTTGAGACCGGCGAGCCCGTAGGCAGCCGTACGATTTCCAAGTACACGGATTTGAATTTAAGCTCGGCTACCATTCGTAACGAAATGGCCGACCTTGAAGAAATGGGCTACATCATTCAGCCCCACACCTCAGCAGGACGTATTCCTTCCGATAAAGGCTACAGACTTTACGTCGACAAGATGCTTGAAGAGAAGGAGAAAGAAGTTGAGGAGATGAAAGAGCTTCTTTTGCAAAAAGAAGACAAGATGGACAATCTCCTTAAACAGGTGGCCAAAGTCCTGGCAGTCAATACCAATTACGCCACCATGATAAGCGCCCCTCAGTACAACCGCAACAAGCTTAAGTTCATCCAGCTCTCCAGAGTTGACGAGGACCACATTCTTGCGGTAATAGTTACGGAAGGCAACGTTATTAAGAATCACATGATTCCCACCGAGAATTTCCTCGACGATGAGACAATGCTTAAGCTTAACATTCTGCTTAACACTCATCTGAACGGACTCAGCATTGAGGAGATTAACCTCGCGATGATAGCTTCCATCAAGAAGATGGCAGGCATTCACTCAGATATCGTAGGCGATGTAATCGATGCGGTGGCAGAAGCCATCCACTCCGATGAAGACCTTGAGATATACACAAGCGGAGCCAACAACATCTTAAAATATCCCGAACTTGCGGACAAAGAACACGCAGTTGAGCTTCTCCACACCTTCGAGGAAAAGCAGCCGCTTAACGAACTTGCTCTTACCAATCTTGCGGGTGAGAATACCGGTATTCAGGTTTATATCGGTGACGAAGCCCCGGTTGAAGGCCTCAAAGACTGCAGCGTGGTAACCGCCACCTACGAGCTTGAGGAGGGCATGAAGGGTACAATCGGTATCGTAGGCCCCAAGCGTATGGACTACGACAAGGTTGTAGGCACCCTCAAGAATATGATGAATCAGCTTGATTCATTGTATAAGAAGAAAGGATGATAAGATTTGACAGAAGAAGAAAAGGTTTCTTTGCAGGACGAAGCGGAAGAAACTGAAGCGGTCACCGAAGAAACCGTTACAGAATCCCCCGAAGAGCCCACCGAGGACAAAGAAGATAAAAAGGACAAAAAGAAAAACAAAGCCGACAAAAAAGTTGAAGAGTTAAAGGAAAAGATTAAAGAGCTTGAAGACGGACGTCTTCGTCAGATAGCAGAGTTTCAGAACTTCAGAAACCGTACGGAGAAAGAAAAATCCCAGATGTTTGACATGGGAGCCAAAAACGTCATCGAAAAGATTTTGCCGGTAGTGGACAATTTCGAAAGAGGACTTGCATCCATTCCCGAAGACGAGAAGAATTCTTCTTTTGCAGAGGGCATGGCCAAGATATACAAACAGCTTATGACAGAGCTTGATAATCTCGGAGTTAAGCCTATCGAGGCCAAAGGCACCGAGTTTAACCCCGACTTCCACAACGCCGTAATGCAGGTTGAAAGCGATGAGCTTGAAAGCGGCATGGTGGCCGAGGAGTTACAAAAAGGGTATACATATCACGACATCGTAGTGCGTCACAGCATGGTGTCCGTCGTATCATAAAGAGTTTAATTAGGAGGAAATAGACATGAGCAAAATTATTGGTATCGACTTAGGTACTACCAACAGCTGCGTAGCTGTTATGGAAGGTGGTAAGCCCACCGTTATCGCTAATACAGAAGGCGCACGTACCACACCTTCCGTTGTTGCATTTTCCAAGACAGGAGAAAGACTTATCGGTGAGCCTGCAAAGCGTCAGGCAGTTACCAACGCCGAGAAGACTATATCATCCATAAAGAGAGACATGGGTACCGACAGAGGCCGTACAATCGACGGCAAGACCTATTCTCCTCAGCAGATTTCCGCTATGATTCTTCAGAAACTGAAGGCAGATGCAGAGAGCTACTTAGGTGAGAAGGTTACAGAAGCAGTTATTACTGTTCCTGCATACTTCAACGACGCACAGCGTCAGGCTACCAAGGATGCAGGTAAGATTGCAGGCCTTGATGTAAAGCGTATTATTAACGAGCCTACTGCGGCAGCTCTTGCATACGGTCTTGACAACGAAGGTGAGCAAAAGATTATGGTATATGACCTCGGAGGCGGTACATTTGACGTATCCATCATTGATATCGGTGACGGCGTTATCGAGGTGCTTGCTACATC
>JAFYDI010000008.1 GCA_017544835.1 Lachnospiraceae bacterium | reverse complement strand
GGCGTGCGTCAAAAAGGGCACCCTCGCCGATATTTCCTATATTAATAAGTTCAGAGAGCATTTCCTTTAAGCGAACCGCGCCGGCGGACTCGGTGATGGTGCGAAGTTCTCTGGTAAGCTTAATCTTATCATCAACAGAGGCGCTTGCTGAAATCTCACTGATGAGGCTGCCGCTCTTATCAAGATACATCGTAAGAAGCTCGTGATATATCTTTGTGTCGCCCCATACCTTCTGGAGTCCTTCCTCTGGAACAAATGTGGGCGCTTCGTCTTTGGTCTTGCCGGGTTCTGTATCACTGACCTCCGTGAAAATCTGCTTGTTCTTGGGAAGCCATTTCTGCATTACAAAGTTTAAGTGCTTCATAACAATGGGCTTGGGGATAAAATCGTTAAGCCCCGCTTCGATAAAGAGCTTCTCCACTTCCTCGCCGGCGTTGGCCGTAAGAGCTATAATCGGTGTGGTCTCTTCGCCCTGAATCTCGCGAATCTGCCTGGATGTCTCGATTCCGTCCATTCCGGGCATCATATGATCCATGAAAATTAAGTCAAATGTCTCACCCTTCTTAATGAGTTCAACGGCTTCAAAGCCTGAGTCCACCGCAGTTACCTTGGCGCTGAAGGTTTCAAACAAAGCCTTGGCAACCTTAAGGTTAACTCTGTTATCATCCACAACAAGAATTCTTGCGTCAGGCGTCATAAGTCTGCCTGCGTAGTCGCCGCCAAGCTTGTCTCTGAACTTCTCGCTGTTAAGCACCTCAAGAATGCTGAATATATCGGAAGGCCTTGTCATTACCACGCCTTCTGCCGTCTCGCTTGTCTCACCGAGGTCGGTAATGCGCACAGGGATAGTCGTGGGCGAATATTTCTGAACCGATGAAGAAGCCTCCCAGATATGCGCCTCCGCCGAGAATACATAATCTATCTTTGAATCCGTAAGGAAGGTCTTAAGCTCATTTCTGCTGAATACGCCGTGGCTCTTGATGCCGAGCCTGTTAAGCGTCTGTAAGAGATTCTCTCTGTAATAAACATTATCTTCCCATACGCATACTTCAAAAGAAGTCTTTCCTGACATATCGGCGATAGGCTCATCGGAACCATCTCCAAGGCGCTGTCTTACGGTAGCCTTGAAGGTTGAGCCCTTGCCAAGCTCACTTTCAAAGGTTACAAGACCGCCCATCATAGTGGCAAGCTGGTTACAAATGGCAAGGCCGAGGCCCGAGCCTTCCGTATAGCGATGGTTGACTACATCAGCCTGCTCGAAACGTTTAAACAGTCTTTCTTTCTCCGAAGGGGGGATGCCGCAGCCGGTATCCTTAACGGTAAAGGTAATGTCGATGTTATCCTTGGACAGGCGCTCAAAACTTACGGAAAGCGCAATCAGTCCGCTTGTGGTGTATTTAACCGAATTGTTAAGAAGGTTTATAAGAATCTGCTTTACGCGCACTTCGTCGCCCACCAGGACCTTGGGAAAAGCAGGATCGATGTCCACGGTAAAAGCAACTTTGCCGGCGGAAAGCCTTAAAGAAATCATATTTTCAACGTCCGTTAAGACGTTTTTAATCTTGTAAGGCGTCTCAACAAGACGCATCTTGCCGGCATCCATCTTGGAAAAATCAAGGATGTCGTTGACAATATCAAGAAGGTTATCGGACGAGCTCTTGATAATGCTTAAATAGCTCTTCTGCTCCTCCGCGGGGTTGCCCTTAAGAAGCAACTCCGTTGCACAGCTTATGGCGTTCATGGGGGTTCTGATTTCATGGCTCATATTGGCCAGAAACTCGCTCTTGGCTCTTGCCTCATTGAGTGCAAAATCACGCTCCGTAAGAGCGTCTCTTGCTTCCTTCTCCTTAGTCTTAAGAAGCTCGGTCATGCGATTCTTTTCGTAAAAGAAACCGTATATGCAAAGAATAGCGACCAAAGAAATTATTGATATCGCAATGTCCTTAATCAATGCTGTGCCCCCGTTTGTAATGTGTTAATACCACTATAACCCCATCAAAGCGGAACCTCATGTTTTGTGGACTACCAAATCATGAGCAGAATGCTCCGCATGGTAAGCATTTTAAAGCTAATGCTTACCATCATGGATGTAAAATACGCATCCATGATTCCTAGTAATTATACCCCAAAAGCATTAAAAAAAACAGAGATAAAACTTATCTCTGCTTTCCGTGAGCCACCCGGGACTCGAACCCGGGACAACTTGATTAAAAGTCAAGTGCTCTACCACCTGAGCTAGTAGCCCATCAAATTTAATTACCAACTGGGCTAGGCAGATTCGAACTGCCGAATGCAGGAGTCAAAGTCCTGTGCCTTACCGCTTGGCGATAGCCCAAAGCTTATTACTCCAAAGTCATACCCATTTGGATGTTGTGGTTCATGTTGAGGAAACCACTACTTACAGTTCATTTGTGAAATACCAAATGAACTGCGGAATGCTCCGCACGTCAAGCATCCTAAAGCTGATGACTTGACGTCATGAATGCAAAATACGCATTCATGATTCCGATAGGGTGGATAGAGGGACTCGAACCCTCGATCTCCAGAACCACAATCTGGCGCGTTAACCAACTACGCTATATCCACCATAACATGTGCCCGAAGGGATTCGAACCCCCGACCCACGGCTTAGAAGGCCGTTGCTCTATCCAGCTGAGCTACGGACACAGATTACGATTCTGAAAATATTCAGTTCTCCGCGTTTAAAACGCGGAAAGAGCGGGTGATGGGAATCGAACCCACGTATCCAGCTTGGAAGGCTGGTGTTCTACCATTGAACTACACCCGCGTGTTTAGGCTCGGGGTGACAGGATTCGAACCTGCGACCTCCTGGTCCCAAACCAGGCGCTCTAGCCAAGCTGAGCCACACCCCGAAATAGGACCGCGCCCTTGTGACGCAAGAAAGATTATATAATAGGGTTTTTCATATGTCAACAAAAACTTTTACAAATAATTTATCGTAAAATGAACATCCCCCGAAGCGTCTGTTTCCATGATTAAATAGCTTGCCTGATGCCCGTTCTGACGCGGCAAAGAAAGGCTTCCGGGGTTCACCGCCCAGACATTTAAGTCCTCGTCATACTCTATGACGGGTACATGGGTGTGACCGTATATCACAATATCGGCGCCCTTCTCAGATGCTTTATAAATGAGTCTGTCTGTTCCGTAATACACTCCGTCTTTGTGACCGTGTGTAAGAAGTATGGTGTGACCGTCAAACTCAAACAATTCTTCCGACTTAAGCAAAGACCCCCAGTCGTTGTTGCCCGTAACCATCATAAGTGCGCAGTTAAGCTCGTTTCTAAAGTCTCTCTCGCTTCCGGAAATATCGCCGGCATGAATTACCATGTCGACGGGACCGACTTTTTTTATTACTTCATAGAAGTTTTTGTCATATCCGTGAGTATCACTTACTATCAGCGCCTTCATACTCTGCTATCACTTTCCTCATCATTCTGAGAGCATTGCCTCTGTGGCTGATTGCATGCTTCTCTTCGGGCTTAAGCTGAGCTGTCGTACAATGAAGTCTCGGTACGTAGAATATGGGGTCAAAGCCGAAGCCGTTCTCGCCGTATTCTTTGTCCGCAATTTCTCCGTCTACTACGCCACGCACAACCTTACCCGTTCCGTCGGGGAACACAGCCGCTATACAGCATACAAACTGAGCGTTGCGGTTACCGTTTCCTTCCTTGTTGACGCGCTCGATGAGGTTGGCATTCTTAATCCTATAGGAAGTGTCCTTGCCCATGTATCTTGCGGAATAAATACCCGGTTCGCCGTTAAGTGCTTCGACGCAAAGGCCCGAGTCATCGGCAAGTACCAGCACGTTCTTCATGCCCTTGGCTACCGCAGCATCATACACCGCGCGGGCTTTAATCATTGCATTTTCTTCGAAAGTCTCGCCGTTTTCTTCTATATCTATGTCGACTCCCGCTTCCTTCATCGACTGCACCGTGTCAATTACATGCATACCATCGAGAATCTCGCGTATTTCCGACATTTTGTCCTTGTTACCTGTTGCAAATATTACGTTCATTCGTACCCTTCTCCTTCGCGGCAATTTATTGCCCATAGTTCCTCACCGCTGTCTCGAGAGCATCCACTATGCCCTCCGCAATCTTAGTCAAATATCTTGAATCCGCAAGAAGCCTCGCTTCATCCGCATTGGAAAGAAAGCCTGCGTACAAGTATGCCGCGGGCATATCAAGCACCTTAAGTACCGCTTCCTCGTCTCCCGCCTCATTAATTCCAAGCGCCTTATTGCACGCAGAAATGGCCGCCGACTTAAGTATCATGTCCGCGAATTCTGCGTTTTCAAGTCCGTTGTGATAATAAAGCGAATTATAGGAAGCAGACATTCCGAACTTCTTCACATCATCAACGTCCGTCGACATATGAATTCCCACAAAGAAATCCGAATCAACCGCATTGATAGACCTGATACGTTCCTCCGTCGTAAGCGCCTCGTCGTCCTCTCTTGTAAGAAGAACCGTGAAGTTCTTACCCTCCGAAAGTTCGCGCACTTTCTTGGCCAAAGAAAGCGTTATATTCTTCTCCGCTATATCGCCTACCCTTGTACCGCTCTGCGCACCGCCGTGCCCGGGATCGAGCATCACTATGGGACGCTTAATATCCGAAACAGGAATAAACTTAAGCTCCAGTGTATGTCCCCTGAACTCGTAGTCGCACACGCACACATCGTCAAGTTCAAGTGTTATGGTCGTATCCTTGCCGTCAAAAGCACCTGTCGCAGTCTTAACATGACTGTAATTGCCCCTCGGCGGGTCCGAAAGAAAATACGACTCTCTCGTATCCTTAATCATAACGCTTACAGTCTTACGGTCATATCTGGTCGAAACTACAACAGTTGAAGAAGTCGCGTCGGACGGAACAAATACCTTGAGTACCTCTGCCTTTTTGTCCGAAAGATTCTTCGTATCGATAGACCAATTGACCGCACCCGCGGTGGTCGCGACGGTTTCTTTGGCCGTTTCGTCATCGTTTACTATGATGGTCTTCTGCGTGGCGTATGCAATCATCACGGACATAGAAAGAATGCTCATAATAATGGTAATGACCAAAGAAGCCTTTATTAAGTTGCCTCTGTCTCTCCACTTTTCGTTCAAATTGCTTACTTCTTTCCGGGCTTCTTGCCCATGAAGGAATAGAAATATGTCTTCATCATACCATTATAAATCTTACGGTTCTTGTCGGCCTTCCTGTTGATGGCCGCTTCCACGCCGTCATATGCTGTGATAATGTACATGGACCAGTCTTCAAGATTCTTAAAGCGGTCGCCGAGCGTTGCGTAGAGTTTGGGAAGTGCAGCCTTCTCCTCAAGACGCTCGCCATAAGGGGGATTCGTAATGATGAACCCGTATTTTTTGGCGTGACTAAGATCCTTGACATCGCGCTGCTGGAAGTGAATAAGCTTATCAACTCCCGCAAGTTTGGCGTTGGCACGCGCCGACTCCACCATTTCGCGGTCAAGGTCATAGCCCTGAATATCGGTTTCTATATTTAAATCCACAAGGTCTCTTGCCTCGTCAAAAGAATCCTTCCAAATCTTAGGCGCCACGATTCCCTGCCAGTCCATAGCCGTGAACTCTCTGTTCATGCCGGGTGCCATATTGGCAGCCTTCATAGCGGCTTCAATAGGGAAAGTGCCCGAACCGCAGAAAGGATCGACCAAAATTCTGTCTTTATTCCAGGGAGTAAGGTCTAAAAGCGCAGCCGCAAGATTCTCGGCAATGGGAGCCTTTGACACAAGCTTTCTGTAGCCTCTCTTGTGAAGGCTCACGCCTGTAGTATCAAGTCCCACGGTAACCTCATCCTTCATAAGAGTGACTCTTACGGGATAATCATCGCCGCTCTCCTCGAACCAGCTTATGTTATAAACGCCTTTAAGCCTCTCTACCATAGCCTTCTTCATAATAGACTGAATGTCGGAAGGGGAGAAAAGCTTACTTTTAATAGAAGCAGCCTTAACAACATTGAAGCGTCCGTCCACCGGAATATAGGACTCCCACTCAAGCGCCTTGGTACCCTCAAACAGCTCCTCATAAGTGGTCGCGGTAAAAGAACCTACCTTAATAATAACACGCTCCGCTGTCCTAAGCCCGATATTGGCCCTCGCAATGGCCTCATCGTCACCGACAAATGTGACCTTACCGTCCGAAACCTCCGATACATCGTATCCGAGGTCGATTATTTCTTTTTTCAGTACGCTCTCAAGCCCAAAGTGGCAGGGAGCTATAAGTTCGAATTTTCTCATAAGGAAATAATAAGTTAGAGCCTTGACTATGTCAAGGAACAAGGAATCCGTACTTTTGTGAGGTACCAAATCATGTGCGGAACTTTCCGCACAATGTGAAACGGCACCGCGCCCTGCGATGCCGTTTCTTGAGGGGAGTATAATACCTGTTAAATAGGGTATTGATTAAGTCCAAGTGGAGAACTTGGCTTTATCGATGATTCTATATTAGTACCTTGGTACTAGTTTTGCAACATCAAATAGTACCAAAGTACTAATTCATTTATTGTGCAGGTTGCATAATTAGTACCTAAGTACCACCCGTGAAAGTCCTGTTTTCCGCTTTTATGTTCCATTTCTTCGATTATTTCATGCTTTTATCCCAATACCGAAAAACATCACGAATTGGGATAAATATTAGCGATTCCTGCCTATGTTATGTAAACTGCTTATCCCAATACACTGTTTTATGCAAAACTGGGATAAGTTATTCCCGCTTTTTTATCCCAATTCTTCCTATTTCTCCGTATTGGGATAAAAGCAAGCCGAATAGTTGACATAACTCTCCTCTTTTTATCCCAATTTTTTGTTTTTTTCATATTGGGATAAATGTTATTTGAAACCAATAGTAAAAGAAAAAGAGCAGGTCTAATCGACCTGCCCATTTCCATAAATGAGAAAAGAGTATGAAAAAGAAAAAATGTCATTAGGAATCATAGATGTATCTTTTACATCCATGATGGACTGATTCCGCTTTGAATGGTCTCAGTCTTATTTAATCTCTGCCACAGACTTACCCGGTACCAGCGTGCCGTCGACAACTATCTGCTCAAGCGCCTCGGTTCTCGGGTGCTCGATTAAGTTAAGAAGCTTGATGGCTGCGTGCTCACCGATTGCCTGAGTGTCCTGCTTGATGGTGGTAAGCGAGGGCTGAAGCTTGGCGGCTAAGGTAATGCCGTCGTAGCCGGCGATTGAAATATCCTCGGGAACGCTTAAACCGTGGCGGCGTACGGAATTGAGGCCGCCCATGGCCGAGTAGTCGTCACTGTAAAGAATACATGTGGGTCTGTCGGGACGATCCAAAAGTGCGTCCGTGAACTTCTCGGTACGGTTGATGCTACGGTATGCGCCGTGCATTACGTAATCATCGGGAATCTCTATATTATTCTCCTCAAGGACTTTGTAGAAAGCAGCCAGACGGTTTCTTGTAACCGCTGTGTCTTCACCACATACGTAAGCAATCTTACGATGTCCTTTGGAAACGATGTATTTCACAAGTTCGGTCATGCCCGCATAGTTATTGGAAACTACGCCGGAATGATTGTTAAACATGTAGTCGATGGTAACAAGAGGAATATCGGAATTGGCAAGTTCGATAACTTCCGGGTCCGAAAAATCAATACAGGCAATTACAACTCCGTCGTAACCTCTGTAACGGCTGTGCTCAAGATAAGAAAGCCTCGGCTCACGTTTCTTGGAGCAGTTAATGAAGGTAAGATCGTAACCGTGATCCTCTACCACTGCTTTAAAACTGTCAAGCACGTTGGCGAAGTAATCATGAGTAAGTCCGCTTCGACCTTCATCCACAAAAAGAACGCCTATATTATAAGAACGATTGGTTCTAAGGGCTCTCGCAAGAGAATTGGGAGAATAGCCCATTTCCTTGGCAGTCTTCTTGATGTATTCGCGTGTCTCTTCACCAACGTCGTTGCGATCGTTAAGTGCCTTGCTCACCGTTGCGACAGAAACATTACATTTCGTCGCAATATCCTTCATGGATACCATAAATCCTCCGTCTGACTAAGGAAAAGAAAGCCGCACACCCTCAAAAAAAGCGTCTTAAACCTTCCTTAATCGTTTTCGCATTTTTAGTATAATATTATTTTTTTAAAAATTCAACATGGAATTTTCTATTGATTTTATGTGCATTTTTTTATAAAATATAGAAAACGGCTCAGTTTCCGTTAATCTTTTACCGGTTTTACTTAATCGTTTACTTTAACGTAAATCAAGCAAAAAGGAGACAGCTATGAAGTTTGGATACTTCGATGACGCCGCCAAAGAATACGTCATCACCACACCCAAAACCCCTTTGCCCTGGATTAACTACCTTGGCACAAACGATTTCTTTTCCCTTATATCGAATACTGCGGGAGGTTACAGTTTCTATAAGGATGCAAAGTTATTAAGACTTACCCGTTTCCGTTACAACAACGTACCCGGAGACTCAAACGGTAAGTACTACTACATCAAAGACGGTAACACCGTATGGAATCCCGGCTGGATGCCTACCAAGACTGACCTTGACTCTTATGAGTGCCGTCACGGTATCGGCTACAGCAAGTGGAATTCCTCGAAGAACGGTGTAAGCGCTTCGGTTCTTGCTTTTGTCCCTACAGACGATACTTGCGAGATTAATCAGCTTAAGCTTACCAACAACACCGATTCCGTTAAGGAACTTAAGCTTTTCTCATATGTTGAGTGGTGTCTCTGGAATGCCGCAGATGATATGCAGAACTTCCAGCGTAACTTCTCTACAGGTGAAGTAGAGGTTATCGACTCTACCATTTATCACAAGACCGAGTACAGAGAACGTCGTAATCACTACGCTATCTATCACGTTAATACCAAGATTGACGGTTTCGATACACAGCGCGAAAATTTCCTCGGCGCATATCGTGACAATCACGATCCCGAGGTAGTCTTCGACAAGGGCGCCTGCACAGGCTCCATCGCTCACGGCTGGTCACCCGTTGCGGTTCATGAAATTACCGTGAAGTTGCAGCCCGGTGAGACCAAGTCTTACGTATTCTTACTCGGTTATTGCGAGAATCCCGACAATGACAAGTGGGAATCCAAGAATGTTGTCAACAAGAAGCCTGCTAAGGCTCTTATTACAAAATATCAGACAGATGCCGACGTTGACAAGGCTTTTGCCAAATTAAAGACATATTGGGACAATTTGTTGTCTATTTATACACTTGAAAGCTCCAATGACAAGGTTAACCGTATGGTTAACATCTGGAACCAGTACCAGTGTATGGTTACCTTTAACATGTCTCGTTCCGCTTCTTACTATGAGTCAGGTATCGGCCGCGGTATGGGCTTC
>JAFYDI010000102.1 GCA_017544835.1 Lachnospiraceae bacterium | reverse complement strand
TAGACTATTCGGGACGTTCGGTTATAGTCGTAGGTCCCGAGCTTAAGATATATCAGTGCGGTCTTCCCAAGGAAATGGCTATTGAGCTGTTCAAGCCTTTTGTTATGAAGGAGCTTGTGGGACGCGGCATCTCCCAGAATATTAAGAATGCCAAGAAGCTTGTTGAAAGACTCGACTCCCAGGTTTGGGACGTGCTCGAGGACGTTATTAAAGAGCATCCCGTAATGCTTAACCGTGCTCCTACACTTCACAGACTCGGTATTCAGGCTTTCGAGCCTATCCTTGTAGAAGGTAAGGCTATTAAGCTTCATCCCCTTGTATGTACCGCTTTCAACGCCGACTTCGACGGTGACCAGATGGCTGTACACCTTCCTCTTAGCGTAGAGGCTCAGGCAGAATGCAGATTCCTTCTTCTTTCTCCCAACAACCTCTTAAAGCCTTCGGACGGTGGCCCTGTTGCGGTTCCTACACAGGATATGGTTCTTGGTATTTACTACCTCACCATGCACAAATACTTTGACGATCCTTCTTTGGCTGACAAGGCCGTTGCAGAGTTTGCTTCCGTAGATGAGCTCAAGGTAGCTTACGATGAGTATGAGAAGAAAGTTGCCAAGGCCGTTAAAGGCAAAGAAGGCGACGCTGCCAAGGAAGCAGTTGCTGCCATCAAAGACGCACACCTTGACTACAATGCAATCGTAAGAGTATGCGTTGACGCTGAGAGAAACCGTGTTGTTACCTGCCGCGTTATCGATATCATGGGCAGATACTACAACTCCACAAGAGAAGCTTTACTTGCTTACGAGAACGGTGAGATTACTCTTCACCAGAAGATTCATGTAAGAAGAACAGCAGAGTGGAACGGTGAAGAAGTTGAAGGTATTATCGAGACCACTCTCGGTGCACTTCTCTTCAACGAAATCATCCCTCAGGATTTAGGTTACGTAGACCGCTCCAAGAAAGAGAATGCTCTTTTACTTGAAGTTGACTTCCACGTAAAGAGAAAACACTTAAAAGAAATCTTACAGCGAGTAATCAATATACACGGCGCATCAGTAACCGCAGAAGTTCTTGACCTTGTTAAGGCTACAGGTTACAAGTACTCCACAAGAGCAGCTATGACCGTATCCATTTCCGATATGACCGTGCCTGCTTCCAAGCCTGCAATTCTTGAAGGCGCTCAGGAGACCGTTGAAAAGATTACACGTAACTACAGAAGAGGTCTTATCACTGACGAAGAAAGATATCGTGCGGTAGTAGAGACCTGGAACGAGGCCGATGGCAAGCTTACCAAAGAGCTTCTTGACGGTCTTGACAAGTACAACAACATATTCATGATGGCCGACTCCGGTGCCCGTGGTAGTAACCAGCAGATCAAGCAGCTTGCAGGTATGCGTGGACTTATGGCGGATACAACCGGTAAGACCATTGAGCTTCCTATTAAGTCCAACTTCCGTGAAGGTCTTGACGTACTCGAATACTTCATGTCCGCACACGGTGCTCGTAAGGGTCTGTCCGATACCGCTATCAGAACCGCTGACTCAGGTTACTTAACCCGTCGTATGGTTGACGTATCACAGGAACTTATCATTCGTGAAATCGACTGCTGTGAAGGCAGAGAAGAGATCCCCGGAATGGATGTTTACGCATTCATGGACGGTAAGGAAACAATCGAAGGTCTTAAGGACCGTATCCAGGGCAGATATACCTGCGATGACATTCTTAACGCCAAGGGCGAAGTAATCGTTAAGAAGAACCACATGATTACCCCCAGCCGTGCAGCAAGAGTGCTCAAGGAAGGTATTGACGTTAACGGTAAGCCCGTATCCGATGAAGAGGGCAATGTTAATCCCGGAGCACGTATCAAGGTTCGTAACATTCTTTGCTGCCGTTCACACAACGGTATCTGCGCTAAGTGTTACGGTGCCAACATGGCAACCGGTGAAGCCGTACAGGTAGGTGAAGCAGTAGGTATAATCGCTGCACAGTCTATCGGTGAGCCCGGTACACAGCTTACCATGAGAACATTCCATACCGGTGGTGTTGCCGGCGGCGATATCACACAGGGTCTTCCCCGTGTAGAGGAATTGTTCGAAGCAAGAAAGCCTAAGGGACTTGCAATCATCGCTGAATTCGGCGGTAAGGCAAGCATTAAAGATACCAAGAAGAAGCGTGAAGTAGTAGTTACCAACGAGGAAACAGGTGAGTCCAAGTCTTACCTCATCCCTTACGGTTCACGTATCAAGGTAACCGATGAGCAGATTATTGAAGCCGGTGACGAACTCACCGAAGGTTCAGTTAACCCTCACGACTTACTCAAGATTAAAGGTATCCGTGCGGTACAGGATTACATGCTTAGAGAAGTTCAGCGTGTATACCGTCTCCAGGGTGTTGATATCAACGATAAGCACATCGAAGTCATTGTACGTCAGATGCTTAAGAAGGTTCGTATCGAGAACAACGGCGATGCTGATTTCCTTCCCGGCTCCATGATTGACTTCCTTGACTTTGAGGATATGAATGAACAGCTTATTGCAGAAGGCAAGGCTCCCGCAGAGGGAACAAGAGTTATCCTTGGTATTACCAAGTCCGCTCTTGCTACCAACTCCTTCTTATCAGCCGCTTCCTTCCAGGAGACCACCAAGGTTCTTACCGAAGCAGCTATCAAGGGTAAGGTAGATCCCCTTATCGGTCTTAAGGAAAACGTTATCTTAGGTAAGCTTATTCCTGCAGGTACAGGTATGAAGCGTTACAGAGACGTAGAACTTTCCTCCGATGAAAGATACGAGCAGATGCTTGTAGAAAGAGCTGAAGCAGAAGCCAAGGCTGCCAAGCAGCGTGCCGCTTCCGAAGAGCCTGAAGAAACCATCACAGTAGAAGAAGAACTCGTATACGAAACCGAGGAAGCTGCTGCTACAGATGAAGAATAAGTAATAACAATTAAGGCACGTGGTGTAAGCCACGTGCCTTTTATCATGCATCAAATTATTAAGTACTAATCACTTACCGAATACCGGCAGAGTATCGTCATAATTAAGCTCGCCTGTAGTATCGGTCTTCCAGGATGTTATATCATAGAACGATTCACCGGAACCTTCCGGGTACAATATTCTTATCTCAACTTCCAACGTCTGAATATCGTTAATGGGTATCGCAAAGGATTTCTTTTTCCCGACGTTCTCGAAATATCCGCTTCGGGAGATTCCCGTATCATACAATTCCTTAAGCGTATTGTCGAAACTTGCCAGCTGCTCCTCGGCAGTATTGCAGGCGTCATAGTAAGCCTGAGAGTTCTCCACAACGCGGCTGCTTAACTTATAGTCGCTCATGGCACTCGACAACGACAATATTGCAAAAGAAACCAGACACAAGATTACGAATATAAACAATACCGAAGACGTACCGACATTTAAAGGCAATTCACGTTTTTTCTTCGCCATCATGACACCTCCTTTTTATGACGCTTGAAGGTGTAAGAATACACTTCCTCGGACTTAGGGGTATAGAAGAACTTAAAGGTCATATATTCAAAGGTTTCGTCAGACGAAAAGTCCAAAGAATACGAGTACTCGGGCAGATTAAAAGCCGAAGAAAGAGTAGCCTCGATTCTCTCATGCCCGCCCTCGCCAAACTCATAGAAGCACTCGGCCGCGTTATCGGCCCACAGGACCGCGTAATTGGCGCTTTCCGTATCGTGTGCGACATCATGTGCCTTAATGAACACACGCATGCACACGGCGCTTGTAAGGGCAAAAAACAATATGACGATTATTAGCTCCATCAAAAACAGAGCGGACTTTGATTTTTGCATCTAACTACCTTCCAAAATCGGGACTCCCCGAATATTATTTCATACTTCTCACATGAACGAACAATGTTTCATCTACGCTTTTATCCGGCGTAATATCAAACCGATACAAAGAATCCGTAACCTTTGTAATCTTAAAGGATTTAACATCGAGTATATCCGTACCAAACTCAGGGTCCAAATCCTGTCCGTATCTGGTAAAGAGCTCCTTAACCTTTCCGTCATACTCGTAGAGGTATGTGCAGTAGGTAATATTGTCAATTTCCTCCGAAATCACAAGCGCATCGCCGCCGGCATACGTACCCACCGACACAAGCCCGTCAACATCGCTCTGATGCACTTTGTTATAGATGTAGGAAAAAGAAGTCCTGCTGCTGTAATTGGAACTCATCTTATTAACGACACTCTGATACACGCTCGCGCCCGTTCCCGTCAAAGCCACAACAGATATGGCAAACACCAGGAAAAGTGTTATAACGAATAAAGCGTCAACTGTATGCTCTGAACTCTTATTCACGACGCTCTCCTTTCCTGATGACCACAACTTCCGGGTAAATATTGGAACCCTCGGGACGATAATCTATAAAGAAAGAATCCTTATCATAAGTAAGCCCGTAGTGCTCAATCATATAGTCAAGATTGGGAGGATAAGTGCCCTCTACGCAATAGCAGGACACAATCGCCCTGTTAAGCGCCGAGTTAAGGCTCTCTTCCTGACGCGCCTTCGTATCATCGGAGATATCGCCTAACATGTACAAAAAGAACACGAACACAGCCACAAAGAATATCACCGAAAAATGAACACTTCCGAATAGGTTTTTAAGAGAACGTCTGTCTTTAAACCTGTACATAAACTGTCCTTTCGACTAACCGATGGTGGTCATAATTCCCATAAGAGGAAGAATTACCGACAAAAGAATGAGACCGACAACAAGTGACAACACGATAACAAGCGTAGGCTCAATGACAGAAATAATATTGTTGATTTTCTTTTCATTGGCACGCTCGTAACCGTCCGCAATCTTATTAAGAACCTGCTCGATATCACCGGTCTTAATACCTACGGCTACCATTCGGTTGTTGACGTTACTGAAAATAGCGGCTTCTTTTAAACCGTCCGCAAGACTGTCGCCGTTAAGAAGAACCTGCCTGCAGACATCAATCTTTTCCTCAACCTTTTTATTCTCTACAAGGTTGGATACCATCTTAAGACTCTCGAAGGTATCAAGGCCGGCGGAGATGGCAAGCGCCATACCCGATGCAAAACGCTCTGCTGCAAGACCGTCGTAGAATCCCTTAAACAAAGGAATCTTGGAAGCAATATTCTTAAGCGCTTTCCTGCCCGACTGAGCCTTCGAAAAATAAAAGTACAGTATTACAAGAACCGCCAGTATGCTGATAAATACAATGGAATAAGATTTAAGCGCACTTCCGAGATTCATTAAAGAAGCAGCAAAGCCCGTCATTTCGGTACCAAGCTGAATGAATACCTGATTGAATATTGGAAGAACTCTGGTAATAAGAATAACGATAACCACAAGCATCATGACAATCATAACCAAAGGATAGGTTACGGCGCTTCTGATGCTTTCGGAAATTTGAGTCTCACGCTCGTAATAAGCCGCAAGAGCAGCCATTACTTCGTCAAGAGAACCTGCTTTTTCACCAAGCTTAATGGTATTGATGACGTAATCCGGAAAGACGCCTACGATTTCAAGACTCTCCGCAAAACTGTTACCTTCATTGACAGCATCGATAATCGCCTGAAGCAGTTTCTTGGAACCCGAATCGTTAGTGTCAGTCAAAAGAATGCGGATGCCCTCGGTGGGAGTGATTCCCGCCTGCAAAAGAATGGACACCTGACTGCAGAAGGAGGCAAGCTCCTCGTTTGAAAGTTTCCTTGCTTTACTCATTCCGTTATATTCCCCTTATAATGTATTAGTAAACGTGTGAAATTTCGTAATTGGTTCCGTCGCCTATATATTTCTTCAAAGTCTTGGGATCGGTGCTTGCTCCGAAAGTAGGATCCACAAGCGACCATTCCTTGCCGTTAAACTGAATGATTCCGTTAAGCCAGCCAACATCCTCGATATACACACTTATCCATGCGTGATACACGGGATTCTCTGCGCCTACATAACCGACCTCAAGTCTCGTGGGAATCCTCTGGCTTCTTAACATACTCGTCATAACCGCAGAGTAGTCAAGGCAGATACCCGTACCGCTTTGAAGTATCGCATCGACATCCGAAATGTAGCCCGAAGCCACGGTATTGGCCTTATCGTAGTCATATACGATGTTCTGAGTTATAAAGTCATATACATTGGTAACAACATCAAGGTCGGTATTACAGTAAGCGGCGAGATTGGCGCCCTTAGTAATGACCTTGCAGTCCTTGTTGTAATAAACATACTGATTGGGATGTAAATACGGTCCGAACTCGGAAATATCGGGACAATCAAGAGAGGTGGCATATGCAACCGAATACTTGGTGCCGGAGATGTTCTCGCAGACACTGATTTCGTAGGTGCCGTTGCCTCCCGTAAGAGGAAAGGCCGCATAGCCGTTTTTGATGTCGTACTTGTTCTGAATGCCGTCGGGGCCGGTGATTAAGAGCTTAACCTTGCCGCAAGTGCCGAGATAATTGACCATGATATAACCGTCTTTGTAATTGGAATAATCAATTTCAGCCAGGTCATTGCCCTCGGAAGCGGTGCCGGGCGCGGTGGTCTCAAGACACACGGGAGTATTGTCTCTGGTGGTCTGAGTGTCAATGACCTTATCCGACGAAGAAAGAGCCGTGTGGACCTCGGGATTCTCGATGGTGGTAGTGGTATGAGCCGTACTGCCTCCGCCACCTCCGATTCCGGGCCCGTCCGTAACAGCCTTCTCGCATGCGGTTAGGAAAAGTATCGATATGGTTAATGTCAAAAGAACGAACCTGTTCTTTTTAATCATAGGGATTATCTCCTTTTTCGGGGACTTAAGAGCAAATGAATGCATTTGCCGTTCGTATCGTAAACGTAAATATTGTATTCTTTCTTGTCATAAGGAAAAACAACGGTGTTGGTGGCGCTGTCATACTCGACTATGCTCACCGTTTCGTCATCATCGTCCACCATGTAGCTGTTTACAACATCCACAGGCAAACCGTCGAAAGTAATGGAAAAAGTCGACTCGGTCATGTGATGTTCTTTGACAGTAAGAGGGCGGCTTGATGCAGCGTCAACCGATACCATCATTTTACTGTGCGGAAAGAACAAAGGCATTAACAAAGTTACAACAAATATCAATGATGATAATACTATAAAAAGATTATCGGTGAATAAATTCTGCTTGCTTCTTAACACGATTTTGTCAAAAGGAACCGTGTTGGGAGAAGTCTCTGCCTTGGCAAAAACATTTTCAAGCATTTTGCCGGCAGTATTTATATCTATGCTGTAGGTTTTTTTCTTCATAATGGGCACCATTCCTTAGGAATTCATAAGAGTTTTAAGCTTGGCCACAGCCGCCGCGAGCTGACGCTTGACGGTGGAGCGGCTTATGCCGGTGGCACTTACGATATCGTCGATTTTCATGGAGTTAAAATATCGAAGAGTGACAAGTTCGCGCTCGGAGACCGAAAGCTTATCGAGAGCTTCAAAGAGCCGCTTGTTCTCGTCCCTGTCAAGGGCGCTTGCCTCGGGATTGGTGGTGCGCTTGGTGTCGCATACCTCATCAAGGAGTTCGGGGTCTGCCTCTCCGTAATCGGACTTGTGAGCCTTGGCCATGTCGAAGCAGACGTGGAAAGAAATCTGATTAAGCCAGGCCACAAAGAGAGTAGGGTCGTTAAGCTTCTTTATATTCTTAAGAGCCGACACGAAGATCTCTTGAACCGCATCCTGCGCAAGGTAGTCGTCTCTAAGATAGTGCCGTGTGTAGTTGTAAACCTTATTAAAGGTCATATTGTAGAGTTCCGCAAAAGCATCGCTGTCCCCATTCTGCGCGCGCTTTACATACTCCGCAATGTATGTGTGAGAAAATTCCATAAAAGTAACTAAACCTAACCTATCTTCCGAGTTTTTTGTACGCTTGAGCAATGAGTTCGGAGAAGCTTGAAACTTCTTCTTCATCAAAGAGAACCGATTCCAGTCTGATTTCGATGGCAACGGGTTCATGCGAATTGTATAGATTTAAGTTGTCGTCAAGCAGCTTGCGAAAAGAAGAAAGCTTCTCTTCGTCACACTTCTCTATAACGGTGATAAATTCATTACCGCCGTTTCTTCCGACAAAACCGAAGTCCTTGGCGGAAGCCTCGAGGATATTGGAGAAGTCACGGATAATCTTGTCGCCCATATCCTTGCCCTTGTTCTCGTTGATAGCCTTGATATTTGAAATCTCACTTACCATACAGCAGATTCCCGTAAGCGAATCCTCGGTACCGTGAGTGTCAAAGAACATGCTGCAGCTTGTGCGGTTGGGAATGCCGGTCTTGGAATCAAGATATGCAAGATTCTCAAGCTGGTGGCTTTGAACCTTAAGCTCTCTTATCTTAATGAAGTCATATATCAGAAATGCCAGCGAAAGAATAATTGTCGCATACATGATGCTGCAAAGAGTAAACAAACTCTTGTCGACAAAAATACTTGTCTTCATGGTCTTGTTCGTAAGCAGGGCAATAAGAAAAATCACTTCCAGTATTATGAAAACGGAAAGTTCTATTACCTTAAGGGTTTTGAATCTGTACACGTTCTTTTTCATGAGGCTTTGAGAAAACTCCTTCCTGTAACGGTTCTTATTATTATAATAAATCGTTTCACATTTTTATGTATAATTATATAGATTATGGTGTATCATATAGGCAGAGGCTTATTCTTTACCACTGTTTCACACCTATATATTATAAACCAAAAGACGCTAATAATCATTAAAAATTATGTCAAAGGTTGCGATAGGAAACTCCAATTAAAAAATAATTAAATTTTTTTGCAAAAACTTGAACCTTTTTCTGAAAGAATAAGTCTTTACTTAATGAAAAGGATAAAGGAATGAATGATTTATGATTACATTGGACGGTTTAAAGTACGGATTACATTTTATAGCATCTGCAACCGCACAAACCTTTGACACCGCATACGACCTGATAGTGGTTGACGACGAAGCCACACCCCTATCAAACGGACCGCTTTCGGTTAACTACTATCCGACAGCAATCATAGCGGTAGCGGCAATCGCGGTGATAGCACTCTTAACGGTGTGGTTCATAAGAAGAAGCGGCTACAAATCCCGCTTACTTGAATTAAGAGCCAAGGCCGGAGATAAGAGCAAAGCGATTCCGCTTACGATAAGAGGAATAAAAGACGCGGTTAAAGAAGCAGAGAAAAATTTAATAACAATATAATTCATACCGGGGGGAACAATCAAATGATTGAAAGACGAAGAATTGACCGAGTATCCTATGACGCAGACAGCGTAATGGTCGTGCGTGAGGATTTAAAGAAGATATACTGCAAGGTTAAGAACTTAAGTCCTTTAGGAATGGCGGTGACGGTGGACAGTGATACACCTTCACTCCTTGGCAAAGACGTAATAATAGTTGCGGATACATTGATAATGTACGCAGACGTTATTCGTGAAGATCCTGCCGAGGACGGTAACAAAATTGTTGCATTAAACGCTAAGAAATTTACAAATGAGGTTTTGGAGTATTTGTTTGAGCACATTGCTGAAGATGATGAGCAGTAAGTGCTGAGTCACAAAAGGGGAACAGAAAGGAAAAGGGAAAGAATGAAAAAGAACATCAGATTGAACAAGCAGATCATCAAAGCACTCTCAATCGGTATCAGCGCCAGCATGTTACTTCAGCCTGTAACTGCATTTGCTGACGAGCTTGATACCACAACTACACCCGAGCCCGTTACCGACGGCAGCGAGACATCTACTCAGGTTTCTGCATTTGATGCAGCAGAGACTTTGGCAGAAGACGATGCAGACGTAGCGGTTGAGAAAGCTATCAATGCTTCTCACGAAGCAGTTGACACTGTTAACGGAAGTGCAGTTTCAGCTAACTTCGCAACCGAGACACAGAATCTTGCTGATGCTTTGGACGAGAACGAAGTTGAACTTGCAAGAGACGCAGCTCCCGATGCACTTACAGACATCGAAGGCATGGAAGATGCTGACGCTGTTGCTCAGGCAGCAGACGTATCCGCAGGTAACGCTCTTACAGCAGCAGAGACTGCAGAATCTACAGTAGAAAGCAAGCAGACTGAGGCTGAGAAACTTGCTTCCGACACACTTGCATCCGTATCCGGCAATGCAGCTACAGTTGAAACTGAAAGCGAAAACCTTAAAAACGCTTCAAGCGTACCTGAGGCAAGAGAGATATTTGGCAGAATTACCACAGCAGTAGGTGAGGCTGATACTACTGTTAAGCAGGCAGAGAAAGATTTTGCTGAGATTGAAGAGGCTTTCAATACTGCAAAGACCGAATATGAGACCCAGAAGAGATTATATGATGCAGCACTCGTAGCACTTAATGAAGCTCGTGCAGAGTTTGCACAGTTACAGCAGGATGCAACCGACGGTGTAGAAAATGCACCCGGCGAGACTCAGGACGCACTTGCAAGACTTAACGAACTTGAGACTCAGGCTCATGCACTTGCAGAGTCCACCAAGGCTGCATATGAGAATTATCAGGCTGAGGCAGCAGAATATCTTGAGATTGCTCAGTATGAAGAGCAGGCTGCCAAGATTAAAAATGCCAATAAGGATGACTGGGAGAATACTCTCGATCCTTTATTTGAAGCAATTATGAGAAACTACTACGGTCCCGAAGTTGAAGGCGCAGAGATCGAGAGCCTTGAATGGACCAAGTTCGGTAATGATAAGCTTAACTATTGTACCGTAGTTTTCAAGAAGGGTGACGAGACATACACCAAGATCCTTGACTACAAGCTTTCCGCTAAGAACAATAAGAAGGGCGGACTTATCATCTTCGAAAAGGTAGAGCATATTATTGCTGACGGCGTTGATATAGCAATTAACGTAGACTCTATGGATGAGCTTGACAATAAGGGCGCTATCGAGATTAACGGTAAGGTTGTTACCCGTAACGCAGAAGGCCAGTTCGTAGTATACGATGAGGCAGCAGTTGAAGCTACATCAGAGCTTGATCCCGAAACACAGGAAATTACAGGTTCTGAAGAAGTGGTTCATTACGAATTCACAGAAGATGGAACTCTTGTAAAGACTGTTACAGCTGAGGTTACCACCACAACATATACAGGCGCTTCACTTTCCGCAAGCGATATTGAGGAAGAGAGCGAAAGCGCAGCTCAAACAGCATATCTTGCAGCTTTGCAGGAGAAGATTGATGCACTCGGCGAAGGCGAAAGCATTATCATTTACGAAGAAGACGGTGAAACCGTTAAGGCAGAGTATGTTCAGGGCAGTACAGCTGACCTCGCAGGCTTTGTAGTTACTTCAGAAGGAAAGACCCGCGACGTATCAGGACAGGAAGAAGTTACCACAGGTTACTCCGTAACCGGTAACTACACCAAGTTGTTCAAGGGTACGGTTGTTATCGAAGATGATGGCTACAGTTCAGAAAGTGCTGCTCGCAATGCAGGTAACAAAGCATACGATTCTTACGATGTAAGCAAGGATTCGGATTACAACTTCTCTAAGCAGAGAGGCTGGTTGGGCTTAGGTATTATCGGCGGCGAGACTTACGGACGTGAGTCTGTAGACCAGGTTAAGAATGACGACCTTACAGTTTCCTCATACGAGAAGAGAGGCCTCGATTTCTGGAAGACACATACTAAGTATGAGTACAAGGGAACATATACCGTTTCTTACGAAGAAATCGCTTCGGTAGAGCCCGATTACCATGAAGTATTAAAGTTCTTAAATAATGGTAAGAGCAAGGAAGAGATTATTGCAGATTATAAGGCTAAGATTGAAGCGGCAGGCGGCGTATATCTCGGAACTCTCGACCATGACTGGAATGCAGGTAAGATGACAATTAAGTACATCCCCGGCAATAAGGTTGACGGCGCTATTGAAATTACCGAGACAGATGAGAGCAAGCTTGAAGATGCTTACAAGACAGCTCTTAAGGCTAAGGGCATTGATGCTCAGAGAGTATCGATTACCGGCAAAACCGCTATTACAACATTACAGGATGTTACCAATACAGAAGAGTACACCGCATACGGTTATGCAGAGCTTAACTACTTCTTAAAGAAGGTTACTGTTGATAACCTTACCGTTTCCACTACAGAGTGGGCAGACATTCTTGCAGGCGTTACCACTACCCAGTACAAGAATGATAATTACAACAACGGTGACATTCTTCTTGCTGAGTACAACAAGCCCGGCAATCAGGCCGACTACTACACCGAATCAGGTAATTCGATGACTCTTACCGCTGAGCAGGTTGCCACAACCGAAATCTTCCGCGCGAAGATTGATGGCGCAGCTGCAACAGCTAAGATGTACAAGAACCTTTCCGAGAAGAGCGCTAACGCAGAACTCGCTATTAAGGAAGCTAAGGCAAGAATCGATGCTCTTGAAAAGGCAATCAAGGCTCTTAAGACTGTCGGAGCAAGAGAAGAACTTGCAGAGCTTGAAGCAGACCTTGAAAAGGCTAAGGCAGACCTTGCGGAAGCTAAATCTATCAGAGATAAGCTTATTGAGGATCTTGAGGATATTACCGATGAGCTCGAGGATATTATCGACGACCTTACTCCCGATAATCCCGGACCCAATCCCAGACCCAATGAAGAGCCTTCAAATCCTACAGACGTAATTCCTACACCCGGAACACCCGCATTGTTTACGGCTCCCGCTCCTGCAGCTCCTATCATAGTTGAGGATGACGATGTTCCCATGGTTGATACACCTCAGGATGTTCAGGCAGAAGAACCTGCACAGCAGCTTGATGTTGAAGACGATGGTCCCGCTCTTGCAGCAGCTCCTGTTACTGTAAGCGATGACACTACTCCTCTTGCAAGCATGCCCGAGCAGAGCGAAATGTCTTGGTGGTGGCTGTTAATCGTATTGGTACTTGGTGCTACCGGTGCAGAAATGTACAGAAGACACATGGCCAAGAAAAAAGCAGCTGAAATCACCACAACAGAAACAAAGTAATTCTTTCCTACTATAAAGAAAAGTCGTCGTGCAGGTAACTGCACGGCGATTTTTTGTATTCGGAAAAGTTTATTTAGCGTAAATAATTATACGCTTGGGAAACGATTTTTAAGAAAACGGTTTATTTAAATGCCTGTATTTACAAGCTGTTGTAAGAGAGACAAGAAATATATAGGTTTAAATATTTGTCAAAATGTAGTATAATTGCAATAGGTTATTTAACGATTGGCATATGATTTCGGAGGACTTAAATCTATGTTTAAGAAGAATGTAAGTGTTCTTTTGCTGATATCCGTGTTATCGCTATCTTTTATAGGATGTACAAAGGAGACCGTTTCGACTTCAGACATGTATTTCCCTGAAGAGAGACCGCTTGTAACCTCGACATCCGTATCGGCATCGAGTGAATCGACGGAAACTTCGGCGGTAGAGACTTCGGTTTCTTTTGATGAAAAAGAAGGCCTGGAAGTTGAGTCTATAGATTATAAGTTACGCATTATAAATGATTGTAAGGCCGATATAGGTCTGGTATGTATGATTGATCCCGTGAGCGCGGAGCAGATGGATGTAGGGCCGCTTCCCGACGGAAAGATTCTTACAATGGATTTTAACGGATGGCCGGGAGATGTCACAAAGCTTGCACTTGCTTTTTACAACAATGCGGGTAAGCTTGTATCGACTACAGAAGTGGACATAACGGGGGTTCAGTCCACGGTTACCGTTTCTCTTTCGGGAGAGGGGAATATCGAACATGTTAAGGGTGAAGTAAATTAGCGAATTTATATAAATGTATTTGGAGGGTTCATGAAAAGAGAAGTTGTGATTATCGGAGCGGGCGTTGTCGGCTCCTCAATTGCAAGGGAATTGTCTCGCTATAACCTTGGTATTACGGTACTTGAGAAGGCTTCTGATGTCTGTGAGGGTACGTCGAAGGCTAACAGCGGAATAGTTCATGCGGGTTTTGATGCCGAGCCCGGCACGCTTAAGGCCCGTTTTAATGTTGCGGGAAGCCGTAAGATGGAGGCTTTGTCCCGTGAGCTTGATTTTTCCTATAAGAGGAACGGTTCACTTGTCCTTTGTTTCTCAAAGGATGATTATCCCAAATTGGAAGAACTTAAAAAGCGCGGCGAAGAAAACGGTGTGGAAGGCGTTACGATTCTTACCGGTGATGAAGTGCGCAAGATGGAGCCTGCAATCTCTGATGAGGTTGTGGCTGCCTTGTATGCGCCGACGGGAGCGATTGTGTGTCCTTTCGGGCTTACGATTGCCATGGCGGAGAATGCTGCCGTTAACGGGGCTGAATTTAGATTTAATGAGCCTGTGACGGCGATTAAGGCTGACGGCGACGGTTTTGTGGTGACTACCGACAAGGGTACTTACGAGTGTAAGGCGGTCATCAATGCCGCAGGCGTTTATGCCGATACCATTCACAATATGGTCTGCGCTGACAAGATTCATATAACTGCGAGAAAAGGCGAGTATTGCCTTTATGATAAAAAGGTGGGCGGAACGGTTTCTTCCACCATATTCCAGCTTCCTGGAGCCTACGGTAAGGGCGTATTGGTAACGCCTACTGTTCACGGCAATTTGCTTCTTGGCCCTACCGCAACAGACACCCCGGACAAAGAAGAAGTCAACACCACCAAGACCGGTCTTGACACCCTTCAGGCTACGGCCGCTAAGAGCATCAAGGCTGTGCCGTACAGATCTGTAATTACTTCTTTTGCAGGATTACGTGCACATGAGGACGGAGGAGACTTTATCGTGGGCGAGTCAAGCGTTAAGGGCTTCTACGACGCTGCGGGAATCGAGTCGCCGGGACTTTCGGCGGCGCCTGCGATAGGTGAGTTTCTGGCAGGCGAAGTGGCCGGATATCTCGGTGCGGGCAAGAAGAGCGATTTCAAGGCAACGAGAAAAGGCATCCCCAATGTGGCACTTGCATCCAAAGAGGAGCGCGACAGACTTATCAAAGAAAACCCGCTCTACGCCAACGTTATCTGCCGTTGCGAGCTTGTGACGGAGGGCGAGATTGTGGATGCGATTAAGAGACCCGTCGGCGCGACTACGCTTGACGGAGTCAAGAGGCGCACGAGAGCCGGCATGGGGCGCTGTCAGGCAGGCTTCTGCTCTCCCAAGACACTTGAGATACTGGCAAGAGAACTTGGATGCGATATCACCGAGATTACCAAGCACGGTGAAGGTTCGGAGTTCCTGTCGGAGCACAAAGGTTTGTAAGGGAGGCGCGCATGAATACTAAGATAGCAATTATAGGCGGCGGCCCCGCAGGCCTTGCCGCAGCAGTAAGCGCATATGATACGGGTGTTAAGGATGTAGTGATACTCGAGCGTGACGACAAGCTCGGCGGCATCCTCAATCAGTGCATCCACAACGGATTCGGTCTTCACACTTTTAAGGAAGAGTTAACCGGTCCCGAGTACGCAGAGCGTTTTATAGAGAAGGTACGCGAGAGAAACATCGAGTGCCTGCTTAAGACAATAGTTGTAGACCTTTCAGCGACCGAGGGCGGCGGTGTGACCGTTACTGCTATGTCGGCCGAGAAGGGCATGTTTGAGATAAAGGCTGAGGCTGTAGTTCTTGCCATGGGTTGCCGTGAGCGCCCGAGAGGAGCTCTCAATACTCCCGGTTACAGACCTGCGGGTATTTATTCGGCAGGAACGGCTCAGAGATACGTTAACATTGAGGGCAAGATGCCCGGCCACGAGGTGGTTATCCTCGGCTCCGGCGACATCGGCCTTATTATGGCACGTCGTATGACGCTCGAAGGGGCACACGTTAAGGCGGTGGCTGAGCTTATGCCTTATTCGGGCGGCCTTAAACGTAATATTGTGCAGTGTCTTGATGATTTTGGCATTCCGCTTAAGTTAAGCACTACGGTTACGGATATTAAGGGTAAGGACCGTGTGGAGAGCGTTGTTCTTTCTAAGGTTGACGAGAAGAACAATCCCATCCCCGGTACGGAAGAGGAGATTCCTTGCGATACCCTTCTTTTGTCCTGCGGACTGCTTCCGGAGAATGAACTTTCGGGACTTCTCGGCGTTGATTTAAGCCCTGTTACCGGCGGCGCGAGAGTGGATGAGAGTTTAGAAACTTCGGTTCCCGGCGTGTTCGCCTGCGGCAATGTATTGCATGTTCATGACCTTGTGGATTACGTGTCCGGAGAGGCTACTGAGGCAGGTAAGCATGCGGCTGAGTACGTTCTCGGTAGGACTCCGGCTTTAGATGAAGCGGCAATAGCCCTTGAAACCGGCAATGGCGTACGTTATACGGTTCCTTCTTTTGTCAGACCCGGCAGGCTCGAGAACTTCTTAACGGTTCGCTTCCGCGTGGGCAATGTCTACAAGAACCCCGAGATATGCGTATACCTGGGAGAGAAGTGCTTGCAGAGACGTAAGAAACAGATATGTGCGCCGGGCGAGATGGAACAGGTAATGATTAAGAAATCAGACATAGAAGCAATGGCTCCCGGCGAGACCATTCGCATAGCTATAGAGACTGAGTAGGAGGTGGCGTGATAATGGAAACAAAGAATCTTACATGCATCGGCTGCCCCATGGGCTGTGCTCTTACAGTGACCTTCGAGCCAGGCAACAGGGATTCCGTAAAGGTTACGGGCAATACCTGCAAGAAAGGTGAATTATACGCAATTGACGAGGTCACCAATCCTACCAGAATCGTTACGGGAACGGTGAGAGTATCCAATCGCAAGCATCTTGTGGCTGCGGTTAAGACGAAGGACGTAATTCCGAAGAGCAAGATTTTTGATGTGGCTCAGGAACTTATGAAGATTTCCGTTGAAGCACCCGCGAAGATTGGTGACGTAGTGGTTGCCGACATATGCGGAACGGGTTCGGACTTAATAATTACGAGAAATGTTGAATAGGGGGTAGCGGTATGGACAAGTATTTAATGGCACTCGACCAGGGTACTACGAGTTCGAGGTGCATTCTTTTTGACAGAAGCGGTAATATCGTTAACATGGCTCAGCGTGAGTTTACGCAGATTTATCCCAAGCCCGGCTGGGTGGAGCACAATGCTATGGAGATATGGTCTTCGCAGCTGGCTGTAGCTCTTGAAGCTATGGCACTTGTGCATGCTAATGTTGACAACATCGAGGCCATCGGTATCACCAACCAGCGTGAGACCACCATTGTATGGAACAAGCACACGGGTGAGCCTGTTTACAACGCTATTGTATGGCAGTGTAAGCGTACCGCTGACTATATCGAAAAGGTCAAAGAAGAAGGCATGACGGAGACTATCCGCTCGAAGACCGGCCTTATTCCCGACGCATATTTCAGTGCTACCAAGCTTAAATGGATTTTAGATAATGTGGAAGGTGCGAGAGAGACAGCCGAGAAGGGCGATTTGCTCTTTGGAACGGTTGATACGTGGCTTATGTGGAACCTTACAAAGGGTAAGGTTCATAAGACTGATTACACCAACGCTTCCCGTACCATGCTTTTTAATATCAATACGCTTGAATGGGACAAGGAACTCTGCGATTACTTCGGCATACCTATGTGTATGTTGCCTGAAGTAGTGAAGTCGAGCACGTT
>JAFYDI010000101.1 GCA_017544835.1 Lachnospiraceae bacterium | reverse complement strand
GCTAGCATTATTCTTCATTATGCCGGATATGATTAATTTGCCCGGCATAGCTATGTAAATAAGGAGAAATAACCACCAGTATTCCTTTAGCATAGTAATCAGCCTAGCTCTTGTCGCCTTCTTTAACCCCTTATAATCACAAAAAAAATCTGCTTCATATGGCATTTATGTTTTCCTCCAAACAATACGTTTTCTTATGCTATTGCACAAGATCACAGAGAATTATATAACTTACCTGCACGGATATCCAGCCAGTTAAGCTGTAATATAACTAATTATAATTCATCCCCAGTCCAAAATCACCTTAATCCTTCAAATTGACAAAAGCACGTAGAGTAGTATAATAAAAGGTGAAAAGAGGCTACACAGCAGTTGCCTCGTAGTGCTAAGTTATTAAAAAAACAACCTCACTTGCGACGGCGCGGTTGTTTTTTTATTTTCTGATTTATTTTTATATTAGTAAGAGACCCAATAGCGGAAGCCAACAATTATCAAGCAATTTGCGCTGAAGGCGAACTTGCGGGTGTCTAATACGAAAGGAGAAATAATATGCCCTGCACCACAGTTCTGGTCGGCAAAAAGGCCAGTAATGACAATACTACAATGATATCGAGGACCGACGACGGACATTTCGACGTGAAGAAAATGATTGTTGTCGAGCCCAAACAGCAGCCAAAGAAATATAAATGCACCGCTTCGCATCTGACAATCGAGCTCACGGATGAGCCTATGCGCTACACCTCCTGCCCTAATGTGGATACCAAGGATGGTGTCTGGGCAGCGACCGGCATCAACGCAGCAGGCGTTGGAATGACTGCTACAGAGACTATCACATCGAATCCGAGGGTTCTCGCAGCAGACCCCTACGTAGAGTATAAGAAGGCAAAGTCACGAAAGGAAAAAGATGTGCCCGGCGGTATCGGCGAGGAAGACATAGTAGTCCTCGTACTCCCATATATTAAGACCGCGCGAGAAGGCGTTCTGCGCCTTGCTTCACTGCTTGAGAAATACGGCACCTATGAACCCAACGGTATCGCCTTTAACGACAAGGACGAGGTATGGTGGCTCGAGACCATCGGCGGTCATCACTGGATTGCACGAAGGGTTCCCGATGATGTTGTGGTTATCAATCCCAACCAGTTCGGAACGGATTCTTTCGATATGAAGGACGCTCTCGGTGCAGGCAAGAACTACCTCTGCTCAAAGGATCTTCCTTCCTTCATCAAGGATAACAATCTCGACCTGAACCAGAACGGTCGCTTCAATCCCCGTGACATTTTCGGATCGCATACTGACATGGACCATATCTACGACACTCCGAGAGCCTGGTTCATGGGCAGATACCTGACCCCCTACTCGCATAAGTGGGACGGACCCGACGCGGAATTCACACCCGAGAGCGACAATATCCCGTGGTGCTTCGTACCGGACAGAAAGGTTGCTGTGGAAGATGTAAAATACCTGCTCTCCGGGCATTTCCAGGGTACGGATTTTGATCCTTACAAGAATCATGACACGGGAAAGCGTGGCATGTACCGTTCGATTGGCATCAACCGCACGGGCGTTACCTCAATCTGCCAAATCAGGAGCAATGTTCCCGCAGAGATTGCGGGCGTTGAATGGATTTGCTTCGGCTCCACGACTTTCGCCGCGATGCTGCCCGTATACACCAATGTTTCCAAGCTTCCCGATTATCTTTCAAAGGTTACGACTGATACCTCGACCGAGAACTACTACTGGGGGAGCCGTCTTATTGGCGCTCTCGCGGATTCCTGCTACTCATCTTCAATCCAGGACATCTGGCGCTATCAGGAGGCAGTTGCGAACAAGAGCAGACAGATTCTTCTTGAATATGACCGCAAGATGGCCAAAAAGGCTGACCCGAAGCTCATGCTCGAAGCCAACAATAAGCTCTGCGCGATGGCCAAAGAAGAAACGACAAAGACGCTCAACCGCGTGCTCGACACAGCCAGCAAGAATATGAAAAACGGATACAAGCTTTCAGATAACTAAGAACCAAACCTCCCTTGTACCCCCTAAAATCATCTTATGCAAGAAATAATCAGTGAAATAATCGCCGCCAACAACGGGAATCCCATACAGGTGCCAACCCACTTCGCCAAATGTCTCTTGGCGGGGATGTAGGGCTTCAAGTCTTCGGTGCCTGGGATTTCCCATGTTTTGGTGTGGCCGACCCAGAAAACGTCCACAAAAAGGCGGTCGAATAGGTTCATTATCATGTAGATGACCGTCAGCTGAAAGAAGCCGTCTAGGAAGCCGTCTACTCCGTTATAGAACCACACGACTGCGGGCACGACGGTAAGAAGTGGCAGGAATAGGGCAAGTGCGGATATGGCGGACGATTTCTTTATCCGCTCGGGGGTGGTGAGGCCGAGCTTAACGACTCTGTCCTGCACATCCTTTTCGTAGAATGTAACGAGTCCGACGGCGCCGTTCCTGATTCCGACCACGCACACCAAAAGAAGCCAAAAGGCCATTACAAGTCCTTCTAAGATTAGTAGCATTTGTATTCCCCCTTTAAATACGATTATTGTCTTTCTACAAAAATTGTGGCAGATATACTGCCCGTGGTCAATGGGCTCTGTCGGCAAGTTAGAGCGCTTTATTTTGCTCATCGCCCTTATCTCTCAACTCATCGATGTTATCCTCTATGCTATCTAACCATTCCTCACTAAATCATACATAAAACTCTTCTCCCCCAACTTCCTGACATTAACCAGTTCCATGCCGATGTGAGCGTACTTGCCTTTCTTTAGCTTGGCGTCGGTGGAAACAATGACCGGGAGGATTTGTTGTTTACTCCTCCAAAAATGCTATTAGCCTGTCCGCGTAAACCTCCGTGTGTTCATGGAGCATCTGGCCGTGGCCCATGCCTTTGAATACACGTTTTTTCAGTTGGGGCAGGTACTGCTTTAGGAGCTTGGCGCTCTTTACGGGATATGGTTCGTTAGATCCGTGCCAGAAAACGATCGGATTGTGGTAGTCCCTGATGCTTTCCGGGATGTCATATGTGTAGCATGAAAGGGCGGCGTTGCCTACCGATTTAAGCGACACGCCTTTGTACAGCGTATCAACGATGCCTGCGTTTCCTTGCCCCATGATGCTCTCGACCAAGGGCTTGGGGACGCGAATGTTCTTCTCTATGCACCAGATGGAGCCTTGGAAGAGCCATTTAAACGGATATGTCATGAAGCCCATTTTAACTACAAATGCGGCGTCCAGAACCGTTCGCTCCACCTCAATCTTCCGCCTGCCGATTAGCTCTGTTGCGATTGTTCCGCCGAGTGAAAAGCCTAGAAGGCCGTAGAGGTGGCCGTCGAGATTTTCTTTTACATATTGCTCGATTTTCCCGGCAGCGTTCGCTACCGTTGTAAACGTTCCTGCTTCCACCGGCGAGTGTCCGTCCAGTTCGCAGACGATTACGTAATAATCCTTAAGATAGGGAAGCAGCGGGTCAAAAAGATCCGATGTGTTGGACATTCCGTGAATCAGAAGTAATGATTTGTTTTCTATATTGCCGTGTGTCAGAAATCTCATGCTTCAAATACCTCATTAGGCTTCTTTCTTTTGCGTTAGTCTGCGCTAACCCATGTATTATTATAGGAACTCGGCTGCCCTTTATCAAGATATGACGGCAAAAAAATCCCTGCCACCTCACAGTGACAGGGTTCATGTCAGACGTTTCAGTAACACAATCGTTTATATCTTCACCCCCAACATCTTCGCCAACTGCTTATCGGTTGCAACAGGGTAAATCTCACGCATGTGTGCCATGATCCGGCGGGCGGATTCGGCCGGTGGCTCGGCGTAGGCCGAGCGGACGTGGTTGCGGCCGAAGATGTGCTCGGGCGTCGAGTAGACGGCCACGGGCCAGCCGTAGGCCTCGCCGTGCTTGTTCAGGCGCTGCCTGAAGTCGCGCACGACCAGGTACGCTTGCATCTGCAAGCTCGTCACGGCGCCTTCGAAGCCCTTGGCGCCGCCCGCGCCAAAGCCCGCCCGCGCCTTAATCTCATAGGAATAATACTCGGCATCGGAAAGCTCATCCGTGAAAAGATCCATGATTTTCTTTTGTCGCAGGGAAGCCTTACCGTCCTCATAGAGAGAGTCGAAGTCGTAGCCGTCACGCCGCACATTCACAAAGCGAGGCAGCCACTCACGGGACACGAATCCCGCCTTGCCCGCGTAGAACTTGCCGTAAGCCACGCCGCCGCGCCGCGCAATAATCTCGCGCCACTCCCACGGGTCGCGCTTCACATCCCCGCTCCACCAGTACAGCGCCTCAGTGCGCTCCTCCAGCGAAAGCCCGGGAATCTCGCCCCGAAACAGCGGCAGAAAACCCACTTTATTAATATAATCAATCGCATCATCCACGCTATGCAGGCACTCCGGATCGTCGTGATCCACGCCATACATAATCCATGTGCCGGCCTCATTGCCCATGTTACATAACTCCTCTCCGGTCTCTCAAACCGTCTCCCGCCGTTCAGAATTTGTCCGCTCCGCATTCAGCGCAGAATTTGCCACTGGAATTCTTGTTGCCACATTTGGGGCAGAGCCACTCGCCGGGCTGTAACTCGATGTTTGACTGCATCATGCCCATAAAGCCGGTTGTATTATCAGTCGCGGGATTGTACATCCTCATCTCCTGAGTCTTGCAGTTTATCTCAACATCATGGTCCGGCATTATAAAAGTAATTCTGTAAAAGCTTCGGTCATCAAGCTTCACATCAAAATCCTTAACCGTCACGTAAAATGTGTAGTTGGTGTCTGACATGATTCCGCGGTAAATTACTTCAACGCTGTCGCCGGGAGCATAGAATTTCTTTGGCGAAGAAAAACCTACCATTCCATAATCTTTGTATATTAACTTATAATGTCCCGACTCTCTGGCCAGCCTTTCCAATTCGGCCTCTTGAGCCTCAAGGCACACTCCATCCACCGAATCCGGGGCATTGTAACCGCTTCCGTTTAGTAACCTCTCATGCTGCATACACTCGCGGTAATCTTTCTCCGACTCATCCGTGAGCTTGAAAGCAAAAACCTGGATTTTGGCCGTGATTCCCATGCCGGAAAGCAACGCTTCCATGGATTCGGGAATAAGAGTCTCGAATCCCTTCACCACAGATTTCCCCTCCGGAAGCGCATCCATGCACGCTTGGAATAATGCCATGGGATCGAACTTTATCGCTGCGACCACCTCGGACGCATCTTTATACTGCCCACTGTCATAGTCTGAGACGTCCACGTTCATTGCAAACCTTGCTTCCAGGTCGATGTCCGTGTACCTGTAGTGCTCGTCAGTTTCTCTGAAATTAACCGGTTTAGGCGTACCTATCTTCACATTAAATGGTTCCATCTTATCCCCCTTATTATCTGCAAACCTTCACCTTCTCAAACTCCCCCGTCACGGAATCGATTACAATCATCGCAGACTCACCAATCTGTCTTCCGTCGCGGTAAGTCGAAAAGACGTCGGTAGAAATGAAACCATTTTTTTGCTGAATGCTGTCGACGGGAGTGTGCCCGACGACTTGCTTGTAAATGTCGCTTCTAAAGCCCTCTGCGACCGAATACTGGGGCCTTAGCCAGAGCGGCGACTCATTGTTCCAAAGGTAATACGGCGCCGTATCGTTAACCGCCGCCACCACATCGTCAATATCATCATCCTCCGGCGACATACCGATGCTCATAGCGAATTCTTCCGTCAGTCCCCCGTGCGAGAACAGCACATTGTCAACTCTGTGTAGAATTGCTATCTGCGAGCGGTCCTTAAGCGAATGCTCCAGTTCCTCAAGCTTAGCTATAACCGTGCTTTCCGCATACGGCGAGTATCCCGACTCAAGCTTCCCCCAAGGATAGCTGACATCATGATTGCCATAACACCACAACGTATCCGGGAATTTCCCCGCAAAAGAAATTGCCCTGTCATACGTCTCCCTATATCTGTCAACCTGCATCTCCATATCCCAGTCATCAGGTATATCCATAAGGCAGACCGCCATATCAGCCCTGCCCGCCTCAAGTATCTCCTCAGCCTTATCAAAAAGCCACGCTTTCAAATGTACATCAGGTATTACCAGTACTCGCATAGGTTGGTTCCTTCCCCAAATCGTCTATATAGTACGATGCTCTTCTACAGCAACGGTTTCTCTTGTACCATTGCATATTTATGATATACCAAATCCTTTTCTTTAGAAAGCGTAAAACAAAATCCCTGCCACATTGCTGTGACAGGGACCACCTTTGCATTATAAATGTGCTTAGAGCATCATGTTTTCGTAATCTTGCAACTCATGGAAGATATTATCTACTATAACCATATCTCCCTCTATACGGTACAGCATAAAATACCTATGTGACAAAAAATTGATGCGTCTGTAGCCAAGTTTCCTCAGGCGTGGATTCTCACATAATTTGAGGCTTCCCGCCACCCTTGAAAGGTTATCCTTGGTTGCCAGAAAATCCTCGAGAACATTAGTTGCTGCTTGCTCACTTTCTTTTTCAAAAAGAAGGTATTTAATGAAGCCGTCTAAATCTGCTTCAGCGTCTTCTGTAAGAACTACTCTATAGGCCATACTTAGACCTCATATCGGAGACGACATCGTCGGCATCTCTGTACTTTCCTTGAGAAGCATGCTTTCTGGATGTTTCAAGCTTAGCCAGCATTTCTTCTTCCTTCATGGGGGTATAGGGACCGGCGACCGGTCTTTTAATTTCAAAAGGAAATCCGTTATTGGCAACCGCTTGCGTCAAAAACATGCGGATAGCCGAAGTTGTATCTGTACCAAGATCTTTAAATAAACTGTCTGATTTAGCCTTAAGTTCATCGTCAACGCGTAACTGAATAGTACTTGCCATATCATGCACCTCCTATGCTACTATAATGCTATTATACTGCTATCTCATTGCGTTTGCAATGCGCAAGTAATAATCTATGCCTGTTCCCCCACAGTATTTTAAAGCACCATCGATTCCGCCCACTTAACGCACTCGTACGACTCGATAAGCCCAAGCTCCTGCCATATCCCGGCATAGTAAATGCCCTCTTCGGGACCACGCGCCGAATTGCGCCTGTTGCTTAAGATGTGGTCCGGGTCATAAACCGTGTTTCTCACCCACGTAGCCTTATTGCAGCCTTCTAAGGTCAGCACTCTCTTCTTGTCAAACTGTAGCACTCCCGCGCCCGGCTTTCCCGGGGCCAAAGAAAGTCTCTCGGCCGCCTTAAATATCACATTGGTTCTATTCCCCCGCCGCTCCTCACACGCATGCGGATGCCACCAATGCTTCTCCTGCTCCGCCGGATTGTCTATAATCTCTCCAACCTGAAGATATCCCCAAATCACCTGTAAATCCCTATCTTGGTAGAAATCCCCGGTTCTCCTTACATACTTATAGTGTCCATCGCACTTCTCTACCCGATGGAAGTTCCCAAAGAACAAAAAAAGATCCCCCTCGCTAATCCCAATGTTCTTTAAATACTGCGCCGCCGCATCTATCTGCCCAAACGCCGGCACCCAATTCTCAATTGCCCTAACGCGCCTTCCCATATCCAAATCCGGGTCCACATGACAATGCTCGCCACCCCGGTAATGCAAATCTTCAAGAATGTCCGAATACGGCACTCCCTTATACTGCAACTCGCTATAAATATCTTTGTCGTGGCTCGGAATAGGAAAAGAAATCATCGTCCCATCCTCAAAAATCGGGCTCACAATTCCGCCGTTGGATGAGTCAAAGCCTTTGCGGCTTAGGATTACTTTCATGCTTACTCCACTCCCCAAATACTATCTTACAACTATTTCTTCTTGGAATTCTTAAACTCTTTTTATCCATTATACTACAAAAATCGGCACCGTTACCGATGCCGATTTATAATATTAGCAGCCCTTTCTGCCACTCTTATGGTCCTCGATTGAGCAGGCACCGGGAGTTCCGAATTCGATGAGCCCTGCGTCGGCAGGGTCGATGGAAACGTGGCCATCTTCGAAGACGAACGCAGGAATTCCGACATCGCCGGTAGCCTTGCATCGGTCAAAGACCGTGTTAGTGTCGCGCAGCCGCGTAAAGGCGGACATACCGCGGATGTTCTCGCCTATGTTGACGTATTCAAATTCACCTTCTCCCCCTTTAATCTGCTCGTGCACGTAATCACAGTAAGGGCATGTGGGCATTCCGTAGATTTTAATCATATGTGGTCCTCCTTTAATCTTCTCCGACCAAATGCACCTTCACATAATCGTGGCCCGTCGCCGGAAGGAACTTATTAAGCACATCCGCCGTCTTCATCTTAAGGCTCGACGTGTTCACGCAAGGGTGGCACCCGACATCCTCGGCCGCCAGCACGTCCTCATCAATCAGGAGCTGCACCGCGTGGTCCTTGTCATTCATAAGCCCCATCACGCTCACCGACCCCGGCTCGATATCAAGATACTTAACCATATCCTCCGCATCGGCAAAAGAAAGTCTTGCCGAATTAATCTGCGCCGACAACTCCTTGGTCTTAAACTTCTTATCCCCCGGCATCATCAGAAGGTAGAACTGCGTCTTCTGGCGGTTGCATAGGAACAGATTCTTGCAGATTATAACGCCTAACACCGCATCAATCCTGTCGCACACTTCCATCGTGCCTGCTGCCTCATGATCCGTTCTCATATACTCGATTCCCAATTTATCGAGGAAATCGTATGTCCGCATCTCCCGTGGCAACCGGCCTTTTGCCTCAGCCTCTGTGGGCCTTCCTTTAAGTAATTCCATAGCTCCGCCTGTCTCCTGTAATCTATGTCATTTCTCCGACAAGTTTCAATTCACACTCTATTCTTACTCGTCACATAAATATGCGTTACACCGAATATAACTCCGAATACAATAAGTAACCAATGTCGCATGGTTATGCCGCACAGCAAGAATATTGCCGTCGGTATTATGGCCAAAGCAAGCTGCTTGCCGAAGGTTTGATTCTTAAAGTATAGGGTCCATACTACCCAGTACGCCACAATCAGTATCACGTTGCCGAAAAGGTATGTTAAGAACATTCCGACAGACCCAAAGCCAAGCTCCGCAATGCCAATGTTAAACACCATAAGGAACATGCAGCCGTACCGCCCGATTTGCTCAAGAACATTCATGAACACATTCTTGCACTTGTTCTCTTGACCTTTAAACTTTATTGCATAGATAACGTTGGGAATCAGTATCAGAATGATAATAATGAGGCCGAATATATTCAGCCATTTAACTCCCAGTTCGCCTGCCATAAAGATAGTTGTGGGGCCGTCCGCGCCACCGATTATTGTAACATTTTCACCCATTTGCCATTCTCCTCTCAAGCTTCGTCACATCGAATCGTGACTGATATTAACCCCGCAAGTCCGATTATACCATAACCTTTCCCACGATATCACGTTTAACGCACATTTACTTGTGAATTATTTTGCGACATCAAGGCAAAAAAGACTTCGCCGCCAAGCGAAGCCTTTCTTTGTACATTGTATTTAATGAGGGATTATTATTCCGCCGAAGTATTCAGGCTCTCCCGTGCTGTCTGTTAGCACGAAGCCTCTTGTCGAAAGAATGGCATAGGTTCCGTCGATTTTCTTCGCGCGGTATATAAGGAGCCTTAATTCCATGTCGCCGCGAAGAACGGCTTCCACGGCCTCGTCGTAACTTTCAAGGTCATCGGGGTGAATGTAGTCATGCCAGATTTTGTCTGCATGATACATGTATTCCGACTTAAGGCCGAAATCATTTACAAGCTTTAGCGACCATCTGGAATAGTCGTGCCTTAAGTCATTTAAGTAGATATAGCTCTCACCCGCCACCGTATATAATGCGTCGAACATTCCGTCAAGAAGGCGCTTTCTTTCTTCGGTGATAAGGTTGTCCGGATTTCCCGTCTTCTTAATGCTAGCCAACGCCCTGTTGGCTTTAATGTTCTTTTTGTTCTCATACATCTCGGCGTCCGCGCGCTCGTAGACGTTGTTAAAGTCTTTGTCGATGCCGGGTCTGTATTCGGCCATGCCGCTTGCCACCTCTGGGCCGGAGCGGGTTCTGCCGTTTTTAAGCGAAATCTCCCTGAATTTTTCAAGGAGTTCATCCCTGTTCTCATAATCTCCGTCGGTAATTACGGCCGCAAATTCGTCTCCGCCGGTTCTGAATACGGGACTGTGTTTGAATGTCTCGCATATTATTCGGCTCGCCTTACGAATGGCCTCATCGCCGAAGCTGTGGCCTCTTGTATCGTTAATCTGCTTTAAATTGTTGATATCGCATACCAGAACGGCAAATGGCTCCACAGCCTTTTTGCTGATAATAGCCTCGTTAATCTTCTGAGAGTGTTCCAGAAAAGCATTGCGATTTCTGATGCCGGTGAGCTCATCCAGTCTTGCCATTCTTTCGGCTGACTGAAGGTCTTTCTCCTGTTTTTCTTTGGCCAGATACTCTTCGTCTATATTCTCAAGGCAGCACAAAATATGCTTCTTGTCATCACAAAGCAGGGTTATATGTCGCACATGAACAACCGAGCCATGCGCCATCACGCGACAGTCAATTATGAAAGGTTCGAAATTGTCAAGCCTTTTAAGAATGGCCTTCTTGTCATAGACCACCAAAAGCTTATCTAAGTCGTGGGCATCGACAAAAGAAGGTGCGTTTTCTTTGGCCAGATTAAAAAAGTCGTCGCCTTCTTCGGGCATGCCGCTCACACCGGTGACATGCGGCGTAACAAGCTGCTTAAAATGCCCGGTTTCGATATCAACATAATACATGCTTACAAATTGTCTGGCCAACGTGGACGCTATCATATCGGCGGCAGTCTGATTGATGTTCATTCCGTTCTCCCTTTAGTAATCTTTGATTAGATATCCAGAAGGATCTGTATCCACTTGGACGTGGGCAAATCTGCATTTTTGCCCTTGTGGTGTTCGATTACTTCAAATTCCTCAGCCTTCTTGGGGTCGGCATAGATTTCTTTTAACAGCGACTCAAGAAGCTGCTGCAAATCTTCTTCCTCGGCGTTTTCAAGATACATAATTCGCGCTTCTGCAGGCATAGACCTTAAATCGGCAAGTAAAGCGTCGTTCTCCATTAATCATATCTCCTTTACACATAGCATTCCCCATTTCATATATTGTAACGGATGGCAAGCAACCATAAATTCAAAATGTATCTTGAGCCGATTATGCGCATAAAAATGCAGGTTTTGGGGGTAATGGTCGCTTGTGTTTGAGTCGTCAATTGATAAACACTTTAATCTTGGTTGTTTTTTTATTCGGTAAATTATAGTATGATATAATTAAATTGTGTTAAAAGGAGATATCCCGTGAGCGAGGCACTGTACGATCTTTCCTTCACGATTGCTGCATTTATCTTTAACGTGGTTCTGTGCGTTATGGTAACTGTCAGAGGAACTGAAGACAAGCAAAAGAATCTGACTTTCAGAAATTTCACATATATTCTGCTGGTGGGCAATATCGTTACGTGTTGCGATGTAATGTTCAGGCGTGCACCTGTGGTATTTATCCCTTATTCGATAAGACTTGTTTTTTATGTGCTGTCTTTCTTATCTAATGTTATGTTAACCTACTTCTTCGCAATTTATGCGGAGAGTTTCTTCGAGACGACAAAGCGCAGGAAGTTTTTTTCGGTTATTAACGAAATTCTTTTGGTAGGGTTATTTGCGCTTGCATTAATCAGCGCAATAATCACTATCCCCAACATCGGTGAAGATAAATACTCTTATCTTCTTCCTACGATTCCTAAGTATATTCTGGCTTACTTTGCGGAGATTTATTATCTGCTTTATGCGATGGTAGTATTCGTTGTAAACAGTAAGGATTTAAACAGGCGTGTTTGTATTACTGCTGCCTGTGCTTTTACCGTGACTATAGGCACTATCGTGTATGAAGTCTTTAACCCTTCCGAAGTATATTTCAATTACTTTGGTGCGATTTTAGGCTTATATATCTTCTATATGGGTGTTGAGACTCCCGATTACAAGAACCTCATGGCCACCATGAAAGAACTGGAAATGGCAAGGCTTAAGGCCGATGAAGCCAACCGTTCGAAGTCGGATTTTCTTGCCAACATGTCTCATGAGATTCGTACCCCTATCAATGCAGTCATCGGTATGAACGAAATGATTCTTCGTGAGACCGGCGACGAAAAGATAGCGGACTACTCAAGAAACATCGAGAGTGCGGGCCGAAGCCTTCTTTCGATTATCAACGATATTCTCGATCTTTCAAAGATTGAGGCCGGCAAGATGGAGCTTACCGAGGCGCCTTATCAGTTCAGTTCTTTAATCAATGATATTGCGGTAATGATTTCGGTAAAGGCCAAGGAAAAGAATCTTTCTTTTAACGTTAACGTCAATGAAAGTCTTCCCGACGGGCTCTGCGGCGATGAGATACGTATCAGACAGATTATCATTAACGTGCTTAATAATGCTGTTAAATATACGGAACACGGAAGTGTCGATCTTTCGGTCGATTATGAGCGTACGGGCGACAAATGTATCGTTATTGTGAAGGTGTCGGATACCGGCATCGGTATCAAGCCTGAGGATATGCATAAGGTCTTTGAAAAGTTTGACCGCCTTGATATGGAACACAACAAGACTATCGAGGGTACCGGCCTCGGACTTGCCATTGTTAAGCGCCTGCTTGCCATGATGAATGGTTCTATCGAGGTTGAGAGTAAGTACGGCAAGGGTTCCACTTTCTTTTTACGTATTCCGCAGAAGATTCAGGCGGATGAAGCAATCGGCGATTACCGTAAGAAGTTTAGCTCGGCTTCTGCCGACGGCGGTGGCTACAAGGAATTGTTCCATGCGCCCGACGCTGAAATTCTGGTGGTGGACGATACGCTTATTAATCTGACGGTTGTAAGGGCGCTTCTTAAGAAGACCAAGATTAAAATAGATACCGCAACAAGCGCGGCTGAAGCACTTATTAAGACTACGGAGAAAAAATACGATACGATTCTTCTTGACAATCGTATGCCGGGAATGGATGGTGCCGAGGCGCTTCCGATTATGCGGACGCAGGATGGCGGACTTAATAAGGAGACACCGATTGTGTGTCTTACCGCGGACGCTGTTTCCGGTGCGAGGGAGAGATATATGGCGGAAGGATTCACCGATTACCTTACCAAGCCGATAGAAAGCGCTGCGCTTGAGCGTATGTTGCTTCAGTACCTTCCCAAGGATAAGACTAACGGATAGACATAGATAGAGGGCCACCGCCGGTGACCCTCTTTTTTATTACAGCATTATTCCGTTTACTACCGCGCGCACTCTGTGGTGGTGGTAAAGTTCCTCGTTGGGAGCCATGTTGTGCATATAGGCAACTGCGAACTTGTCGGTAGGATCGGCCTCTACCCATATGCCGGTGCCACCTGTCCAGCCGAAGTTACCGATGTGACCGTTGTGGCCGAACTTCTGAGTCATGAGCGTGCGGAATCCAAGACCGTAGCCATATCCTGCCAGATAATCGTTCTCAAAATCCTTAAGCTGTACGGGGCCTAACTGATTCTCATGAAGCATCGCTACCGTGCCGCTTCCTAAGAACTTACGTCCCTTGTAAGTACCGCCATTGGCAAGCATCTGCATGAATACTGCAAAATCATGAGCACTTATAAGAAGATTCGGTCTTGCACCTGCCGGAACGCTGTCGGGATCGGGTGATAAGAAGTACTTGGTCTCTTCAAACTGTCCGGGCCCCTTCTTGGCATAATTGGTCACCAGTCTGTCTTTATTACTCGGGCGGGCAAAAGTATCAGCATCTTCAAGCCCAAGCGGGTCAATGAGGCGGTCCTTAAATACTTCTCTTAAGGGCTTGCCTTCAAATGTCTCTACAAGTACACCGGTTATCTCGGAACCGAAGCCATACAGCCAATGTGAGCCGGACTCGAACATTACCGGAACCTCTGCCATAGCCTTAACTTCTTCCTGTATCGTGCTGGGGCCTTTCTTAAGCAATTCCTCCATCTGCTTGCTCATAGCCGCCAAGGTGGGCGTTGTAGGGTTGATTGCAGGCATCATGCAATAAGGCAGTCCGCACATCATAGCTACGGCATCCCTAATGGTTATAGGCTTATCTAACGGTGCCGTATCTATCTCCCCGTTGGGAAGCTTTATATACTTCTGTGTATTCTTCCACTCCGGCAGATAATAATAAAGCGGGTCACTGAATAAGAACTTACCCTCTTCAAAAATCATGCCTAAGATAGCATAAGTAAACAGCTTGGTCGTCGAGGCCTGGCTGAACATACTGTGTACATCCACTTTCTTGCCGGCCTCAATATTGGCGTAACCCGCTTCCCCATGGTAAATCATCTCATCCCCCTGCATTATCGCAACCGCGCAACCGGGGTTAGTCCCCTGCTCCACAAAAGTGTTAAGCAGGTTGTCAAGTTTCTTAAAATCCCTCATAAATACCTCCATTTTCTCTATTCCGGGCGTAGCCCTTAAACAGATTATAATCCTATTTTAAGGCAAAAAGAAAGAGAAGATACTTAGCATCTTCTCTCCCTCTTTGAGAATGGTACATTGGGGTTATGGGGTATGATAGTATTATGCAATATAGGAATTAAAAAATAATTAATGTAAAAAACTTTTTAAAAAATTTTCACAAGGTCTGATTATCTTATAAATTCTTCAGGATTTCTGCTCTGATACCGTCATTCAAACTGTCTGAAATACCAAAGTCCATCTGCTTGTAGGACCATGCGCTGCGGGGGATGTTGTACTTATCAAGCGCTGCGTGGATGTCCTTGTACCATGCAAGTGTGCTCTCACGGTCTGCTAACTCTATAACGCCGTACTCGCCGCAGTAAAGCTGAACATTGTACTTCTCAGCCACTTCAATCGCTTTCTTAAAGTCGTTAAGGAAGAAGTTCGAATCAATTACAGTGTCGGGTAAGTTCTTGTACTGGTCGTCAAAGTCAGCGCCGAATACACTCTGAGAAGCGGCACGCAACTCGCTTACCGTACGCTTGTACTCAGTCCTGAAGTCACGAGGCATAACCGGTATCCAGCCTGCTCCCTGATGAGTAAAAATCATAGGATCGTAGCAGTGGAATGTGTATACCACATTATCGTCCACAGGCTTGGGAAGTAAGGTAAGGCCCACAATACTGCTGTTGTAAATACCGCCTATGATAATAGTCTTCTCGGGAACTATATCGTGAATTAACTTAATAGTCTCTGTAGAAATACGATTCCATGCTTCAGCCATTCTGTATTCGGTAACTTCGTTAAGAAGTTCGAAGGCCATAATCTCTTCCTTACCGTATCTGCGGGTAAATTCAAGCCATAATGCCTTGAACATATCCTGAAGCTTCTCGTCGGTAAAGAAATTACAATACTCGGGATCGTCAAAAATGAATCCGCATGTCTTATGAAGATCGAGAACTATCTTCAAGCCATACTTCTTACACCATGCAATGCAATCGTCAACGTGCTTAAAACCGCTTTCAATGAAGCTTCCGTCCTCGCGCTGCACGACATTATAATCGATAGGGAGTCTTACATGGTCGAGCCCCCATTCTTTAATAGTCTTAATATCATCTTCCGTAATAAAGGAATTGTAGTGCTCCTCCGTATAGTTACGTCCGCACTGAGAAAGCCAACCGCCAAGATTAACTCCCCTAAGATACCCATCCATTCGTCTCATATTATTCACCCTATCAGTGGTCAAAAGCCACAAAAACCCTATTTAAACCGTAAAACGATTTTCGTAAATCAATAGTATCATACGGATTTCAAAAATGCCACATCAAATATAAAATCTAACAATTATGCAAACTCTGTCACGTGTTTGCGCTTCCATTTGGCAAAATGTGTAAGCTGGCACTTAGGGTTCTCGCGCTCCTTAATCGCTATCTCGGTAAAATAAATCTTCCATAGGGCAGTGAATCCGTCGTCGTAATCTTCCGTCGCCTTAAGTCTCGCAAATTCCTCCTCCGAAAGTATTCTTACATAATACTGCTCGTTACACGGATGAACGGCAGCCTCCTTGTGTACATCATCTATAAGCATCCAGTGTTCCGAGGGCATCCTGTCACTGAAATGTTCCGCAACAGGCAAAAGAACACGGCTCTTAGGCTCGAAATGAGCCACATAAACCCCGTCCACAAGATTAAACCGTACAAACTCTAAGAAGCTGCTTGCCTCTCTGCCATATCGAATTCTGATAGCCTTAAAACGCGCTACCTCATCGTATCCGTAAGCATCGAGAACTCCCACTCCCAATTTAAACCCAAGTATCAGCACTCTATATACCGTATCAAGAGCATCCTTCTCATAGGCTCCGAGACAAAAAGCCACCTCACTGTAAAAAGCCGGTGATATCCGCCTGTTAATCGCGTCAGCAACCGCCATAGCCTTATCTGTGTTCGGTTCAACATGAATATACGTATCAAACATATTAAGCTGCTCTATGGGCTCTGTAGCGAGTCGTACGTTACTATGTCCAAGCCTGCTATACCATGCATCATAAATACAGGTAAGCATAGACTCCAAATCATCGTTACATGTAAAAACTGTCATCCGCTCACCGCCTTCATGCCCATGTCAAAGAGACTCATCTGCCGATAGATAGTCCTGTCGGATATGCTGTATACCTCTCTTCTGTCCACATCCGTCAGGCGATTGACTATGAAGCGCTCCTCAATGGGAATCCTGTCCATCATCTTGCCGCCGCAGGTAATAAAGTACTTGGCTCGCTTAAGCACTACACCCATCTTCTTAAGCGCATCAAAGGTAAGTCCGCCATAGCGTCTCGCCTTGAATATTCGCTCAAGGCTCTTGGGGCCTATACCCGGCACCCTGATAAGAACATCGGCCGACGCAGTATTGACCTCTACCGGGAATACATCAAGATGCCTTACCGCCCAGTCGCACTTGGGATCTATAGCCTCATTGAAATTGGGTCTCTCGGGACTTAACAGTTCCGATGCAGCAAATCCGTAGTATCTAAGCAGCCAGTCCGCCTGATAGAGTCTGTGCTCTCTAAGTAACGGTACCGCAGTACCCTTCTCCGGCAACGCCGCATCCTCATTAAGCGGCACATAAGCCGAATAGAACACGCGCTTAAGGTCAAAGCTCTTATAAAGCTGCTCGCTTACGGTAATCATCTCCAAATCCGTATCCTGCGTAGCTCCCACAATCATCTGTGTACTCATGCCCGCGGGCGCAAAAGGACGGCTTAAATCCCTGTCTAGCGCTCTTTCCGGCACCAGAATCGAATTACTCGTCGCCGCTTCTATTCGCATCTTGGAGAAGATATTATTCTCAAGTCGATTATTAATGACACTTCGCTCCATATAAGGGCTCTTGCCTATGGCAACTCGATGAGCGGCGATGGTACTGCTGATGCTCGCCATGGGCTTAACGATATTATTAAAGCTCTTACCGGGCGCAAGCTTCTTAAGGCTCTCGCTGTTGGGTAGTTCCAGATTCAAACTTATGCGGTCGGCAAGTAAGCCCGCCTGAGCCAAAAGCTCCGCCGGCGCGCCGGGAATAGCCTTAACGTGAATGTACCCGTTAAAGCGATACTTATTGCGTAACATGCTAAGCGTCCTGCAGATTAACTCCATGGTATACTCGGGGCTGTTAAGCACCCCCGAACTTAAGAATAACCCCTCAATATAGTTACGCTTATAAAACTCTATCACCAGCTTGCATATCTCATCAGGCAGGAACGTAGCCCTCTCCACATCGTTGCTGCGCCTGTTAAGACAATACTTGCAGTCGTGAATACAATGGTTGCTCATGAGTATCTTAAGAAGCGATATGCATCTTCCGTCCGCCGCAAAAGAATGACATATGCCCGCCGCACAGGAATTCCCAAGGAACCCCTCCTTACCTCTCCTGTCCACGCCGCTTGAAGTACAGGCCACATCATACTTGGCCGCGTCGGCAAGAATTCGAAGCTTATCCATTGTAGTATAGTCATTGACAATCTCGTACATTTGTTCGCCCTCTATAAATACAGTATACGAACGATTGTTCGTGCTGTCAACTACTTTCTTTGGCCCCGAAAACCCTCGGGAAACCTGCCAAAAAACACAAAGAAAGCGCCGAGCCTAAACCCGACGCCTTCCTGAAAAGGATTATTATAGCTACCGCTTATGCGGTCTCTCTGTCTGCGAATACCTTGTAGATTAAATAGCAACCGCCTGCAAGACACAGAATCGGAACTGCCGCAAATACAAGCTTAAATACAAGTCCGATAACCACTCCGATGAGAACCAGTGCGCAAACACCGATAAATATCAGTGAAAGCTTTCCCAAAACTCCCATCAAGCCTAGAAATATTCTTATGCCCAAAATTGCAAGGGCTATGCCAAACAACAATGTAATCATTCTTAATACCTCCGTTTAAGATTACTTAAATCTTATGTATTAAGAATACACTGCGCGCCCCCGCAAATATACCGTAAAGGCAGAAAAATAGCCCCATGTATTTCTCCAAAAAGAAAAACTTGGGGCCATAAATTTACTTCTGCGCTTCTTTGTTGAATATATCGCACATTTCCTTGGCGAAATGTACCGGATAGAGCTGAATCATGGTGGAATCTATGAGTCCTTCCACGTCCATCTTGAAAGTAATCTTGACAAAAGAATCATTACCTTCATCAAACATCTTCTCAAAAATCTTAACGGACTCAACGTCAATGGTGTTAATCTCAGGGGTGCCTATGTCTACCATCATATCAAGCATCGTAGCCATTGATGTTGCCGAAGCACCCATCATCTGATTCATGGCTTCGGACATGGCGCTTAACTGAAGCTCGCCCATCTCGCCCTGAACGTCTACGCCGCTTCCCCCCATCATCAGGTCGGTAAGGACTAACGCGTCGTTTTCTTTGAGCACGAATACGTTGTTGCCGCTTAGGCCTTTGATATAGTGAATCTGGATAAAAATACAGGTCTTTTCGTAGTCGTCAAGAGCCTGACTGCGCTTAATAAACTGAACCTGGGGCGTAGTAATCTCAACCTTGTGATTGACCATTAAGCTAAGATTGGTAGCTGCGTTACCCATGCTGATATTGGCGATTTCACCGAGAACGTCTACTTCTTCTTTAGATAATTTTTCCAAGATATTATTCTCCCTTATAAGTTTAATAACTTGGAACATTATATCTAACGATTATTAACCAAAACTTTTATGTTGCATAAAATCTTATGGACTGCAAACAGGGCAGCGTTCGGTATAGCCTGCCTTGCCGGCCTCCGTAATTGTCTCGTAATAAAGGGTATCCGAGGCCTTGACGGGCTTTAAGAGGCAGTCGATTCTGTGAATGATCTTGGTTTCTTTGTTGACGAAATATTTGTAATCCTTGGAAACCGTTGCGGTAGTGGAAGTGGTGGTGCTTGTAACAATTCCGTACTTCTTATTGTACTCGGCAATCGTCTCTCTGAAGGCTCTGTCAAGCTCCGCTTCCTGGCGCTTAACTATCTCATCGTAATCTATCTCTCCGGTGAGATTTCCACTGATAGAAGTCTTACCGGAATCGGCACCCGAACTAGGATGATCCTTGATTAAATCAGCAAGATTGGGCACCGTTGACTCTCCGGAAGCATCGGAAGCACTTACCGTAACAGGTGTCGATGTACTTGCTGCCTCTTCGCTTCCGCTCTTATCGCGGGAAGCATAAAAGGCTATCACTATACACAAAAGAGCACAAATTACAATTACAGCATACGCTACGGATCTGACAATCTTCATACCGTCTCCTTAACAAGTATCTTAATCTTCCTTACCGTCGTCTTCCACATCAAAAGGTGTCCCGCAGGCAAAAGGACTTCCTATGTCGCACCTTCCGAGATGATACTCCCTCTTGGTCTTGCCAAGTTCCAGTTCCTCGCTCACTCTCACCTTAAGCCTTGAAACGTCGGAATCCGCGAACTCATCAAGCATCTTAACTATCTCATCTATGTCGTTAACATTAACTTTCTTGTCCATAGGCATTAACCTCTCTACATATGATTTTAAACGTTTTTAGAGTAAAAAGAAAGCACTATCATTAAATTATGACAGTGCTGACTAAAGAAGGGTTTACTATGAAAAATTTAGTTATAAGTGTAGTCCTACGGAAATAATAAATCCTACGAATAACGCCAAAAATGCGATGCCGGATACTATTTCTCTTAAGCTGTTATTGTTCTCTCTGAACATTTAAACATTCCCCCTTAAGACGATAAACGCTTTCGTCTTTACGAATCATAGTATATGATTTAGGCATTAACATTTAAATAGTGAAAACGGCAAAATATACAAGAATATTTTGCCGTTTTTGGTGAATTTCACGAATATGTATTGTTTAATATGTCTAACGAAGTTCTTTGATTATGATACCGAGTAAAGTCCTGTTTTCGGACGATAAAAGGGTGGCACACTTGATGATTCCGACGATTTTTTTGAGGTCCATGTGCATGAGGTCGGTGATGTGTGTAATACCGTTTTTGGAAAAAACATCAAAGAGCTCACCCACCACTCTTCCCCTTTCTTCAAGGGGTATACCCTCTATCCAGTTATTGACCTTAGCGGACAATTCGGTGCTGAACAAATTTGTTGATTCTGCCATTAAAATTCCTGTGGCACCAAGTTCCCAGTTGAACATGTCATGCTGGTAGACACCCTTGCCGATGCCCTTTACCACAATCTTCTCAAACGGCGGTTTCATCAGGTTTCCGATGACACAGCTCTCGGGAACATATGCCTCAATTAGGTCTTTAACCGCCAGATATCCAAGCTTCTCGCTTATATCTTCAGGGAATCCCGGAGCGTCAAAAGCATACACCTTTTTAAGCTTTTTCCTAAGCTTATCATCCAGACTCATTGCGGCATAAACTGCCAGGTTGCCTCCCTTGGAATGGCCGGCAACGCTAACCTTTACAAAGGGCTTAGCAAGTTCTTCCTGCAGATATTTAAGCGCCGAATACTGTCCGGGAGTCGGCATGGTATGGATAGTGTTAAAGTTTTCTTTCCACGAAAGAATGGAGCCGTCGGTGCCCCTGTAGACCACCATCTTCTCGAATCTTCCCATGGTAAAAGTCATGGCATAGAAAGTCTTCTCTTCGGTCTCATCGATATCGCGCACATAACGTTCAATCGGTATGTCCTTGTACCTGTTGCTTAACGCCGCAAGCTTTAAGATTGCTTCCTTGTCATCGAGGCATTCATCCTGCTCATCCTTTTTGTTAAGCTCGGTGTAAGCCTTGAAAAGTTCTCCTATCGTCATGCCCGTGCAGTCAAGTTCCTCATAATCGATACTGGTAACGATTACAAGCACCATGGCATCGTTTTCATTAAATTTTTGCTGCTTGAAGCTTAAGTCGCCCCTAAACTTCACATACGTAATCAGGTTATCCATTATATTCCCACTCTATAGCAAAGCGCTTAGCGCTTTATTACCGATTGCCTTCGAATAAGCTTTCGGGACTTATTCCGGCTTAATTGTCGTAATTCTCCACTTCTTTGAGTTCGTCGTTACTGTAAGTTTCCTTCTTCAATACTTTGCCTGAGTTGTCGTAGGTGTAAACGTATTTATTATCGCCGACCTTTTTGCCCATGGAGTAGAAGGTTTCATGAGTCACATTGCCATAATTGTCGTACTCGTACTCACGCTTCTGTACCTCAGTCTCGCTGCCCTGACTGCCGGAAATGAATACATACTCAAGCTCGCGGCCTTCGGCATCGCGCTTATAAAGATCCTTCTCGTATTCGCCGTCGCCGTAGTCTGAGTAAATCTCAATGAGGTAACCGCTGTCGTCATACTTGTAAGTTAACACGCTTTCTTGTGAGCCGTCGCTATTCGTATCCTGAGACTTAACCACGTTACCGTTTTCATCATATTCATTGGTTATGGTATTAATGAGCGCTCCGGTCTCATCATAGCACTGCTGCTCAGAAAGATTGCCTGCTTCATCGTAAGCGAACGTATCATATCCCTGTCCTTCAACCGTACTCTTAACAAGTTTTCCGTCGCTGTCATATTCGTTCTTGGCGTCGGGAGCGGTAATCGGCTCCACCTTGGTCTCCTTGACGGAAGTCTGAGTCTTTTCTTTCTCTTCGGTCTTCTCGGTCACTACAGTGCCTTCTTTGGAAATGCTTGTCTCCGAACTTGCCGATACGCTTGTCTCGGTATTTGAAGCGGGTGCCTCAATCGGAACCGGCTTCTTACCTCCGCATGCCGCAGCCAAAGAAACTGCCAATATCAACCCCGCTACCAATGTCTTTCTCTTCATAAATTATTCTCCTTACTTACAAAAAATGACCCCGCCGATGAGCGGGGCCAATTTCTGAATTCATGTTATTCTTTTTCACCTTCGCCGTCTCTTGTCTCGACAGATGAAACAGACGCAACTACAGCGACTGCAACCACAACCGCTATAAGCGCGATCACTACAAAAACAGAAATTCCCACAATTACTCCTGCTCCCATATTAAGTAACCTCCCGTGTACCTGACATTATATCACACAATTCTAATTATTTCCACCCGATATCTGAATATATATTGCGGGTCTGATGCCGTCCTGATGTGATGCCGCCTCGTGGCCGGTGGTTCTGATGATGCCCGAAGCACCTACATCCATGATTCTGGTAGCGTCCTTACCGTTAGTGCGAAGCCACCAGTTGCCGCAGCCTATCATCTCATCGCTAAAGCCCTTGTCCTTAAAGCCGAAGATATCGTAGTATTCATCGGTGATATACCAAACGCCCGAATTAATGGCGCGTGTCGTAACCTTGGCACAAAGCTTGTTGCCGGGAGTACCTTCCTCGGCACCTATATACGCTTCCGCCTCATCACAGCTTAACAGGAATACCTTGTCGCTTACGTCTGCCGTGCCCGCGCTTACATCGCCGGGAACAGTGGTGTAGTCAAGTATAATAGTCTTCTCTTCGTCGTTAAATGCCGCGTTAAAGAAGTCTTCGTTAAGCCACTTTCTTAAGGTTGAAGTCTCCCAGGAAGTGTCTGTGTATTTGTCATTAAACTCTTTCTTGTCAAGAACTTTTTCCGACAAAAGAAGGAGTCTGTCTCCCGAATCCGCAATTACAATCCAGTCAATGGGTTCCGCTCCGTTATCGGTGTTACCGTCCTGATCGTATGCGCCGCCTCTTGCCGTAAGTCTGTCACCGGAAATGGTAAATCCGCCTACGTGAGTTGCTTCAAGAATAATCGGTTCCGGCTCGGTAGCCTCTTCGGAAACAGTCGTCTGTGCGGATGTCTCTATGCTTACCTCCGGAATGATCTCGTCCTCCGCGGATACTTCCGGTGTCTTCTTACCACAAGCGACAAGTCCTGCCGCAAGCATTATCGCACCTGTATAAAAAACAAACTTCTTCATTGCATAACCTCTTATCAAAATTTCCAGTTAATTATACAAAAAACATCTTAATTTGTTAAGCATATTTTATTAGACATTTATGTATATGTAAGATAAAATTATCGGGAAGAAAGAGAGGTTATTTGCATGAAAAGAGCATATGAAAGATTTATAGATTACGCTAAGATACATACTACTTCCGACGAAGAAAGCGGGCTTCATCCCAGCTTTGCCGGTGAGTTTAATCTCGCCAATATCCTGGTTGAAGAGCTTAAGGCGCTTGGCATGTCCGGTGTCCGCGTAGACGATCACTGCTACGTATATGCTTATCTTCCCGCAACTCCCGGTTATGAAAACGCTACCAAGCTTGGCTTCATCGCCCACATGGACACTTCACCCGAAGCATCCGGCAAGGACGTTAAGCCTATTCTGCGTAAGAACTACGACGGTTCGGATATCGTGCTTGAAGGCACCGGCGATGTACTCAGCATCAGCCGTTTTCCCGAGCTTAAAGACTTTATCGGCGACACAATAATCACCACCGACGGCACCACTCTTCTCGGCGCCGATGACAAGGCCGGTATCGCCGAGATTATGACCGCACTTGAAACCATTATTTCCGGGGACCTTCCTCACGGCGAACTTTGGGTAGGCTTCACTCCCGACGAAGAAATCGGCGAAGGCGCAGATTTCTTTGACCTTAAGAACTTCGGTGCCACATACGCATATACCGTTGACGGCGGCGACGTTAACGCACTTGAGTACGAGAACTTTAACGCAGCCGGCGCCGAAATCACCATCAAAGGCGTCTCCGTTCATCCCGGTTCCGCTAAGGACATTATGGTTAACGCATCCAACGTCGGCATGGAGCTTCACTCCCTTCTCCCCGAGGCTATGCGCCCCGAGCACACCGAAGGTCATGAAGGCTTCTTCCATCTGACTTCTTTTACCGGTCAGACCTCATGGGCCAAAATGTCATACATCATCCGTGACCACGACCACAATTTGTTTGAGAGTAAGAAGGTTATGTTGCAGGATGCAGTTGATACCATCAACAAAAAGTACGGCGACGGCACCGTAACCCTTTCCATGAAAGACTCATACTACAACATGCTTGAGAAAATCAAGCCTCACATGCACTTAATCGAGAACGCCCGCCTCGCCCTTAAGCAGGCAGGCCTTAACCCCATCGACGTTCCCGTACGTGGCGGCACCGATGGCGCCCGCCTTTCTTACGACGGTCTCCCCTGCCCCAACCTCGGAACCGGCGGCATCAACTACCACGGCACCTACGAATGCTGCAGCGTCGAAAAGATGGACAAGGCCGTCGAGATAATTCTAAACCTCATCTCCATCTACTCCACCCGCTAACCCAAAGACCCGCGCTCCCGCGGGTCTTTTTTTACGGCGGTTCGCGACCGGATGGCCGGAATTGGGCATAAAAAAGCCCCGCGGGAGCGCGGGGCGGGGGAGTTAGTCTTTGATGAGTTTGACGTCGACTTTGGTGTAGGGAATTTCGATACCTTTTTCGTCGAAGGTTTTCTTGATAAGTTCCATGCTGTCGAAGTAAACATTCCAGTAGTCGGAGTTCTTGCACCAGACACGATAGGTATAGTCGATGGAGCTTGCGCCCATCTCCTTAAGGCGTGCAACGGGTGCCGGCTCTTTGAGAACGCCTTCGGTGGCGGAAGCCACTTCGAGAAGTGTTTTTTTGACAAACTCGGTGTCGGCGTCGTAGGAAGCGGATACCTTGATGTCTACGCGACGATTGCCACCGGTAGTGTAGTTAATGATGTTGGCGTTGGTGAGCTTGCCGTTTGGAACTGTGATGACCTTGTTGTCGGGCGTGGTAAGTATTGTGTAGATTACCGTGATGCCGGTGATGGTACCGGAAGCGCCGTCACTCTCGATGTAATCTCCGACCTTAAAAGGGTGAAAGAACAAAATCATAAGGCCGCCCGCGAAGTTCGACAATGCGCCCTGAAGTGCAAGGCCGATGGCGACGCCTGCTGATGTAAAGATTGTAAGGAATGCTGTTGAAGGCACGCCGCAGCACATAGCAGCGGTTGCTATAACAAGCGCATAAAGGGCGATGCGGATAAAGCTTGTGATGAAGCTTTGAGCGCCCTTCTCAAGTTTCGAGAAGGCTTTACCCTTCTTGATGAGCTTAATAAGCCATTTTGACAGCTTAATGCCCACCACAAGGATTACTAACGCGAGCAGTATCTTAAGCCCCGCATTGGTTCCTATTGCCTGAAGTTGTTTTAAAAAATCTTCCATATACTATCCTCCGTAGCGCGCCGATTCTGGCTACAGTCCCGCGGCACGTTCTACTTTCTCAATAAATTCACGGACATATCTTGTGTAGCCCTCTCTGTCCTCGGTGATGGACAAGGCATGGTCCGTACCCTTGAAAATATGTATCTCGCTCAAGGGATTATGACACAGCTCATACATTTTCTTGCTGTGATTTACATTAATCAAAGAATCGTCCTCCCCATGCATAAAGCAAATGGGCACATCGGAAGTTTTAACCGAATCTATGGGCTTTACTTTGAAATAATCATACTTGTATCTAAGATATCCTATAAGTCTTGCCACATATCTTGCGGGAGTTCCCAGAATGCTTGCCCTCTTAGCCGCCAGTTCCTTGATTAAAAGTTCAAGATCCGAAAACGGACAATCCGCCACCACAAAATCGGGCTTGTATGTATCAAGCATCCTTAAGACGCTCGCGCCACCCATGGACTCGCCGTGAAGTCCTAAGAAGCAATCGCTTCCGAAGCGTTCCTTGGCATAATCGCAGATAACCTTTATGTCCTCCGCTTCCTTCATGCCAAGCGTACAATACTTGGCCTTGGAGTCGCCGAAATAACGCTCGTCGAATATCAGTACACTGTATCCAAGCTCGTAGAAAATCTTGGCGTATTTGATGTCGGCTTCTTTGGCCGCGGTGATGCCGTGGGCGATTACGACGACTTTGTTGCGCTTTAAGACGTGGGCGGGATTGACAATTACCTCTCCCTTTATCTCGGCATCGTCACTTTTAAGCGTGAAGGATTCTCTGTCCCAGCGCTTGTTGTAATCTTCGATTGCGTCGGAAAAGCCCCTCTCTTCATCAATCCTTATGAGCTCCTCCCTGGGAATCTTGGGAGAAAGCATTATGAAGTTTGCAATATAATGACCTATCATTTCGCACTTCCCTTTTTACTGTATCTTGCAGCCATAAACAGCGGAATAAAGGTAATAAGCGACACGCCCGCACCGACTAGGAACAAAACTTCCGTGGGAAGATATTCTTTGAGGCCGTATTCGTTTATAATCTCACCGTTTTTCTTGATGATGGGGTTGGCAATAAGCGGCGCCACCACCATGGGAATCAGTACAAAGAAAAGGATTCGGATTCCCTCAAACTGTCCCTTAGCTTCCTTGGGATAAAGACCCTTAGCCCATACCGAAACGGTCTGCAGGAACACCACATAGCCCACGCCTATTAAGAATACGCCGATAAGCATCACAGGGTTGAAAATGCTGCCTGTATTAACGTTCTCCGGACGGACAAAGAAACCGAGCACCAAAAGCCCCGCGATATTAAAGAATATCGACACAAAAGCAATCGGCACATGCTTGCCTTCGTTAATTAGCCTGGTGGCGGGGAATACAAGAAGCATCGCAAGGATTAATCCTATTCCTTCCATGAAGCCCATAAGGTCGGCGGTAAATCCGAGATAATAAATCATGTAATTGCCAATGTGCGTAAAGTACATGTTAAAAGCAATAAAATATGCGGAAAGTGTGAGGTTGACCCACACGAGTTCTTTAAGCGAAAAGTACTTTTTAAAGTTGAAAACCGATGCGAACTGCTGCCCGAAGGTGCCTTCCTTGTGAGGCTCTAAGCCCGGTGCATCCTTCATGAATACCAGTGAAAAGATACCGCAGCCTATTACAAAAGCGCCCATCACCACGAAGAGTCTCATGTAATTGTTCTCGCTGCCGATTAGCATACCGCCCGCAACAGTGCCGACGATGGTACCGATAATGGGCTGAGTCGCAAGTGCCGCGCCTATCTGGCCTTTGTTACGCTCATTCATATGGTCGTTCATCCACGCGTTAAAGCCCGAATCATTACCCATGGAGCCAAAAAAGCTCATTATCGCATCCGCAGCCACAACGGCCACGCCCGCAGTCATAAGAACCGATGACGCATCGGAACCTGCGCCCTTCATGATGAATTCCGTAGTTCCGAAAAGTATTGTAAAGATACCCCACAGTATATAACCTACCGAAACCGCCAGACGTCTTCTTCCGCGTCTGTCAGTGGCGGTTCCCGTTACAAACGTAGAAATTGTCGTAGCGGTAGCCGATATTGCCACCATCCAGGAGATAATCGTGGGGTCCTTGGCTATCTTCTCGTAGACAAAAGTGTTAAACCACTGATTCTCCATATTCCAGCATAGCTGGCCCGCAAGTCCGAGACACCATACAAAGCCCCAGAAGCCCGCAGTTTTCTTCACATTCTTCTGTTCCATATTAACCCCCCTTTATATCCCCCATTATACTACAAATTTGGCCGTATAGTATTCCCGCATACAAAAAAGCAGGCGAGATTTCTCTCGCCCGCTTAAATGCATTAGTCGTATTATCTTGTCTCGATTCTTAAAGAACCTGAAACGGTGGAAGCCTTAATCTGTACTCTTCCGCTTCCAAGGTTGTACTTACCGCTCTTAGCGCCGGTTACGTTGGAGTCACCGCATAAAAGATTGATTCTGCCGCTTACGGATGAAGCGTTGGCATTGAATCCGTCAGCGCCGTCAAGTGTCATCTCGATGGAGCCAGATACGGAATTACTCTGAATCTTCTCAACATTTCTGGTAATGATGTTGGTGCGTCCGCTGGTGGTAACGGTCTTAAGTTCAGCCACTGAAGCAGCTGTTCTGACACTTCCGCTTACAGCCTCTGCGGTAATTACATCACTGTTTACGCCGTCAATTGTAATATCGCCGCTTATGTTGTTGGCCTTCAAGGTTTCAAAGCCACAGGTTTTGATTTCGATATTACCGCTTACATCGCCTACAACAGCGGTTCTTGCGGAGATACCTTCTACCCTGATCTCGCCGGATGCGGTCTTAAAGGTAACTGCCTTGTAGTCTCTGGGAACTTCGACATTTAAGTCGATTCGGGGACTTGTAAGGCTTCTGAAGAAGTTGGTTAAGCCTAAGTTCTTTCTTTTGGCAATACCGTAAAGAGTGCTGCCCTTCTGATAGCATTCGAACGCGTATGTAAGCTGCTGATTGGCAGTGCCGTGGTTGGTGTAGTGAACTCTTGCAACATTGTCGGGTGAAGCTGTTACATAAATGTTCGCGCAGTCGCCTTCAATGACGATTTCGTTACAATCTGCGGAACTTCCGCTTCCTTCCTCTGTAGTAGCATCGGTGGTGCCGTCGGCGGTGTTTCTGGTAGCCTTGTAGCTCTCACTTAAATCCTTGGCAAATTCGCTGCCCTTGTTGTAAACTTCCTTGGCCGCATTGGTAACGCCCTTGGAGAATGAATCTGCGAAATCGCTTGCCCCGTCGGCAAAGCCCTCGCCCATCTTCTCAGCGCCCTTTGTAACGGTGCCTGCAACGGAACCCACAAAGTTAGCGATTCCCTTAACCAGGCTGTCTGCCGCCTTGGAAATGTCCATTGAGTCAAAGTCAAAGCCTTTCTTGTCGCTGCCCTTGCCCTTTAATTCCTTAAGGTCGGCAATAAGCTCATCTATGGAGCCAAGCTCCTCAACAATCTGCTCTTCGGTCTTGCCGTTTGCAAGTCCGTCGGCAAAGTGCTCTTCATAGTCACTTATAATCTCGTTTCTTACATCCTCATCGAAAGGTCTTAACGCCTCGAAGAGATTGTACATATACTCCTGTTTATTCATACCGTCCTCCTATGATTTCATCAATAGCTTTCACAAACTGTGTCCATTCTTCTTTAAGCTCTGTCTGGTACTTTCTGCCTTCGTCCGACAAATGATAGTACTTTCTCGCAGGGCCGTTTTCCGATTCCTGCAAATATGTCGTCACGAGGTTATCGTCCTTAAGTCTCTTAAGTACCAGATACAATGTACCGGTTGCAATATCCATTCTTGCAGAGATTTCATCGGTAAGCTCGTATCCGTATCGATCCTTGTCCGCAAGCATTGTAAGTACGCATAACTCCAGTGCCCCTTTTTTAAATTGTGCGTTCACATTGCTCTCCTTTCTTTGATTGACTCTCTCGCGATTAACTGCATTGTATCACAAGCTATTCTATAATGCAAGATAGTAGTTATAAAAAAATAATAAACTGAGGTTTTACAGAGCTTTGGCCTCCGGCTGATTACAAATTCCTACCTTATGAGCGATTTGGGCAAAAAGGTAGGAATTTTCTTTTGCCTTAGATGGCTCATGTTCCTACCTTATGGACATTTTCAGCGATAAGGTGGGAATTTTCTTTTGCCTTAGGCGGCTCATGTTCCTACCTTATGGGCATTTTCGGCGATAAGGTGGGAATTTTCTTTTGCCTTAGGCGGTTCATATTCCTACCTTATGGGCATTTTCAGCGATAAGGTGGGAATTTTCTTTTGCCCGAGATGGCTCGTGTTCCTACCTTATGGGCATTTTCAGCGATAAGGTGGGAATTTTCTTTCTCCGTACCCGACAAATGTTCCCACCTCCAAAGCGTTTTCGGCGATAAAGTATGCTTTTTCTTTCTTCAAACCCATAAAATGTTCCCACCTCCGAAGCATTTGAGGCTATAAGGTATGCTTTTAGCCGTTTGGACCAAAGAAAGGGCCCCGGACATAAGCCCGAGGCCTTGATTCATCATGGAATTAGTTAACAAATATGTGCTTGCGCTTCTTAAAGTAAACAATGTTAACACAGAAGAACACTATAGCTACGATAATGCTTACAGCAGTCTGGTAATCGAGTGTGCTCTGGCCAAGGATATGTGTGGTCATTGCAATGTAAGCGATTCCCGAAATAGCATTAACAGCATAAACCGCGCTTACCAATGTACCTGCAATTGCCTTGTACTTAAGAATTGCTACCGCACCGCAAACAGCAAGTACAGCAGTTATAATCAGACATACCGAATAGAACTTGTCGGCGTACTTAAGGCTGTTGCCCCAGAATGCATATACCATTTCAGCAGTAACGCCCTGTTCCTCATAAAGTGAACCGGTTAACAGTCTGATTCCGTTGGCAAGGTTAGCCAATGCACCAATCCAAAGTGCGAAGTATCCAAGGAAGTGCGCCCACTTAAGTCCTACAGCAGGTCCGGCCTCACGGCTTACCGAACTATAGTCAAAAGAAGTCGCACCATTAACCGGAGCCGCACTCTCATTTGCATTTACTTCGCCTGAAGCGCTGTAAACAGTAGTTTCCTTGCCATCGCCCTCTACCGCGCATCCGCAATAAGGGCAAGTCTTGGTGCCGTCATCAACCTGTGCACCGCATACATTACATCTCATAGATTACCCTCCTGAATAGATATCACCTATATCTTATACTATCTTATATTATGGCAAAAGAAAAGCCAAGCCCCACATTCGTAAGACTTGGCCCTTCGCCCCCAATACTACGGAAAAGTCCGACTAAGTTAAGCAATGTCGTCCATCTGCGCAGTATATAATTTGTAATAATATCCTTTGCGCGCCATGAGTTCCTCGTGGTTGCCGCACTCTACGATGCCGCCGTCATCGATATACATAATCTTGTCGCAGTTGCGGATGGTAGAAAGTCTGTGGGCAATGATGAAGGAAGTTCGACCTTTAAGCATAGCGTTAAGGCCTTGCTGAAGCGCTTTCTCGGTCTGAACGTCGATGCTTGAAGTAGCCTCGTCAAGCACCAGTATCGCAGGATCCGATAATAACGTTCTGGCAAAAGAAATCAACTGCTTCTGGCCCTGACTGAGCAGCGAGCCGCGTTCTTTGACCTCTGTTGCGTAGCCGTCGGCCATTCTGTCGATAAAGGGAGCCGCACAAACCGTCTGACTGGCCTTGTCAATCTCCGAGAAGGTCGCATTAAGCTTGCCGTAGCGAATATTGTCCTCGATGGTACCCGAGAATATGAAGCTGTCCTGAAGCATGATGCCCATCTGGCTGCGAAGGCTCTTAAGCGTCACCTTTGAAATATCTATTCCGTCTATGAGAACCCTGCCGCTATCCACATTGTAGAATCGCGATACAAGGTTTACTATTGTACTCTTGCCGGCACCGGTAGGTCCTACAAGTGCAACGCTCTCGCCTGCCTTAACGGTAAAGGAAACATTATGAAGCACTTCCTTACCTTCTTCGTAGCTAAAGTGTACGTCTTCAAAGGTTACCTCACCCTTAATCGGAGGCATCTCGATAGCGCCCTCAACATCATCAACGGTTACAGGCTCGTCCATGGTCTCGAAAATTCTCTCAAGGTAAGCCATGTTGTTGATGAAGTTATTGAATATATTACCAAGGTTCATAATAGGCTGCCAGAAACGGCTTGCGTATCCGGAAATAGCCACGATTGTACCTACGGTCTTGTCACCGTTTATAAAGATTGCAATACCAAAGAGGAAAATCGCCCCTCTTACAAGTACCGAAATCGTATCGATACCGGGCCATACAAGGTTGGTCCATCTTACGGCGCCCATCCAGGTGCGTCGACAGTCGTTGGATAACCCTGCAAAAATCTCGGCATTTTCATCTTCTCTTGCGAAAATCTGTGTGATTCTTGCGCCCACGATGTTTTCCTGAAGGTAAGCGTTTAAGTTGGAGTTTTTGTTGGAAACCGCTCTCCAGGCTTTACGCTGTTTGCCCTTAATCCAGAACATGAATATCGCAAGAATGGGCACACCGCACAGTACCACAAGGGATAACTGCACATCCACCGCAAACATATATGCCACGATGATAACAAGGTTGATGCACTCAAGTATTACGTTAATAAGTCCGTTTGAAAGCATATCCGACACGGAGTTAACGTAGTTAACCACACGAATCAGAATCTTACCGTGAGGCCTGTCATCGTAGTACTGGAAAGACAACTTCTGCAAGTGTGCAAAAAGGTCTCGACGAATATCATAAATAATATTCTGGCTGACATTAACCATTACGCGGGACCTTAGTGTCGTAAAAAGGATACTTACCACAAACACTCCGGCAAGCAGGCTTACAAGCACCACAAGGTTCTTAACATCACCGCTCGGTACCGCCTCATCCAGTGCTTTCTTGGTAATCATGGGAGCAAGAAGTGCTGTGGCTCCGCCGATAGCACTTAAGACAATCGCAGCTATCATGCGCTTTAAATATTTCTTAATGTACTTGGAAGCAAGGAGGATATGCTTGATATTAAACTCCTCTTCGTAGGCTTCATCGACTCTGTAAGTATTACGCTTAGTTGCCATTATGCCTCACCTCCCGTCTGGAGCTTAACAAGCTCTGCATAGTAGCCGCCTTTGGCTATGAGTTCCTCGTGGGAACCTTCCTCGGTAATGCGACCGTCCTGTAGTACCAAAATCTTGTCCGCCGCCTTGGTGGTGGAAATACGCTGCGCGATAATAATCTTGGTGCAGGGGAAATCAAGCTCGCGAAGGCTGTGCTGGATTTCCTTCTCCGTTTCCATGTCTACGGCGGAAGTAGTATCGTCAAGTATAAGTATCGAAGGCTCTATAGCAAGTGCGCGGGCAAGAGAAATTCTCTGCTTCTGTCCGCCGGAGAGACCCACGCCACGCTCACCTACGATGGTGTCGTAGCCCTCAGGCATCTTGGCAATAAACTCGCTTGCCGCGGAATAACGCGCGAACTTAACTACCTGCTCGGCGGTAAGACCGGTTACTCCGTAAGCAATGTTACCTTCAATAGTATCCGAATAAAGCAGTACATCCTGCGTTGCCAGACCGATATGCTTTCTTAAATCGGTGAGGCGGTACTTGTCAACGCTTACATCATCCACCAGCACTTCGCCCTCAATAGGCTCGTAAAATCTTGGAATCATGTTGATAAGGGAAGTCTTACCGCAGCCCGTCTCACCCATGATGGCAACCGTCTGACCGGGCTCGGCCACAAAAGAAATGTCCTTAAGCACCGGAAGCTTGCCGTCATCGTACTTAAAGGAAACGTGCTTAAACTCAACCTTGCCTTTGAAGGGTTCGGGATGAACAATCGAGTCAGCCTTATCCACGATTATAGGCTCAGAGAAGTAAATCTCCATAACCTTATTGGAAGCCGCGTCGAAACGCTGAAACTCATTCATGATGTTACCAAGGTTTCTCATAGGGTTCGCAATCGCCCACATAAGACCTGAGAACGCAACATATTCACCCATGGTAAGCTCATGATTGATAAGGAAAATGCCGCCCACAAGTATCAGCACAAGGCTTAACATATTGGCTAAACCTTCGATGAAAGGATAGAACTTAATCCATATCATCTGAGTCCTCTTATTGGTATCTCTGTAGTCAACGTTTGAAGTATCAAACTTGTCTATTTCGTAATCTTCTCGCGCGAAAGCCTTAACCACGCGGTTACCGGAGATATTCTCCTGAGCGTAAGTGTTCATGCCCGCAAGCTTTTCACGTAACTCCCTGTGCATGGGGCCGACCTTCTTACGAAACTTCACTATGATAATAAAGATAAACGGTGAAATAATAAGCACCGAAAGCGCCAGCTTCCAATTAATGATGCACAGATACACAGCCGTTGAAAAGTAAAGCACAAACGACTCAATAATATTACGTATAACCCACGCAATCATATGTCTGCAGGCATCAAGGTCACCGGTGACTCTTGTCATTAAATCGCCCGTTCTGTAGGTAGAGTAAAACTTCATATCCTGTCTCTGGATCTTGTCATAAAGAGAATTTCTGATGCGATACAAAGCCTTCTGAGACGAGTGCTCATAAGCCATACAGTCAAGATATACCACTATAACCCTGAAAATCGTAAACCCTACCATACAAGCAAGAAGCACATAGAATCCGTGCATATTATTGGCACGGTTATAAGCCGCATTCTCGCCCTGCAAATATTCGTCCACAATTTTGGACGAAAAAAACGGCACGGTTAACTGCATTACGTTATAAATAACCGTACCGAAAAGAGCCAGTATAAACATGGCCCTCGTCCCCTTCATATTAATCCAAAGCCACCGAAGCTTGGACACAGGGAACTTATTCTTCTGTTCCTTAGATTCGTTTTTTGCCACTTATCTCTCTCCTCATTTAATCCATTCTCATCCGTATACTGTGATTGTAGCAAAACCCTCCTTTCTTACAATACAAAAATCTTCCTTTATTGTAACAATATC